>NZ_JBGCCR010000006.1:0-306712 GCF_041262485.1 Streptacidiphilus sp. BW17 | reverse complement strand
ACCCCTTGAAAACTTGGCCGCGGTCTTGTTTTTGTTGCCGTGGTACATATATTTTTGGGGGGCGGGTATGTTCAACCCGTGGGGGGCGCGGGGAACTGCGCGACAAGCTCGCGCAGTTCCCCGCGCCCCTTGGGGCACGAAGTGCCTAGTCCCGACCGCCGGCGAGTTCACGGAGCGGCATGGTGTAGATGCCGCGCCCGTGCGTCGCCGCGTACACGTTGCCGTCCGGGCCGACGAGGATCTGGTCCACCGCCACTGCGGGCAGCTCGCCGATCGCGGCCCAGTGGCTGTGGCCCGGGGCGCGGTACATCGCGCCGAGGTCCGTGCCCAGCAGCAGGCCGCCCTGAGGCGTCAGCGACAGCGAGTCCGCCGGGATGTCCGGCAGGTTCGCCGAGATGTCGGACCAGGTCGCGCCCGAGTCGTGGCTCTCGAAGACGTGGCCGATGCCCGCTCCGGGGCCCTCGTTCCAGTTGCGCGAGAACCCACTGACCGTCAGATAGACGTGGCTGCTGTCCTTCGGGTCCACGACCACGTCGCTGAGGTAGCGGTCCGGTACGCCCGCCGGGAGCGTGAGCTGCTGCCAGCCCGTGCCGTCCGCGTTGCCGACGGCCACGCCGCGCTGGAAGCCCTGCGGGTTGCACGGGCCGCACCACGCCGCGTAGATCTTGCCGCCGGAGGAGGCGACCGCCGTCGCCACGCGTCCCGCGCCCAGGTCGTACGCGCTCGTCCACGCGCTGGAGGAGCGGATCGCGAAGCCCTGCGACTGCACCCAGACGTTCTCGCCGCCCGCCACCCACAGGTTCGGGTTCTGCAGGTCGGAGGTGAACGGCGCGATGAAGCGGGCGTTGGACGTCGCGTTGTCCGGCGGGGCCACGTTGTACGTGGTCGGCGCCACCAGACCGCTGTTGACCGCGCAGTCCTGGGTGACGTTGATCTCCAGGTAGACGTACTCCTGGGCCTCGTTGCAGCCGTTCTTCGGGTCGACCAGCGACATGCCGCCGTCGCCGCCGAAGTTGGAGCCCATCACCGTGTCGACGGCCTTGGAACCGTAACCCCGGAGGATCGACTGGCCGTTGTCCTGCATGCCGCCGGTGACGACGGTGCCCTTGCCGTTCGGGTCGGCGCCGACGCCCACCGAGTAGTACTGGAGGGTGTCGATCGTGCCGTCGTTGAGCGAGACCCAGTCGGTGGCGTGGCCCAGCGAGTTGGCCTGGCCGTCGAGCGGACGGCGGTAGGCGCCACCGTCGTTGCCCGCGTAGACGTAGGTCTGGCCCTTGTAGCTGCCGATGGCCAGGGCGTGCTGGTCCGGGTGGGTGGTCTGCGGGCAGGTGCCGCTCTGCTCGCTGGGGTCGAGGCTCCAGCAGGCGAGCGGGAAGTTCCAGTACGGGCCGGGCGTGGTCCACGTGGTGCCGCCGTCGGTGGTCTCGAAGACCTCCTCCAGACCGGCGTAGACGTGGTCGTGGTTGTTCGGGTCCACGATCAGCGACTCGTCGTACCAGGACTGGCCACCGACGTTGGTGAGCACCGAGCCGGAGGCCCCCAGCGAGGCCGCCGTGGCGACCTGCGTCCACGGGCCGAACGGCGAGCCGTTCTTGGAGACGTAGATGCCGCCCAGGCCGCCGCCCGCGTTGAGCGAGTTCGGGGACTGGACCAGGGCGTAGTAGCGCTGGTGGTCCGCGGAGGGCGCGAAGGTGACCGTGCCGATGTCGCCCGGGTCGGTCGGCAGCGCGCCCATCGAGGTGAGCAGCTGCCAACTGCCGTTGACCTTGGTGTAGTAGCCGTTGTAGGTGTCGCCGGAGCGCCAGCCCGCGGCGACGACCACCCGGCTCGGGTCGGCCGGGTCGAAGGCGATGTCGTTGACGATGTTCTTGTAGGCCGCGTTCGGGTCGTTGGCCAGCGAGTGGCCGGGCAGGTAGTCGGGGCTCGGAGCGAACTCCAGCTTCCAGGGCCCGCCCAGGTGCGTGATCGAGTGCGACCAGAGGCCCTCGGAGGTGGCGGCGTAGATGGTGTCGCCGCTGATGCGCAGCTCGTGGATCGCGGTCGACTGGAGTTCGTCGCCGCCGACCCGGTCGCGCGAGGTGAACTGGCCGTGCCGCGGGTCGGCCAACAGGTAGACGCCGGAGCCGAGGTAGGCGTCGGCGTTGGTGTTGGCCTCGCCGGTGCCGAGCCAGAGGCGGCCCCGGCCGTCCAGCGCCAGCGCGCCGGTGGCCTGCGCGGAGAGCCCGTCGCTGATCGGCGTCCAGTTGCCGCCGGCCTGCGTGGACCGCCAGACGCCGCCGCCCGCCGAGCCCGCGTAGACGTCGCCGTTACTGTCGGCGGCCATCGCGGTCATGCGGCCGGTCACCTGGCCCATACCGGCCGTGGAGTTGGAGTCCTGGTCGCGGTAGCGCGAGTCGTCCGAGTTGTACGGGAGCATGGTGGCCTGGCGCCAATTGCCGCCCGTACGCGGCATGTTCTGCAGAGCGGTCCAGGCCGCGCCGTACGCGCCGGGGGCGACGATGCCGGGAGCGTTGACCTCGTCGGCCGCCTGTTGGGCGCCGTTGGATATGTCGTCCGACTCGTCGTCTCCGCCGTCACCACCGCCGACCATGGCGTGCACGCCGCCGCTCTGCGGGTGGTTGTGGTGGACCGGCATGGCGATGGCCGGAGTTGCGGCCATCAGGCCGCCGACCGCGGCCAGGGTTATCAGTGTGAAGCGACGGCTGGTGCGGTGCGGGGTCGTCAACAAGTCCTCCCCGAGACTGTGGGTGTGCACCGGGTGATGGAGCTGGGCAGGGCCTGTCGGTTCCAGGCCGCGTGCGACTTGACCACACGGGGAGGGGTGGCAGCTAGTGCCATGGCACACGAATTTACGGAACCGTTATGGCATCACTTCTCGCTCAGTGATCGCATTCTCACGTACCGTCACATCGTGCAGGTGGCAAGGCCGTAGAGCTGCCCCGCGTTCTCGCTGCCGATCAGCGAGGCAATCCTGGCCGCTTCAACGGCGTTGCCGGGCACGGCCTCTGCCAACCAGGAGCCGAGCGCGTGGCGAAAGGCAGCCGCACCCGCGCGGTGCAGCTCCGGCAGGCCGTAACCGTCGGTGGAGAACAACACCTTCCGGAACGGTGCGAGTTCGAGCGTCTCCGCCAGTACCTGACGTGCGCCGGCAGCGCCGGTGTGGGTGAGCGTCAGACCGACGTCGCAGTAGACGTGCGGGAACGACTGCGCCAGCCAGGCCGCCTGGCGGTGGTAGGGCCAGCAGTGCAGCAGCACCAGCGGGGTGCCCAGCGGTTGGGCCGCCCGGACGAAATCCGTCAGCAGGGACGGGTCGGACCGGTGCAGGGTGAGGTCGGGATCGCCGAAGCCGGTGTGGAGTTGGAGCGGAAGGCCCAACTGGAGCGCCGTCCAGAGCAGGTGGCGCAACAGCACCGGATGCGTCAACCGGCCGCCCCCGGAGGCCAGATACTCCCCCGCCGCACGCCGCGTCTCGGCCGGCGACGGTCGTGCGGGATCGAGGTCGAGCCCGTAACGGTAGGCGACAACGGACTTGAGGCCGACCGCATGCCGGGCGGCCCGGTGCAGCGCGGCTCCGACACCCTCCGCCCAGCCGTCGGCGGTCAGTCCCGGGGCCACGTGCTCGGCGACGCGCTCGATCCGGACGATCTCGTGCACGTCCGCGCCGGCCAGACCGCCGAACTCGTCGGGCGAGAGCAGCGGGACGCCCGCCGCCTCGGTCAGGCCGGTGTCGACCAGGCAGACGTCGAAGCCCGAGCGGCGCAGCATCCGCCGGGTGACCTCGGCCGCGCCGAGCTCGCGGCGGCGCTCCAGATAGGCCGCCACGGGCGCGAACGCGGGCAGGTCCAACTCCGGTGCGCACCAACGGCGGACGGCCAGCCCGAGCGAACTGTCCCAGACGGCGTGCGGATCGGCGGGCGGCTGGTCCGACTCGGTCAGCAGCGAGGCGAACGCCGCGTCGCCCAACTCCGAGGCGACGACGGAGTGGCAGTGCTGGTCCACCAGCCCGCCGATGTCCCAGAGCGCCGACTCCCCCTCGCCCGCCGGCATCAGTAGCGCCAGCGGGTCGCGGCGATGACATCCTCGGGCGGCCGGGCCCCGTAAGCCTCCTGCTCGGCGGCACGAACGGCGGCGACGGCCTCGAAGAGCACCTCACCGAGCGCCTCGTGGAGCACCGTCGAGACCCGGAAGGCCGCGAGCGACTCCCCCAGGTCGGTCGGCAGTCGAGGCGGCCGGCGGTCCGGCGGCAGCAGCGCCGGGTCGCCCTGGGCCGGTTCCGGCAGCTTGGCGCCCGTGTCCATCCCGGCCAGGCCCGCCGCGATCACGCCGCCGACCGCGAGGTACGGGTTGGCGGACTGGTCGAAGCACTTGACCTCGACATTGGCCGGAGCGCCCGACTCCGCCGCGGCCTGCTCGGCGTAGCGGCGGCGCTCGCTCTCGTCCAGGTCGCGCAGCAGCGCCTGCGTCGCCTCCTCGGCATCCGTGTCCTGCCGCAGCAGCCCGGGGACGGGCGGGTAGGCCCGCGTGGCGGGCCTCGGCGGACGGGGCAGCAGGTGCGGCGCCTCGACGACGCGAAGGGCGGCCTCGCGGTTCTCCACGCCCCAGCAGCGGTACACACCCGCCCAGTGCGACGGCACCAGCCGCAGGTAGCTGGCCACGCTGGGCGCGCCGAGCGCCAGCAGGGCGGGCAGCTCGTCGAGGATCCCGCCCAGGAACGACTCACGGGCGACGGGGTCGGCCATCAGGTTGTGCCCGTCCTGCCAGGCGCTGAGGTGCAGGTGGCCGCCGTTGCCGACGCCGCCCGCCTCGAAGGCCGGTGCGAACGAGGCCCGCAGCCCGTGCCGCGCCGAGACGGCCCGGATCGTCGCCCGGACCAGCACCGCGTCGTCCGCCGCCGCGACCGGGTCGGCGGCGGCGATGGAGACCTCGAACTGCCCTGGCGCGTACTCCGGGTGAATCTGCTGCACCGTCAAACCCTGGGCTTCCAGGGCCAACAGCACGTCGCGCAGGTAGTCGGACAGGTCGGTCAGCCGGTGCAGCCCGTACGCGGGGCCGTCGGTGGGGTAGGTCGGCGGCTCGCCCGGAGCCGCCTGCCGCTGGACGATCCACTCGGTCTCGAACGCGGCGCGGAAGGTGATCCCGAACTCGGCCCCCCGCGCCGCCATCGCGGCGGCGAACTGCCGCTGGCAGGCCGGATGCGGCGTCCCGTCCTGCGCGTACCGGTCCACCGGCACGAAGGCCCAACCGGGCTGCCCGGCGAGCCTGACGGCGCGGTCGAGGTCCGGGAAGAGTCGCAGATCGCCGTCGGGGCCGCCGATATGACGGCTGGTCGTGATCGCGTCGTCGACCAGGAAGACGTCGAAGACCGGCGACATCCCGATCCCGTGCACGGCCGCGTCGGGGAGGCGGCTCAGCGGGATGCCCTTGACCCGGGCGATCCCCGCGTTGTCCACCCAGGTCAGCGCGACCGCGTCGACCTCCTCGGCGCTGAGCCGCGCGGCGGTCAACCGCGCCTGCGCCCGGGCCTCGTCCCGCTCCGCCACCTGCCGGCCTCCCGTCGTCGCACCCACGTCGAACCGTTGTCGAGCCGTCCTGGAACCAGGGTCGTCGAGCCGTCGTCGTCAGGCGGCGTCTGCTCAGGCCCCGCCGTCGTGCACGCTGAACGCGCTGCGCCGCGCGGCCCGCGCGACTCCAGGATCGGGGTGCGCCGACGCCACCGCCGCCAGGACATGCCCGGCACGCGGGTGACCGACCTGGCGGGCCAGCGCGAAGAGCCGTCCCGGGTCGCCGTCGGCGGCGCCCTGGACGTGGCGGACCAGCATCCCGGTGTCACCGTGCTCCAGCACCGCCGCCCCCGTGTCCACCCAGAGCCAGGCGGCGTCCTGCTGGTCCAGCACGTCGGCGGGCAGCACGCCCTCGTCGCTCTGCTCGGCCAGCCACAGCAGCGCGTAGGGCCGCAGCATCGGCTCGTCGCAGGCGTGCCGGACGGCGGGCTCGGCCGGATGTCCGGCGACGCGCAGCGCCTCGAAGGCCAGACCGCGCAGCAGCGCGTCCTCGCCGCGCGCGACGTCGAGCAGGTCGGTCACGGCGCGGTCGACCTGACGGGCCGCCAGCCAGGCCCGGTACTCGGCGCGCGCGGGGCCGGGCGTGTACCCGGCACAGGCGGCCAGCAGCTCGTAGGCCGACTGCTCGATGTGCCCGGCGGCGGTCTGCGCCACCGTGCAGATCTCCTCCAGCTTGGCCCGCACGGCCCAGTGGCCCAGCGGGGTCAGCTCGACGCTGTCCTCGGGTCTGCGCACCAGCGCGCCCACGGCCGCGAAGCCCTCCAGCATCCAGCGCAGCACCGCGGCGATCTCCCCCGGCGTCGGCGGCAGCGCTGCGCCGGCACGCGCCTCCGCGTCGCGTGCGTCGGCGCGGATCGCCGAGACGGCCAGAGCGGCGTGCGGCACGGGTGAGGCGACGGTCGGGTGCAGGCCCGCATGCCACTGCTCCTCCATGCCGCGACGCAGCAGCTCCAGCAGCTCCGCCTCGTCGACCGGACCGGCCACCAGGTGCAGGAACGAGAGCAGTTGCGGGGCGTGGTCGACCGCCTGCCCCGCGAGCTGGGTCAGCGCCCGGTCGGGCACGGAGACCAGCAGCGTCCAGGCGTCGAAGAGCGCGGTCCAGCCGCGCAGGACGGCCTCGTCGTCGTGCTCCCAGGCGTGCAGTCGCCAGCCCGGCCCCGCGCCGCTGCCGCGCAGCTCGATCAGGCCGGTCAGCCGCGCCCGTTCCCAGGCCGCGACGGCCTGGTCCAGCGTCAGCGCGAGCGACTTCGCGGCGGCCTCGGCGTCGCCGGGCAGGAGGTCCCCCCGGCGGTCCACGGCCGGCAACTCGCCCGCCCAGTGCGCGATGCGGACTGCGTCCGCGAGCAGGCGCCGGGCGAGGGGCGCGAGGCGCGCCGGGGCAGACTGGTAGGAGGGGGGCGTGCGGCGCACCTGACCGGCGGGTCGGGGCAGTCTCGCTACGCGGGCATCACGGTCGCGCGGATTCCGGGACGTCACGCCGTGCAGTCTTCCCCGTCGCACGGCAACTTGTCACATCCTCAGGCGTGGCGCAGGTCAGGAGTGCGGCGAGGTGCGCGAGTGGCGCACGATTTGCGCCTACAACGGCGGAGGTTGGGCGTTGCGAGGCTTTTACTCCGGGTCGATACGGGGACATTTTTCGCTCCACGGGTAGGTGCACAACCAGGGGCGCGGGGAACTGCGCGACAAGCCACCGGCGTGCAGATGGTCCTCAAAGCGCAGGGCCATCCGCACAGGGTGGGTTACTCGCGCAGTTCCCCGCGCCCCTGGGCAAAGTGCAACCGTCCTCTCGGCAACCGTTAAAGGAGGGGCGTCAGGAACCGCCTCAGCAAATCCTCGTACCCGTGGGGATCCGCGTTCCACAACGCCTCGTGCTCGGTGCCCGGAAACTCCCGGTACAGGACGAGATCGTCCCTCCGCTCCGCAAGCCGCCGTACCGGTGCGATCGGGGCCACCGTGTCGTCCGGGCTGTGGAGCAGCAGCGCCGGCGCGGTCAGGCCGTCGCCCTCCGCCAGGCGGTCGAACGCCGCCGTGTCGACGCCGCTGCGGCCCTCCGCCGCGCGCATGCCGAGCTCCGCGAGGGGCTGGGGGACGCCGCGACGGGTGGCGCGGCGTCGCGCCGCCTCGCGCCAGTCCAGCACCGGCGAGTCCAGCACGAGCCCGCGCACGATGTCCCGCCACGCGGACCGCTCCGCCGCCTGCAGGGCCATCGTCGCGCCGATGCCCCACCCGTAGAGCAGGACCCGGCTCGCGCCCGAGTCGACCGCCAGGCGGATCGCCGCCTCGACGTCGCGCCACTCCGTCTCGCCGAAATGGCCCATGCCGTCCGGGGACGCCGGTGCGCCCGGGTCGTTGCGGTAACTGATGGCCAGCACCGGCATCTTGAAGTGTTCGAACACCGGCAGCAGCGGCAGCACCTGTCCCCGGTCCGCGCCGTCGCCGTGGATCGCGATCACCCACGGGTCGCGCAGTCCGGGCAGGTACCAGGCCGGCATCGGGCCGAGCTCGCCGCTGACGTGGGTGTCGGAGAAGTCCATGCCCAGCGCCTGCTTGGGGTCGCCGCGCAGCACCCACGGTGTCAGGACGACGGTCTCGCCCTCCTCCGGCAGCACGGAGCCGCCCGGCAGGACCTGGCGGATCACTGTCTGCGCGGTGGTGGAGAGGACCGGACCGATCACCACATGGCCGTCCGTGCCCCACTCCAGCGCCCAGCGGCCGTGCCGCTCGGTCTCCGGGGTCCGGGTCAGCTCGATCATGCCCGGCGCGACGGAGTGGACGCGCAGCCCCCCCGTCGAGGCGGGCGCCGCGCCGCTGGAGCGCACCGAGAGCTCGGAGACCACCCGTCCGACCGCCAGGGCGACCGCGCCCACGCCGACGGCGGAGACGGTGGCCACAGCGGCTGCCTTGCCCCAATGCATGTCGCTACCCCTGCTCCCCGCTGCCGCCGTACCGGCACGTGCTGCCGCACCGGAACCGCTGCCGCACCGGATCGTGCCGACGTTCTCTCCATCCCAGTACCCGCTGGGCGCCCGCGCCACCGGAGCGCGGCCGGACGGGAACACGGACGCGGGTGACCGCACCCTCGACGGTTTGTCCGGAAACCCGCGCAGGACCTTGACACTGTGTGCATTGCCGCTGCTCCCGGCCCTGGATAGCGTGCCCGAGCCGGCGGAGCCCGGCGCTCCGCACCGAGGCACCCGCTCCGCACCTCCTCAAGGAAGCAGGTCTCCCGTGGGCACCTCCGCCACCGCCAACGGCGGTGTCTCCTTCTGGTACTCGGCCATCGGCCTCCCCGACCCGCGACGGCCGCTGGACGGTTCGACGGAGGTCGACGTGGCCGTCGTCGGCGGGGGCTACACGGGGCTGTGGACGGCCTACTACCTCAAGCAGGCGGACCCCTCGCTGCGCGTCGCCGTGCTGGAGCAGCGCTTCTGCGGCTACGGCGCGTCCGGCCGCAACGGCGGCTGGCTGTACAACGGCTTCGCCGGGCGCGGCGTCTTCGCCAAGCACTACGGCAAGCCGCGCGCCATGGCGATGCAGCAGGCGATGAACGAGAGCGTCGACGAGGTGCTGCGCGTCTGCGACGCCGAGCGGATCGACGCCGACCAGGTCAAGGGCGGGGTCCTGGAGGTCGCCTACACGCCCGCGCAGGTCGGGCGGCTGGACGCGTTCGTCGCGGGCGAGCACGCGTACGGCGAGACCGAGGTGGAGCGGCTGACGGCCGCCGAGGCCTCGTCCCGGATCGCGGTCTCCGGTGTCCTGGGCGGCAGTTGGACCCCGCACGGCGCGCGGATCCAACCGGCCAAGCTGGTCCGGGGCCTTGCCGAGGCGGCGGAGCGACTGGGCGTCAGGATCTACGAGGGCACGACGGTCACCGAGATCCTGCCCGCCGTCGGCACGGCCCCCGCGCGCGCCGTCACCGACCAGGGCACCGTCTCGGCCCGGTACGTGCTGCGCTGCACGGAGGGCTTCACCGCCAACCTGCGCGGCGAGAAGCGCACCTGGCTGCCGATGAACTCCTCCATGATCGTCACCGCACCGCTGCCCGCCTCCTTCTGGGACTCCGTCGGCTGGGACGGCCGCGAGACGCTGGGCGACTTCGCGCACGCGTACATGTACGCGCAGCGGACGGCGGACGACCGGATCGCGCTCGGCGGACGCGGCGTCCCCTACCGCTTCGGCTCTCGCACGGACAACGACGGCTCGACGGCGGCGAAGACGATCGACCAGCTGACCGAGATCCTGACCGGCTTCTTCCCCGCAGCGCGGGGTGTCGCGGTCGACCACGCCTGGTCGGGCGTGCTGGGCGTGCCGCGCGACTGGTGCTCCACGGTCGCCGTCGACCAGGCGTCCGGCCTGGGCTGGGCCGGAGGCTACGTCGGCAGCGGCGTCACCACGACGAACCTCGCCGCGCGGACGCTGCGCGACCTGGTGCGCGGCGAGGCGACGGACCTGACGGACCTGCCGTGGGTGGACCACACGGTCCGCCGGTGGGAGCCGGAACCGTTCCGGTGGATCGGGGTGCACGGGCTGTACGCGGCGTACCACTTCGCCGACCGACAGGAACGCGGCGGGCGCGCGGGGACCTCCCCCGTCGCGAAGGTCGCGGACGTGATTTCCGGGCGGCACTAGAAACGGCACTGAACGTAGTCGCACCACCTGCGGGAACAAAGCCTCAAGCAATACCCGACGTGCGGATTCCGCCAGGGTGACGGACGCTGTTGGAGGGACGGATCGGGGTCCGTCCGGGCCTGCAGCATTCGACACCTTGGGGTGCCCATGTCTGTCTTCCTGTGCCTGCTTGTCGCCCCGCTGGGACTGATAGTCATCCTTGGCCTTTCCTGGTTCGAGGATCACGTCCTCAGCCCGCCCACGAGCCCCGCCGACCAGGTGGTGCAGAAGTCCGTCGAACTGCTCAAGCAGCAACGTCCGTGATCCGCGACACCGACCCGGTCGGTTGACGCTGCGTCCGGCGACATGGTGGGATCCTTACGCCAATCGGAGGCAAGGAGAGGAAGCCGGTGCAAATCCGGCGCGGTCCCGCCACTGTCACCGGGGAGCACCTGCGAACGACGGCCACGGCAGCACATCGCCGCTGGAAGGCCCGTAGGTGCGTCGATCCGGAAGCCAGGAGACTCTCGCCTTCGGATCGTCGATCCAGGGCGCGGACCCTGAGTGAGGACACGCAGCGGTGCGCAGCAGCGCGTTCGCGTACGGGGCCGTGGTGGGCTATGCCGCCGACGCCGTGTTCGGCGACCCCCGACGTGGTCATCCGGTAGCCGGGTTCGGGCGTTTCGCCGCCGCGCTGGAGCGGCGTCTCTACAAGGACCATCGCGGCTCGGGAGCAGTCTTCACGCTCGCCGCGGTCGGTTCCGTCGCCGGGGGCGCGCTGGTGACGGAGCGCACGCTGCGGCGCTCGCGCCCCGCTCAGGCGGCCCTCGCCGCCGCGTCCGCCTGGGCGGTTCTCGGGGGCGCGTCACTCGTCCGCGAGGCGCGCGGGATCGCGTCCGCGCTGGAGCGCGGGGACATCGAGGCGGCGCGCGAACGTCTGCCGCACCTGTGCGGGCGTGACCCGCGTCAGCTGGACGCGCAGGAGATCGCCCGCGCGGTCGTCGAGTCCGTCGGCGAGAACACCGCCGACGCCGTCGTCAACGCACTGATCTGGGGCGCGCTCGCGGGCGCGCCGGGGCTGCTGGCGTTCCGGGCCGTCAACACGCTGGACGCGATGGTGGGTCACCGCTCACCGCGGCTGCTGCGGTTCGGCTGGGCGTCGGCGCGGCTGGACGACGTGGCCGGGTGGCCGGGGGCACGGCTGACGGCGCTGCTGACCGTCGCGGCGAGCGAGGACCGGGGGCGCGCGTGGCGCGTCTGGAGGCGTGACGCGGGCGCGCACCCGAGCCCGAACGCCGGTCATGCGGAGGCTGCCTTCGCGGGCGCGTTGGGAGTGCGGCTCGGGGGCACGCTCCGCTACGGGGAGCGGGTCGAGCACCGACCGGTTCTGGGTGCGGAGTTGCGGCCGGTCGCGGTCGCGGACGTGGAGCGCGCCTGTCGGCTTTCACGCCGGGTGGGCGCGCTGGCGCTGGCGACCACCGTGACGGTCGCCCTGCTGAGGGGGACCAAGCTGAGGGGGGCAAAGAAGTGAGCGGGGCACTGCTGGTCGCCGGGACCACCTCCGATGCGGGCAAGAGCGTCGTCACGGCGGGTATCTGTCGCTGGCTCAAGCGACAGGGCGTCAAGGTCGCGCCGTTCAAGGCGCAGAACATGTCGCTCAACTCCTTCGTGACCCTTGACGGCGCGGAGATCGGCCGGGCCCAGGCGATGCAGGCGACAGCCGCGGGCGCCACGCCCGAGGCGGCGATGAACCCGGTGCTGCTCAAGCCGGGTGGCGACGGGCGCAGCCAGGTCGTGGTACTGGGCAAGCCGGTCGCCGAGGTCGGCGCGCTGGACTACCGCGAGCGCAAGCCCGCGCTGCTGCGGATCGCCCTGGACTGCCTCGCCGACCTGCGCGACCGCTACGACGTGGTGATCTGCGAGGGCGCCGGCTCCCCCGCCGAGATCAACCTGCGGGCCGGGGACATCGCCAACATGGGCCTGGCCGTCGCCGCCGACCTGCCGGTGGTGGTAGTCGGAGACATCGACCGGGGCGGCGTCTTCGCGTCCATGTTCGGGACGCTGGCGCTGCTCTCCGCCGAGGACCAGGCGCACATCGCGGGCTGGCTGGTCAACAAGTTCCGCGGCGACGCGCGCCTGTTGCAGCCCGGACTGGACATGCTGCACCGGGTGACGCACCGTCCGTCCCTGGGCGTGCTGCCGATGCTGTCGGGGCTGTGGCTGGACGCCGAGGACTCGCTGGACCTGGCCGGCGTGATGGCACGCGGCGACGCGGGCGGGCCCGTCGGCGCGGACGTGCTGCGGGTGTCGGTGGTGCAGTTGCCGCGGCTGTCGAACTTCACCGACATCGACGCGCTGGCACAGGAGCCCGGTGTGCTGGTCCGCTGGGCCACGCGCCGGGAGGAGCTCGCCGACGCCGACCTGGTGGTGCTGCCCGGCACCCGGGCCACGGTCGCCGACCTGGCGTGGCTGCGCGAGCGGGGGCTGGACCGGGCCGTCGCCGAGCGGGCGGCGCGCGGGCTGCCGGTGCTCGGCGTCTGCGGCGGGTACCAGATGCTGGCGCGGACGATCACGGACGAGGTCGAGTCGAAGGCGGGCAAGGTCGCGGGCCTCGGACTGCTGCCGGTGGACATCCGCTTCGCGGTCGAGAAGACGCTGGCGCGCCCGGTGGGCGAGGCCTACGGCGAGACGGTGCACGGCTACGAGATCCACCACGGCGTCGCCACCGTCTCCAGCACCGCCGCTGGCGGCGGCGAGCCGTGGCTGGACGGGTACCGGGCGGGGTCGGTCTGGGGAACCACCTGGCACGGCGCGCTGGAGAACGACGGGTTCCGGCGGGCGTTCCTGCGCGAGGTCGCTGCCGCCAGCGGGCGTGCGTTCGTGCCCGCCCCGGACACCGGCTTCGCCGCCGCACGCGAGGAACGGCTGGACCGGCTCGGGGATCTGATCGAGCGTCATGCCGACACCGACGCGCTGTGGCGGCTGATCGAGGACGGGGCGCCGGGCGGGCTGCCGTTCGTGCCGCCGGGGGCGCCGACGTGACCAAGAACTCTTCACCAACAAGCTCGACAAGCAAGGGAGTTGACCGGGTGGACCAGGACCAGCAGGCCCCGACGGAGCACGAGAGCGGGGGCCAGGATGCGGACGGAGCCACGGTCCTGCTGCTCTCCACCGCCGACACCGACCTGCTCGCCGCCCGCGCCTCCGGCGCGCGCTACCTGATCGGCAACCCGACCCGGACCGACGTCGCGACCGAACTCCCCGCACTGCTGGCCGACGCGGACGTCGCGGTGGTCCGGCTGCTCGGCGGGCGGCGCGCCTGGGAGGACGGGCTGGCGGCCATCGCCGCGTCCGGACTGCCGACGGTGCTGCTCGGCGGCGAGGCCGTGCCGGACGCGGAGCTGATGGGCATGTCGTCCGCCCCGGCGGGCGTGGTCGCGGAGGCGCTGCGCTACCTGGTCGAGGGCGGCATGGCCAACCTGGCCGAGCTGGCGCGCTTCCTCTCCGACACGGTGCTGCTGACCGGCGAGGGCTTCTCGGCCCCGCAGGCCATGCCGCAGTTCGGCGTTCGGGGGGCTGCGTCAATCGAGGCGGGCGAACTGCGGGACGGCCGCCCGACGGTGGGCGTGCTCTTCTACCGGGCGCACGAACTCTCGGGCAACACCGCGTTCGTGGACACGCTCTGCGCGCAGATCGAGGCCAAGGGCGGCAACGCGCTTCCGGTGTACTGCGGTTCGCTGCGTGGCGCCGACGCCGGGCTGTTCGCGGTGCTCGGGCAGTGCGACGCGCTGGTCGCCACCGTGCTCGCCGCCGGTGGGACCGTCGCCGCAGACGCCTCGGCGGGCGGTGACGGTGAGGAGAGTTGGGACATCGGGCAGCTCGCCGAGCTGGACATCCCGGTGATCCAGGGCCTCTGCCTGACCACCTCCCACGCCGTCTGGGACGAGTCCGACGCGGCGCTCTCGCCGATGGACGCGGCGATGCAGGTGGCCATCCCCGAGTTCGACGGCCGGCTCATCTCCGTCCCGTTCTCCTTCAAGGAGACCGGCGCCGACGGCATCCCCGTCTACGCCGCGGACGAGGAGCGCGCCGGGCGGGTCGCCGGGATCGCGCTGCGGCATGCGGCGCTGCGCCACAAGCCCAACGCCGAGAAGAAGTTGGCGATCGTCTTCACCGCCTATCCGACCAAGCACTCGCGCGTCGGCAACGCGGTCGGCCTGGACACTCCGGCCTCGGCCGTGCGGCTGCTGGACGCGCTGCGCGCCGCCGGCTACGGCGTCGACGGCTACCCCGCGGGCGGCGACGAGCTGATCCACTCGCTGATCGCCGCCGGTGGCCACGACGTCGAGTGGCTGACCGAGGAGCAGCTGCGCGCCGCGCCCGCCCGCGTGCAACTGAAGGACTACCAGCAGTGGTTCGACGCGCTGGACGACGAACTGCGCGAGGGCGTGCTGGAGCACTGGGGCGAGGCTCCCGGTCAGCTCTACGTCGACGGCGACGAGATCGTGCTGGCGTCGCTGGCCTTCGGCAACGTGGTGCTGATGATCCAGCCGCCGCGCGGCTTCGGCGAGAACCCGATCGCGATCTACCACGACCCGGACATGCCGCCGTCCCACCACTACCTGGCCGCGTACCGATGGTTGGAGACTGCGACATCGTCGGGCGGGTTCGGCGCCGACGCCGTCGTCCACCTGGGCAAGCACGGGACGATGGAGTGGCTGCCGGGCAAGGGCCTTGGCCTGTCGCGTGGTTGCGCGCCGGACGCGGTGCTGGGCGAACTGCCGCTGATCTACCCGTTCATCGTCAACGACCCGGGCGAGGGCACCCAGGCCAAGCGACGCGGGCACGCCACCATCGTCGACCACCTGGTCCCGCCGATGGCGCGCGCCGACACCTACGGCGACCTGGCCAAGCTGGAGCAGCTGCTCGACGAGTACGCGCTGGTCAGCGATCTGGACCCGGCCAAGGCCCCGGCCGTGCGGGCGCAGATCTGGACGCTGGTCAAGGCCGCCGAGCTCCACCACGACCTGCATGTCGACGAGCAGCCGGACGACGAGGCGTTCGACGGGTTCGTCATGCACATCGACGGCTACCTGTGCGAGATCAAGGACGTGCAGATCCGCGACGGCCTGCACATCCTGGGCGGCGGCCCGGTGGGCGAGGCGCGGGTCAACCTCGTGCTGGCGGTGCTGCGTTCGGCGCAGATCTGGGGCGGGCGCGCAGACGCCCTGCCCGGCCTACGGGCGGCGCTCGCGTCCCACTTCGGGCTGGTGGAGAAGGAGTTGCTCGCCGAGCCGGGCGCGGCGGTGCACGTCTCCGACGCGCTGAAGTCACTGGTCGACGGCCCGGCGCGCACCGGCTCGGACGCGCTGGACCTGCTGGAGCAGCTCTGCCGTCGGCTGGCCGAGGGCATGGAGGCGCGGGACTGGGCCGTGGACACTGCTCCGGGCCTGGTCCTCGATGTGCTGGGCGGGCCGCTGGACACCGCCGTCGCCGTGCTGGAGTTCGCCGCCGAGGAGGTCGTGCCCCGACTGGCGCGCACCACGGACGAGTTGGACCACATCCTGCGCGCGCTGCGCGGCGGCTACGTGCCCGCCGGACCGTCCGGCTCGCCGACGCGCGGGCTGGTCAACGTGCTGCCGACCGGCCGCAACTTCTACTCGGTCGACCCCAAGGCCATTCCCTCCCGGCTGAGTTGGGAGGTCGGCCAGGCGCTGGCCGACTCGCTGGTCGCGCGCTATCTGGAGGACACCGGCGCCTACCCCAAGTCCGTCGGCCTGACGGTCTGGGGCACGTCCTGCATGCGCACGCAGGGCGACGACATCGCCGAGATCCTCGCGCTGCTGGGCTGCCGTCCGGTCTGGGACGACGCCTCGCGCCGGGTCACCGGCTTCGAGGTCGTGCCGCTCGCGGAGCTGGGCCGTCCGCGCATCGACGTGACCGTGCGCATCTCCGGCTTCTTCCGCGACGCATTCCCGCACGTCGTCGGCCTGTTGGACGACGCGGTGCGGGCCGTCGCCGAGCTGGACGAGCCCGCCGAGTCCAACTACGTGCGCGCCCACGTCGACGAGGACGCGAGCGAGCACGGCGACCGGCGCCGGGCCAGCGCACGCATCTTCGGTTCCAAGCCCGGCGCGTACGGCGCGGGCCTGCTGCCGCTGATCGACGCCCGCAACTGGCGCTCCGACGCCGACCTGGCCGAGGTCTACGCGGTCTGGGGCGGCTACGCCTACGGACGCGGCCTGGACGGCCGGGCCGCGCGCGGGGACATGGAGCAGGCCTTCCGCCGGATCTCGGTGGCGGCCAAGAACGTCGACACCCGCGAGCACGACCTGGTCGACGCGGACGACTACTTCCAGTACCACGGCGGCATGGTGGCCATGGTCCGCCACCTGACCGGCGAGTCCCCGGCGGCCTACGTCGGCGACAGCGCCACGCCCAGCCAGGTCAAGACCCGCACCCTGGGCGAGGAGACGCACCGCGTCTTCCGCGCCCGCGTGGTCAACCCGCGCTGGATGGCGGCGATGCGCCGCCACGGCTACAAGGGCGCCTTCGAGATGGCCGCGACCGTCGACTACCTCTTCGGCTACGACGCCACGGCGGGCGTGGTCGACGACTGGATGTACGAGAAGTTGGCGTCGGAGTACGTCTTCGACCCGACCAACCAGGAGTTCATGCGCACGTCCAACCCCTGGGCGCTGCGCGGCATCACCGAGCGGCTGCTGGAGGCGGCGGACCGCAAGCTCTGGGCCGAACCCGACCACGAGACCCTGGACCGGCTGCGCACCACCTACCTCGAGCTCGAAGGCGACCTGGAAGGGGACGCGGAGTGACTGTCCGTCAGGATTCCCGGTATCCGTTCACCGCCGTGGTCGGCATGGACGACCTGCGGCTCGCGCTGCTGCTGAACGCGGTCTCGCCGCAGGTCGGCGGGGTGCTGGTGCGCGGCGAGAAGGGCACCGCCAAGTCGACCATGGTCCGCGCGCTGGCCGGGCTGCTGCCCGCGCTGCGCGTGGTCTCCGGCTGCCGCTTCGCCTGCGACCCGGCGTCCCCGGACGCGCAGTGCCCGGACGGCCCGCACGTCGTCGAGGCGGCTGCCGTCACCGAGCGCCCGACCTCGCTGGTCGAGCTGCCGGTCGGCGTCAGCGAGGACCGGATCGTCGGCTCGCTGGACCTGGAGCGGGCCCTGGCCGAGGGCGTGAAGGCCTACGAGCCGGGCCTGTTGGCGGCGGCGCACCGCGGCGTGCTCTACATCGACGAGGTCAACCTGCTCCACGACCACCTGGTCGACCTGCTGCTCGACGCGGCGGCCATGGGCCGCTCCTACGTCGAGCGCGAGGGCGTCTCGGTCCGGCACGCGGCACGGTTCCTGCTGGTCGGCACGATGAACCCGGAGGAGGGCGAGCTGCGTCCGCAGCTGCTCGACCGCTTCGGCCTCACCGTCGAGATCGCCGCGACCCGCGAGCCGGAGCAGCGCGCCGAGGTCGTCCGGCGTCGCCTCGCCTACGACGCCGACCCGGGGGGCTTCGCCGCCCGCTGGCAGGACGAGGAGCGGGCGCTCGCCGAGCGGATCACCGCGGCGCAGGAGCTGCTGCCGCAGGTCGTGCTCGGCGATGCGCCGCTGCGTCAGATCACCGCCGTCTGCGCCGCGTTCGAGGTGGACGGGCTGCGGGCCGACATCGTGATGGCCAGGACGGCGGTGGCGCTGGCCGCTTGGGCGGGCCGGACGCAGGTGCTGGCCGAGGACGTGCGCATCGCCGCGCAGTTGGCGCTGCCGCACCGGCGTCGACGCAACCCGTTCGATGCGCCGGGGCTGGACGACGAGAAGTTGGACGAGACGCTCCAGCAGTTCGCCGGGCAGGAGCCCGAGAGCGATCCGGACGGTGACCCCGACGGCACCCCGGACGGAGACGGCCCGGACGACTCCGGTCCCGACAACGGCGGAGGCGGGGGCGATGGCGGAGGCGGCGGTCAGGACGCGCCCAACGCGCCCGAGTCCCCGGCCGAGGCCACGTCCGACGACGCGGGCGGCGACAAGGGCGATGCCGGCGAGGCGGGCGGGGCAGGCGAGCCCGGCAAGGCCCAGCCGCAGCAGTCCCCCTCCGCGCCCGCGCCGCGTGAAGCCGCGCCGGTCGCGGCCGACCAGCCGTACAAGACGCGGCTGTTCAAGGTCCCGGGCACCGGCGAGGGCGTCCAGGGACGCCGTTCCCGCGCGGAGACCGATGCCGGCCACACCATCCGCGCCCAGCGCCCCACCGGCGCGCTCCAGCGGCTGCACCTGGCCGCGACCGTCCAGGCCGCCGCACCGCACCAGCGGGCGCGCGGGCGCAACGGACGGGCGCTGGTGCTGCGCAAGGACGACTTCCGGCAACAGGTCCGCGAGGGCCGCGAGGGCAACCTCGTCCTCTTCGTCGTCGACGCCTCCGGTTCGATGGCGGCCCGGCAGCGGATGTCGGCGGTCAAGGGCGCGGTGCTGTCGCTGCTGATGGACGCCTACCAGCGCCGCGACAAGATCGGGATGATCTCCTTCCGGGGCTCGAACGCCGATCTGGTGCTGCCGCCGACCTCGTCGGTGGAGGCGGGTGCGGCCCGGCTGGAGCTGCTGCCGACCGGCGGCCGGACGCCGCTGGCCGCCGGACTGCTGCGCGCGCATGAGACGCTGCGCGTCGAGCGGCTGCGCGACCCGATGCGGCGTCCGCTGGTCGTCGTGGTGACGGACGGCCGGGCGACCGGCTCGCGCTCGGCGCTGGACGACGCGCGGCGCGCCGCCGGACTGCTGGCTGCGACCGGTACGGCGAGCGTCGTGGTGGACTGCGAGAGCGGCCCGGTCCGGCTCGGCCTGGCCGCCGAGTTGGCGCAGCACCTGCAGGGCCCGGCCGTGGCGCTGGACGAACTGCGCGCGGACACGGTGACCTCGCTGGTGAAGACGATGGTCGGGACCATGCAGAACTCGAAGCGGAACTCGAAGCAGCACTCCAAGCAGAGGGAGGCGGCGTAACCATGCCGCAGGGACAGCCGACCAGTGTTCCCGACGACGGTCTGACGACCCGTCAGCGCCGCACCCTGCCCGTGCTGGCCGTCCACACCGGCCCCGGCAAGGGCAAGTCCACGGCCGCGTTCGGGATGGCGCTGCGCGCCTGGAACCAGGGCTGGCCGATCGGGGTGTTCCAGTTCGTCAAGTCGGCCAAGTGGAAGGTCGGCGAGGAGCACGCGCTCAAGGTCCTCGGCGCGAGCGACGAGGGCGGCACGGTCGCCTGGCACAAGATGGGCGAGGGCTGGTCCTGGGTGCAGCGCGAGATCGCCGAGAGCGAGGACGCGGCGCGCGAGGGCTGGGAGCAGGTCAAGCGCGACCTGACCGCCGAGACCTACCGCTTCTACGTGCTGGACGAGTTCACCTACCCGATGCACTGGGGTTGGATCGACGTGGACGAGGTGCTGGACGTGCTGGCCGCGCGGCCCGGCTCGCAGCACGTCGTCATCACCGGCCGGTACGCGCCCGAGAAGCTGGTCGCGGCGGCAGATCTGGTGACCGAGATGACCAAGGTCAAGCACCCGATGGACGCCGGCCGCAAGGGCCAGCGGGGCATCGAGTGGTAGCGGTCCCGCGCGTCGTCCTGGCCGCGCCCGCCTCGGGCACGGGCAAGACGACGGTGGCGACCGGCCTGATGGCCGCGCTGACCGCGCGCGGCCTGCGGGTCTCGTCGCACAAGATCGGCCCGGACTACATCGATCCGGGGTACCACGCCTTGGCGACGGGGCGTCCGGGCCGCAACCTGGACGCGTTCCTGAGCGGGCCGGACCGCGTGGCGCCGCTTCTGCTGCACGGCGCTTCCGGTAGCGACATCGCCGTCGTGGAAGGCGTGATGGGCCTCTACGACGGCGCGGCGGGCCGCGGTGAACTCGCGTCGACCGCGCACGTCGCCAAGCTGCTGCGGGCACCGGTGGTGCTGGTCGTGGACGCGTCCTCGCAGAGCCGCTCGGTGGCGGCGCTGGTGCACGGCTTCGCGTCGTGGGACCCGGAGGTGCGGATCGGCGGGGTGATCCTCAACCGGGTCGGCTCCGACCGGCACGAGGCGATGCTGCGCGAGGCGCTGGAGGAGGGCGGCGGCGTTCCGGTGCTGGGCGCGCTCCGGCGCAGCGACGCTGTCGCCACACCGAGCCGCCATCTCGGCCTGGTCCCGGCCGTGGAGCGCGACGCGGACGCGTTGCGCGCGGTCCGTGAGATGGGCGAGTTGGTCGCGGCGGGAGTCGACCTCGACGCGGTGCTGGCACTGGCGCGCAGCGCGCCGGAGTTGCGGGCGTCGGCGTGGGATGCGGACGAGGAGATCGCCGCGCTCGGTCATTCCCTCCCCACCGGGCAACGTCCGGTCGTCGCGCTCGCGGGCGGTCCCGCGTTCTCGTTCTCCTACGCGGAGAACGCGGAGCTGCTGACTGCGGCGGGGGCGGACGTGGTGACGTTCGACCCGCTGCACGACGAGAAGCTGCCCGAGGACACGTCCGCGCTGGTCGTCGGCGGCGGCTTCCCTGAGGTCCACGCAGCGGAGCTGTCCGCCAACCGTCCGCTGCGGGAGGCGATCACGGCGATCGCCGCGTCCGGCGCGCCGATCGCGGCGGAGTGCGCCGGTCTGCTCTACCTCTGCCGCACGCTGGACGACCGCCCGATGTGCGGGGTGCTCGACGCGGACGCGGCGATGTCACCGCGACTGACCCTCGGCTACCGCGAGGCCGTCGCCCTGACCGACAGTCCCCTCGCCCCGGCCGGCCTCCGCGTCCCGGGCCACGAGTTCCACCGCACCGTCACCACCCCGGGCGCAGGCCCCACTGCGGCGTGGGGCTGGCGCACCTTCGAGGGCAGGCTGACGACCGAGGGCTTCGCCACCCCGACCCTCCACGCGTCCTATCTGCACCTCCACTGGACGGCCGCGCCGAGCCTCGCGGCCCGGCTGGTGACCAACGCCGCGCGGTACGCGGAGCAGCGCCAGGGCTAGCCGCGCGCAGAGCGGCGCATAAGACAGTTACCCCGGCCATCCGTCGCGGGAGACGGCCGGCCGGGGCTGGTGCCGACAAGCGCGAACTCCCTAACTCGACCCGACGTAGATCTGCGTGTCAGTCAACGAACAGGGAGACCCACTGCTGGACCGACCTGGCACTGGCACGCAATCCCGTTGGGGATTGCGTGACGTGTTCGGGGTACGGGTCGTGCTCACGAATGATGAACCCGGCCGGGTCCTCTCCGGGCAGACGCGTGCCGCACAGACGTATGACGCTACCCTCCGGGTCGGCCCACACGAGATCTGCCGGCCCTGGGCGCAAGCCGTCCGGAGCCGACACGCGTAGGGGCCTTCCCAGCCGTCGTCATATCCTCGTCCGTGGCACGGAACTGGTCGAACTGGCCGGACCGCACGCCCTCTACGAAGATGGTGAACTCAACTCGCGAGAAGGCCAGCACGGGGGCCTTCTCGTCCTTGTCGTCCGAGACGCCGACCATGCGCTTGCCGTCAGCGTCGGGTAGCTCCGTGACGATGACGGAGTCCTTGACGATGGGGTCAAGGTCGGTGTCGTACGCCTTGATCCAGCGCACACCCTCCGGCGCGTTGGGGTTGTTCCACGGGATCGTTGTCCTGCTGTTCGTCAGTGTGCCCATCATGATCTGTCTCCTCTGTGTCGTCGATCGGCGACCTGGAGTGCTCGCAGTCTGCGATGAAGACCAGCCCGTGAGCTGATGTGCGGTGTCGACGTTGCTCCTCGGCCGCACGCCTCATCCATGCGATGTCCCGCAGGACCGCCGCCGACAGGCGAGCCTGCCGCAGCCGGCTGCACTCTTCGCAACGGGCGGAGCTGCCCGGATTCCCTTCCGCTTGCAGAGCCCACACAGACGCGCTCATCCGTCACCCCAGGTGCACCGATTCGTGGTTTCGTCACGACGGTAGGGGGCTGCGACTGCGAGAATCCATGATCATTCAAGTGCCTGCATAGAAGCATTCAGCGGTCCCGCCGAAAGTCCTCGGACCACGCTCGCAGCAAGGTCCGCGCATCGTCCTCCTGCGCAGCCTCGCCGGCGAAGAAGTCGAACAGCTCCCGGTAGTGCTCGACATCCTTCGGGTCCCTCAGAGCCAGTCGGCCCGTGAACAGTTCCACTGTCACCAGCTTCGCCCCGTAGACGGTGAACGTGTGGAACGGAGCATCCGCTACCTGAGCGGACAAGGGCAGCACGGCAACGTTCACATTGGGCAGCAGAGAGACGGAGAGCAGCCGGTCCAGTTGCATCGCCATGACCAAGGGATCACACAGCCGCCACCGGACAGCAGATTCGGTCAGGAGAAAGTCGAACCGCTTCGAGCCGTTGAGGAGAACGGCTTGGCGTTGCAACTTGAGGGCGACTGCCGTGTTCACGTCGCCGTCCACCGGATCGATCGGTGGACTCATCGCCGTGCGCATGTAGTCCGGGGTCTGGAGAAGTCCCGTGATCATCGCTGGGAGGAAATAACGGATGTGCTGCGCCCCAGCCTCGAGAGACGCCAACTCACGCTGCCGTACGTCCAGCCCTCTGCGTACCGAGGACCGCACGTCCTCGTACTCGGCGTTCGCAACTCGGGCGAGGGCCAACAGTTCTCGGCCCAACTCGTCGTCTACGCCCAGGGCATTGAGGATCTGTTGAACGTCCACCACGGTCGGCAGAGTGCGCCCGTTCTCCAATCGGGACACCTTGGACTGACTCATGCCGCAACGGACAGCCAACCGTTCACCAGAAAGGCCGGAGGCACGTCGAAGATCCCTGAGCGCTGCGGCCAGGTCCCGGCGTTGCTCTCCGGCCTTGCTGGGGTCGAGGGTCAATCTGCGCTGTACTCCATGAACGGAACCGACAGCGAGAGGGCAAGGTCCCGCCACTTCCGGTACTGATCAAGGTCGGGTGCGTCGAGCAGATCCCGGCTGATCTGCGATCCGTCCGACCGGTAACGCATCTCTACCACGTTCTGGTCATCGAACAACCAGAAGTCCTGATCAGGTAGGCCAGGGTTCGGCTGGTCGGTGAGATCGAGAATCCGGACTTCTTCGCCGGCGGCCACGTTGTGCACGTAGGCCGCGAACTCGTAGCGGAGGTAGTCCGTCAAGGGCCGAGTGAGGACATGCACGCGGCCGATCCACCGGCCGGACGCCCGAAAAGCCCGAATCCGGGTGAGCCACGGGTCGTCGTCCGGGATGTGCAGTCCACCTGTCTCCAGAAACGCCATGAACTCTTCGTCTTCGTCCGGCATCGCGTACGCGTTCCGCGTTTCCAGCCGGAACGCCTCCCGCTCGAACGCATCGAAGTACGTCCTCCAGGCGTCACCAGCCAAGTGCACGGACCGCCTCCCTGAGCACGCTCTCGGGGATGCTGACGACAGCCTCACCCTCCGGGGTCCTGTGCTCCACGATGTCGCCCTGCACCGCGATCATGCCGGGCTCATCCGTCGTATAGATGGTCGGGCAGTCGTCGTTACAGCACTCCGGGTCTCCGCCGGCGATCCTCACAAGCTGCACGGTGCCTCCTCCGTTATGCGGTGACGTGCATAGGACGCTACGGACACGCCGCCCACCCCAGCAAGGCCCATTCACGTTCCCGCATAGACCCGCGCTACTCCGGCTCTGTGCGGAATGGGGCCCGGAACGCGGGAGAATGGCCCGCATGAGCAGCAAGTCCCGGAAGTCGTTCTCCGCCTGCCCCTGTGGTGGGCCCCGCCCGTACGCCGAGTGCTGTGGCCCGCTGCATGCGGGCAGCGCGCAGGCGGCCACGGCCGAGCAGTTGATGCGGTCGCGCTTCGCCGCCTTCGCGAAGCAGGACGCCGCGTACCTGCTGCGCAGTTGGGCGGCGGAGACGCGGCCCGGACGGGTCGACTTCGATCCGGGACTGCGGTGGGAGCGGCTGGAGATCCTGGGCACGACAGAGGGCGGGCCGTTCCACTCCGAGGGGACGGTCGAGTTCCGCGCCCACTACCGCGAGGGCCGCGCCGCCGGCTCGATGCACGAGAAGAGCCGGTTCCGGCGCGAGGGCGGCGCGTGGGTCTACGTGGACGGCGACATCCGCGACTGAACGTCTCCTGTACACCCGCCCAAGCGCCCCCGATCACCGGTCCTGACGTGCTTTCATGGGTCACGTGGGGGGTCTACTCGGACCGTGCCGGGGGGCGATGCGGCCGCGTCCGCGCCACTGGGCCGCTGTGCTGGCCGTGGCGCTGACGCTGGGCTGCCTGGTCGCCCTGCTGAACTCCGGCACCGGCGGGGGCCACCCGGCCTGGCCGCCAGACACCTCCGATCTGACGCCGGGTTGGGGCTTCACCCATACCCAGTACAGCGCCGACGACAGCGACGCGTCCGCCGCGGCCGCCGTGCGGCGGGAGGTGGGCGCCGTGCCGCTGGCGCAGGACCAGGCGCTGATGGGCTGGGGCGCGGACAACCCCGAGCCCTCCCCCGGCGTGTACGACTTCAGCCGCCTGGACGCCCGGATCGCGCTGATCACCGGCAGCGGCGGGCGGCCGGTCATCACGTTGTGCTGCGCACCCGACTGGATGAAGGGCGGCCAACCGGGTCGGACCGACTGGAACCAGTTGGAGACCGCCCCGTCCCCCGCCCACTTCGCCGACTTCGCCGCACTGGCCGCGACCGTGGCCCGCCGCTACCCGCAGGTCCACGACTTCCTGGTGTGGAACGAGTTCAAGGGCTTCTTCGACAACACCACCGGTGAGTGGGACGCGGCCTCCTACACGGCCCTCTACAACGACGTCTACCGCGCGCTCAAGGCGGTCCGGCCGGACATCCTGGTCGGCGGCCCCTACCTGCCTGTCGACAGCTACCCGACCGGGACGACCGCCCGTCCCTCGACGGTCTCCGGCCCGTGGGGGACGGTCGACCAGCGGGCGGTGGACGCGTTCCGGTACTGGCTCGCGCACGAGGCCGGGGCGGACTTCGTCGTCGTCGACGGTTCCTCCCTGCCCAAGGACGGCGGCTCGGGGGTGGACGCGTTCGCGGCGACGGCGAAGTTCAGCGCCGTCACCCGCTGGATCCACTCGCTGACGCCGCTGCCCGTGTGGTGGTCGGAGTGGTACGTCGAGCCGCCGGACTCCGGCTGGACCGAGCCGCACCGCGACGCGGTCCTCGCCGCCGGGATGACGGCGCTGGCCCAGGGCGGCGTGGCGGCTGCCTTCTACTGGAACCCGGAAACGCCCACCGGTCCCTGTCCCGGCTGCCTCTGGGACCAGTCGGGTCAGGCGCTGCCGCCGCTGACGCTGCTCCAGGGCTTCGCCCGTTGGTTCCCGCCGGGCACGCGGGCGGTCCCGCTCGCCACCGGCGGCCCGGACGTCCTGGCCCTGGCGCAGCCCGCCGAGGGCGTCGCCGTGAACACGGCCGACCGGCCGGTCAGCGTCGTGCTGAGCGGCCGGACGCGGACCTTGGGGCCCTACCAGGTCCTCTGGTTCTCCCGCTGAGAACAACCCCGCAAACTAACGCACCGTCAGAAATCGCTCGACGACGGCGGACAGGAAACCCGCCACCAGCAGGCCCGCGCTGAGAGCGAAGGCCCAGCCCCGGCCCCGCGTCATCCGGCTCGCGCCCGCCCGCAGCGCGACCACCTCCCGCCGGAGCAGGAACGGCACCAGTACGGCCAGCAGCACCGCCTCCGTCAGCGTCCAGCCCGACCAGTGAACCACCGGGCCGATGGGGCCGATCCCGATGTCGGTGGCGGCCTTGCCCGGTGGGGGCGCCGAGAGGCGGTAGAGGGCGGCATCCGGAGCCCGCACGACCGCGACCAGGTGCGGATCCGCGTCCAGAGCGGCGCGGGCGCGGGCGTACCAGTCGGGCGCATAGCCGTCGTTGGCGGCGAGATCCGCGCCCTCGGTCTGCGTCACGATGAGGTAGCTCTGCGGCCCGGCGCTGCGCAGCGCGGTCTCGAACGACCCGACGTCGGCCGGGTCGGACGGCGCGGTCGTGCCGACGTAGTCGATGGTGTCCATGCCGCGCTGGTTCCACGGGATGTCCGGCGTGGTCGTCGGGGCGCCGACGGGGCCAAGGTAGAGCACGCGGGCGCTCGGCGTGGCGTGCTGGTAGACCCAGCCGAGGGCGGCCACCTCGCCCGGCGTCACCCGCTCGAACGGCTCGTTGCCGTACCGGGCGATGCCGAAGGCGGCCACCGCGATCGCCGCCCAGGCCGTGACCAGCACGGAGATGCTCCGCCCCGGCCGCTCGCGTCCCGGATGCTCGCGCGGGTAGAAGAAGCAGGCCGCGAGCGGAGCCACGCCCGGCAGCGCGAAGAGGAAGACCCGCAGCGCGATCTCGCCGCCGTAACTCTGCATGCCGAGGGTGAAGAACGGCATCAAAGCGAGCACCAGCAGCACCCGGTCGCCCCGGTCGGCGCTGTCCGGGGCGTAGCCCGCGCGACGCCTGCGCCACCAGCCCAGCACCCCCAGCCCGAACCAGGCGGCGCTGAGCAGCACCCGCAGCTCCAGCACCGCCTGGTGGGCCGGATCGCCCTTGACCCGTCCGGCAACGCCGCTGCTGACGTTGGAGCCGAGGTGTCCGAGCCCGCCGAAGATGGTGTCCAGGTGGCCCGACCAGAAGCCCTCCGCCGCCAGGCTGATCCACCCCAGCGCCAACGCGCCCAGCAGCACGGCGAACCAGAGGCTGAGCGTGGTCCGCCTCAGCAGCCGCAGCAGTCCGACGGCGGCGATCATCACGAACGGCGTGAGCTGGTGCGAGACCAGCGCCGCGGTGAAGAGCAGCAGCAACAGGCCCAGCAGCAGCCCGCGTTCGAGGCCCGATCTGCCGCAGACACTCCGTTCGCTTCCCGAGCGCCCCCGGAAGACGGTCAACAGGACGGCCAGGAAGCACAGGTAGAGCGCGTAGGTGTAGGCCTGCGGCGAGAAGTAGTCCTGGCCGATCCAGGAGCCGACCGAGAAGAACCAGAGCGCGCACCACCGTGTCCGCCGCGGCAGGTCGAGAGCCCGCAGCACCACGGCTAGCGCCGTCAGGCACAGCAGTTGCGAGCCGACCTGGCTCCACTGCAGCACCGGCAGCGGGTTGCCGATCCCGCCGGAGCGGAACAGCAGCGCGGCCAACCCGAAGAAGCCGGGCCAGCTGAACCGCGCGTCCCAGAGCGGGAGGGTGTGACCGGTCCGCTCGATGTAGTCCACGAAGCCGAGGTGCTGCCAGGCCGTCGGGAACCGCGGCAGCGGCTCCACCAGCGCCGCCGCGCCGTGCAGCGCCAGCACCGTGGCCAGCAGCAGGAAGAGCTGCAGCCGGGGACGGGCCACGGCTGCGTTGAGGCCGAGGAAGTAGAGCACGCCGAGCCCGCACGCCGACGCCAGGGCGGCCGGGGGCAGCGCGGAGACCAGGCCCAGGCCGTCCATCCGGTCGAGCGCGGCGCCGGTGACGGTGGCCATCGACGCCAAGAAGACGCCGAGGGCCAGGGCCGATGTGGTCCAGAGCACGGCCGTGGCCGGACGCGAGCGCCGCGACCCCCCGGGCTCGGGTCGCGGCGTCGCTCCGGTCGGGTCGTCAAGGACGACGGGCGGTGCGGTCACGTGGCGTCCTCCGTTGCGGCCTCCGTTGCGGCTTGCGGTACGACATGCGTTGCGGCCTGAGCTCCGACACCCGGCCTGTCGCGCAGCACGCGGAGCAGGCCGGGCAGTGCGCAGATTGCGACGGCGCCCTGGCTGATCAGCACGGCCAGGCCGACACCCGCGATGCCCATCCGCGGCATCAGCAGCAGCGAGAGGCTGAGCACCAGGGTGCAGAGCAGCCCCTGGAACAGTGCGACCTCACGGGTGCGGCTGCGGGCCCGCAGCGTCCCGAAGTAGAGTTCGATCAGCACCCGGAGGAAGCCCGCCGCCGCCAGCCAGCGCAGCAGCGGCGCGCCCGCGGCGGCGTAGCCGGACCCGAAGACGTCGAGGATCGGGCCCGCCAGCAGCCCGAGCAGGGCGAAGCAGGGCAGCGTGACGCAGGCCATCCGGGCCAGCGCGCCGCGGGTGTTGGCACCGAGCTGGGACGGCTGACGCGAGGACTCGACGGTCAGGGAGGCGGCCATGTTCACCGCGAGCAGGTCCAGCGTGCCGCCGATGGTGTTGATGATGTAGTAGACGGCGTTCTGGTCGGAGCTGACCTTGGCCGCGACCAGGACCGGGACGAAGTAGGTGACGACCAGGTTGAAGACCGAGCCGGTGTAGTCACCGGCCAGGAACCGGCCGATCTGCCTCTCCGTCGGCGGCAGCAGGTCGCCGTCGGCAGCCGCGACTTGACGTGGAATCAGTCGCCGTAGGATCAACCAGCCGAGCGGCAGCACGGAGAGCGCGATCGCGGCGACCCAGGAGACGAAGACGCCGGTGGCCGGGATCGCCCCGGCCAGCAGGACCAGCAGTACCGCCTTGCCCACCGAGAAGGACAGGTTCCCGACCGGCACCCAGACGGCGGACCGCAGTCCGATCAGCACGCCGTCCTGCAACGTCAGCCAGGACCAGGCGAGCACCGCCAGCAGGAACCCGGCGGACCGCTGCCAGCCGCTGAGGAAGGCGTAGTGGGAGCCCCAGAGCGGCAGCGCGGCCAGGAAGACCACCGTGATCGCCGATGAGGCCAGCGCGTTGACCCCGTACGCGCGGCGCAGCAGCCGTCCGGTGGCACGGCCGGCGACCGGGACGAAGCGGGCCAGGGCGCCGGTGAACCCGAGCGCGGTGAGGCTGGACAGGAACTTCATGGCGGCGATCGCCGCCGAGCCCTGCCCCATGTCGGCCTTGCTGTAGTAGACGGCGGCCAGCCACCAGTAGACGAGGCCCAGGCCACCGGAGATGACGGTGTTCACCATCAGCGCGTAGCCGTTGCGGAACAGCGGTGCACGCGCGTCGGAGCGTGCCGGCTCCGGGTCCGACCGCCGATCGGGCCGGGGCTCGGGCTCGGGTTCGGGCTGCGTGACCGCGTCGTGCGGGGAGGTCGCAGTCACCGCAGGCTCCGCCCCCGGGTCCGCGCGAGCGTGCGGGTGCGGCGGACCACGGCGTAGCCCTTGGTCAGGGCGTGGTCGCCCAGGAAGTGGAGGGTCACCGAGCACCCCTGCACCAACTGCCGGAAGGCCGTGTCGGTCGTTCTCCGACGGATCGTCAATCGGGTGAGCTGATAAGGGCCTTGCGAGCGGCACGCGAGCGTGTTGGCCACCACGCTCGCGCCCGTCCATCCGGCTGCGCGGACGGCCGCGCGGACGCACGCGTCCGAGTAGCCGAACGGGTAGCCGAAGACGCGCTCCGGACGGCCCAGCCGGTCCTCCAACAGGTCGCGGCAGCGGACCAGTTCGTCGCGCATGGTCGCGCGGTCGACGGCGTCGAGCGCGGCGTGGCTGTGGCTGTGGCCGCCGACCTCGATCCCGGCCGACTCGATCTCGGCCAGCTGCGACCACGTCAAGGTGTCGTCCGGCCGCACGCCGGCCCGGTCGCGTCCGGCGTCGGCGAGCCAACCGGTGGTGGCGAAGAGCGTCGCCGGGAGCCCGCGGTGCACCAGCCTCGGCAGCACCTCGCTGTGGAAGTCCGCGTATCCGTCGTCGAAGGTCAGCACCACCGGCCGGTCCGGCAGCGGCGCGCCGCCGCGCCATCGGGCGAGCAGCGCACTGAAGGGGACCGGCGTCAGGCCGAGTTCGGCGAGCGCGTCCAACTGGGCGGCGAAGGCGTCGGGGTGGACGGAGAGTGCGGCCGTCCCGGCGGGCGGGTCGGCGCGGACCGAGTGGTACATCAGCACAGGCACACGCTCCTGCGCCGGTCTCGCGGGGTCCGACAGCTCGGACCGGTTCGGGTGGTTCACGACGCGTGCCTCCTCGCGCGCAGCCCGGCGGCGTAGCCGCAGGCCGTGATCAGCAGTCCGGCGGTGATCGCGCCGGCGCGCCCGAGGCCGTCCGGCTGCCCGCGCAGTACATCCCGCAGGCCCCTGGCGATGCCTGCGGGCAGCACCCGCCGCACGTAGGCGCGCTCGGTCGCGAGCCCGTCGGTCGCACCGACCTGCGCGGTGACCTGGGCCTTGGACAGGCCCTCCGCCCAGCACCGGCGGCACAGATAGCGGAACCGCTCGCGTTCGGACGGGACATGATGGTGGATCACGGCCCGGTCGTCGTATCGGAAGGAGGCGTCCGGGCGGGCCTGCTGGATCCGGATGCAGAGCTCCGTCTCCTCGCCGCCGCCCGCCGCTGCGCCCGTGGTGCCGGCGCCGCGCCCGATCCCGGACGGGAACCCGCCGGTCACGGCGAAGGCCGAGCGGCGGAACGAGGCGTTGCCGCCGAGGACGTTGCGCACCCGTGCCCGACCGACCGGCATGCCGCGGTAGCTCGCGCCGTGCACCCAGTCGAACTCCTCCGGATACCAGCCGGGTCGGCGTCCTGAGGCCCAGACGGGCAGGGTGCGGCCGCCGACGCCCATCACTGACTGATCGTCATATCCGGTGGTCAGTACGGACAGCCAGTCCGGCTCGGCGGAGGCGTCGTCGTCCAGAAAGGCCACCACCTCGCCAAGGGCCGCCTCGGCCCCGGTGTTGCGGCCGCCGGAGAGCCCCTTGCCGTGGGCGTTGGGCAGGACCCGGACCAGCGGATCGTCCTGGTGCCTGGCCCGCAGGCGGGCCAGCAACGCCTCGTTGTGGTCCACCACCACCAGGACGTCCACCGGTGGCACGGGCTGCTGCGCGCACGCCGAGTCGATCGCCGCGCAGAGCTGCGGCCAGCGTTGCTCGGTGTAGACACAGATCACCACCGAGGCGGTGACGACGGCGCGTTCGCGAGTCGGTGCGCCCAGCGGTGCGTCAACCGGTGCGTCAATCGATGTGCGTGGATCGAGAATTCCGGCTTCGTCGGATGCCGTCATGGTGCGGCGCTCCCCCTGGGATCGGTCGTGCGGGCCGACGGACGCGCGGTCGGTTGCGCGCTCCCCCGGCGGGTGCCCAGCGCGCCGAGAGGCCTCAGCGCGAGCAGGACGAGGGTCAGTGCCAGCGCGGCCAGTGCTCCCCCGGACGGCGACCAGAGCCGCAGCGTCAGCATCGCCTGGGCGATCACGGCGTCGGCGGCCAGCCCGCCGAAGACGCCGATCAGCAGGCGCAGCGGCAGTTCCTGTCCCGGCAGTGCCCAGGCCAGCGCTGAGCCTGGACCGGCCAGCAGAAGGAGCAGCGTCAACGCCGCGACGGGCTGGGCGTGCAGACCGATCGAGGAGAGCACCGTGGCCGTCGCCGCCAACCCCAGCAGGGCCCACACGGCCACGGCCAGCGCGCGTGCCGCGTGCCGCCCGATCTCTGATTGCGCGCGGTCAGGTCGCGGGCGGTCGGGACGCGTGCCGTCGGGTCGCGTCCGGTCGGGTTGCGTGTGGTTGTCCGTCACCGCTGCCACTCCTCGGCGGAGAGCACCACGGACGGGTACGGCCGCAGCGCGGTGATCGGCGGCGCGGCGTCCGACCGGGACGCGGCCGGATAGACCGGCAGCACCCGTTCCGTGGCAAAGCCGCAGGCCACCAGCCGGGCCGCGACCCGACCCAGTGCCGCGCCGGTCTGCGGCGGCCCGTCGCAGAGCAGCGCGACGCCGCCGATCCGCCGCACGCTCTCCGCGAGCTGCGGCTCCTCGGGCAACAGCGGTCCCTCGGGGCGGACGGTGCGGCAGACGACGTGCCGGAAGTCGAGGTCGGTCAGCGCGGCGGCTATCAGGGGGGCCAGGTAGGAGCCCTCCGGACGGACGCCGAGGACCAGCAGCACCCGGTCGCGGTCGGGGTGCTGCTGGGCGAAGCGTCCGGCCAGCGCGGCGCAGTCGGCCGGACGCAGGCCGCCTCCGCTCCCGGCCTCCGCCGAGGGGGCGAGCCAGCGCGGCGGTTCGGCGCGCAGACCGCGCAGCCAGCGCAAGGCGGCGCTCGGCACCCCGGCGCGCAGTGGCTCCAGCGCGCCCTTCAGCCCGGCCAGCGCCGCCTCCCGCTCCTGCTCCGGCTCGACCAGGACCGCCTCGGCCAGCACGTTGGCCAGGTCCCTGATGGTCACGTGCCACTGCTCCAGTCCAAGACGTCCGCGCAGCAGCACGGCTCCCCGGGCCAGCCGCTCGTGGCCGAAGCGCACGGCACGGACGCCCGCCCGCACCGGCAACGCGGCTCGCGCGGGCACCGGCAGGAGACGCGGTGCGCCCTGGAGCCGATCGGCCGTCAACTGGGCGAGCGCCGAGGCGGCGACGAACGCCGCCTCGGCGTCGGCGCGTTCGGCGGCCTGGACGACGCTACGGGCCAGCGCCGACGCGGTGCCGTCGGCACCCGGCCAGCGGTCAGGCATGACCCGCCCCCGGCGCGACGGGGGCGGCCACCGCGGAAGTCACCGCGGAGGCCACCGCGGAGGTCACCGGCGTGGCCTTGGAAACCGGCTGCGGATCCGTTTCGGCACGCTGCACCACGCCGGCGGCTCCGGTCCGGCCGGTGCCGGCCGTGCGCTCGCGCAGCAGCGTGCGCAGCACCCGGTGGCCGTCGCGGAACGTCCGCAGGTTGGACTGCCCGGTGCGGCGCGGGAGTTCGAGCGTCGGCACCTCGGCCACCCGCAGCCCTTCGAGCAGGGCGCGGCAGACCATCTCCGTCTCGATCTCGAAGCCGGAGGAGCGCAGGTCCAGCCTCTCCAGAGCCTCACGCCGGAAGCCGACGAAGCCGTAGCAGAGGTCCGTCAGCGAGGCCTGGTAGAGCAGGTTGGTGAGGGCCAGCAGCGCCCGGTTGCCGCACCGGCGCAGCGCGGTGATGTCGAGCGAACCGCCGCCCCCGGTGAACCGGGATCCCTTGACCACGTCGTAGCCGTGCTCCAGGAAGTGCACGTAGCGCGGGATCTCGCGCGGCGACATGGAGCCGTCGGCGTCGATCATGACGATGAAGTCGCCCTTGGCGTTGAGGAATCCGGTACGCAGCGCGTTGCCCTTGCCCGGACCCGACTGCGGCACCACCCGCAGCGACGGCAGGATGGCGAGCGCCCGTCCTGCGGTGTCGTCACTGGACTCGCCGTCGACGAGGATCACCTCGTCGACGCAGTCGGGGATCCGCCCGAGCACCCAGCTGATGTTGGCTGCCTCGTTTCGTGCCGGGACCACCAGGCTGACCGAGCCGCGGCTGCGGCCAGCCCGGAGGCCCGCGATGTCCTTCGCGGCGTCCCTGGCGGATTCCCCGACCGGCGTCCGCGCTGAAGCACGGACAGTTCCGGCCGTTTCGCTTGCAATGTCGATGGGTTGCACCTCGGTCCCCCCACAGGTCCCCCCTCACGACGCAGCACGGCGTCGTGACGGTGCGCGAAAAAGAAGGGCCATTCCCCCTGGGCCCGGTGAAGCGGCTCCCCCACGCCGCCTCAAGCAAGGTATCCGGGCCGAAGGCTCCGCGATAGCGATACGCGACAATCGATGCTCACCCGCGCATAACTTTCGTGACCTGAGCGGAACAGAACAATGCGTCATGCATTCGATCGTTGCTCACGCGTCACATCCGCACTCGTCCGTCACAAGAAGCAGACCGCTTCGTCGCGTGCGCCGTTGTGCGCCCCCACAGGTCGTCCGAAGTCCCTTGTGGACCAGTCGAGCTGCGGGGTACCTTGCGATTCGGTCAGCGCCAGAAATGGCGTCGCCGCCGTATCCCGGGGGGGACTTGTGGCACATCGGCCTTTGGCGCCGGATACCCGCACGCCCGCGCTCGTGCTGAAATTCGGTCATTATCCGCTGCATCACGGTGGAGTTGGCGCGATCCGCTCGCTCGGCCGGCTCGGCGTACCAGTGCACGCGGTCACGGAGGACCGGCTCACCCCGGCCGCCGTCTCCCGGTACACGCGCCGCGCACACGTCTGGCGCACCACCGGGACCGAGCCGCCGGACCGGCTCCTGGCCGGCCTGTTGCGCGTCGGGGAGCGGATCGGACGCCCCGCGCTGCTGATCCCGACGGACGAGGAGGCCGCGGTCCTGGTCGCCGAGCGGCAGCGGGAGCTCGCCGACCGGTTCCTGTTCCCACGCACGCCGGACGGCCTGGTCGCCGCGCTCGCCAGCAAGCAGGGGCTGCACGACCTCTGCCTGCGTCACGGCGTCAGCACGGCCCGCGCGGCGTTCCCGGAGACCCGGGCCGACCTGCTCGCGTTCGCCGAGACAGCGGTCTTCCCGCTGGTGGCCAAGAACCGCGACCCGTTCACCCGGCGCTCGCGTCCGGCGGTCCCCGGCACCACACGGATCGACGACGTGGACGCGCTGCTCGCCCTCGCCGAGCGTTGGGGTGAACAGCCTGGCGTCGTGCTGCAGGAGTACCTGCCGCGGGCCGACGCGGAGGACTGGATCGTACACATGCACACCAGCACCGCCGAGGATGCCCGTGTTCTGTTCACCGCCGTGAAAGCGCGCTCCTGGCCGCCGCACGCGGGAATGACGGCGATGGCGGTCACCACGCCCAATGAAGAACTCGCACAGTTGTCCGCGGATTTCTGCAAGGAGATCGGATTCGCCGGCGTCTGCGATCTCGACTGGCGGTTCGACCGGCGCGACGGACGGTACAAACTCCTGGATTTCAATCCCCGCATCGGAGCACAGTTCCGGCTTTTCGAGACGGAGGCACGGGTGGATCTCGTCCGGGCACTCCATCTCCACCTGACCGGACGGGAGATTCCCCGCGCGGAACAGATCCAGGGCCGCCGGATCGTGGTGGAGAACATCGACCTGCTGGCCCGGCTCGCCTACCGCCGCTCCGACTACCGCACTCCCTCCCTGCCGCCGCGCGCCCGGTGGACCGAGCGAGAACTGGGGTGGTGGGCGCCCGACGACCCGCTGCCCTTCCCGGCGATGCTGGCCCGTTCAGTGGCGCCCGGCCTCAAGTACCTGGCCGCCAGCGGCTTCCGACAGCGCTGAACCGACCCGACACGACCCGACACGCCCGTGGCGGTGCGGCTGTCGTGGCACGCCCCGAGCCGATCGCGCCGAGCCAACCGCGCAGCGGCCGTCCGTCCAAAAGCCGTGCACCGAAAAGGAGCAGCTCCATGTCCCAGTTCTCCTCCGGTAGTTCCCGGACCGTCGCAGTGATCGGCGCAGGTCCCTACGGGCTGTCGGTCGCCGCCCACCTGCGCGCGACCGGTCTTGCGGTGCGCGCCTTCGGCGACCCGATGTACAGCTGGCGCGACACCATGCCGGTCGGGATGAACCTCAAGTCCACTCCCGACGCCTCCAACATCTCCGCGCCGACGGCCGGGTACCGTCTCGACGACTACTGCCGGACCAACGGGGGGACGGCCCCGAGCGGACACGACCGGGTCCCGGTCGACCTCTTCGTCCGCTACGGGCAGTGGTTCCAGCAGCAGGCCGTGCCCTTCCTCGAGCGCGAGAACGTACGGAGCGTCCGTCAGAACATCGGTGGTGGCTTCCGGCTGGAGCTGGACGGAGGGGAGGCCTTCGACGCGGCGGCGGTCGTGGTCGCCAGCGGACTGACCGGCTTCGCACACATCCCGGGCATGCTGCGGACCGTCCTGGGGGCCGACGGCCCGTCGCCGGACGGCCCCCTCTCGCACACCTCGCAGCACCGCGACATGGCCGCGCTTGCCGGACGGTCCGTCATCGTGGTCGGCGCCGGACAGTCGGCGCTGGAGGGTGCCGCCCTGCTCCACGAGGCAGGTGCGCAGGTCGAGTTGGTGGCCCGCACGCCGCACGTGCGGTTCGGCGCGGCACCCGCGTACGGCCTCAGGTGGCAGCCGGAGTCCCCGATGGGCGCGGCCTGGTCGCTCTGGACCATGGCCCGGTACCCGCAGTCCTTCCGCGCCCTGCCCGTGCAGGCGCGGCTGCAGCTGGTCAAGAGGGTGCTCGGGCCGAGCGGGGCCTGGTGGCTGCGGGCCCGCGCGGACGGCGTCTTCCCCGTCCACACCGGCCAGTCGCTGCGCGGCATCCGGCGCGAGGGCGACAAGGTGGTGCTGATCACGGAGGACCGCGACAGCCGCGCGACCCGCGAGCACACCGCCGACCACGTGCTGTCCGCCACCGGCTACCGGGTGGACCTGTCCGCCGTCCCCTTCCTCGCCCCCGAGCTGCGCGGCCGGATCGCCCGGGTCGGCGGCTTCCCCGAACTGGACGCCGGGATGGCCGCGTCGGTGCCCGGCCTCTGGTTCACCGGGCTCCCGGCGGCGGCGAGCTTCGGCCCGTTCATGCGCTTCGTCTGCGGTACGGACTTCGCCTCGACGCGGATCGCGGAGGCGGTGCGGGCGCGGTTGGCGTAGTTCCGGGACAGCGTCAGGGGCTCGATCCCAGCGTGGGCCAGGCCACAGCAGGTCCGGTTGACTGCCATACGCGCAGCATGGTGGGATTTCGAGGCCTGAAAAGACCTGAAGAACTGAACACGGCGGCAATGACGAGGAAGTCCGGTGCGAATCCGGCGCGGTCCCGCCACTGTCAGCGGGGGTATGAAGCCCCGTGAGCCAGGAACTCTGGCCGCCGTTACCACGAGCCGGGGCGCGGACCCCGAGTGAGGACTGCTGCCGTGCGCGTACGCGCGTCTGGCCCACGCCTGGTCGGCGTGGGTATGGGACCGGGTGATCCGGAGCTGGTCACCGTCAAGGCGGTGCGCGTACTGCGCGAAGCCGACGTCGTCGTCGTGCCGGTCATGGACAGCGGCGAGACCGGTCGGGCCGAGGCCACCGTGCTGCACCACGCGGACGCCGCCAAGGTGGTGCGGGTCGTCTTCGCCCTCAACGAGCGCGAGGACCGGGCCCGCCGCGAGGCCGCCTGGGACGCCGCCGGTGCCCGCGTCGCCGAGTTGCTCCGCGCAGGCGAGGACGGGGACGAGGACACCGGGGTGACCGTCGCGTTCGCGACGATCGGTGACCCGAACGTGTACTCCACCTTCACCTACCTCGCCCACACGCTGCGCGAGCTGGTCCCCGGCCTGACGGTCGAGACCGTGCCGGGCATCACCGCCATGCAGGACCTCGCCGCCCGGAGCGGCACCGTGTTGGCCGAGGGCACCGAGCCGCTGACGCTGGTTCCGGTGACCGCGGGCGCGGACGTGCTCAAGGACGCGCTGGCCGGTCCGGGCACCGTGGTCGCCTACAAGTTCGGCCGCTTCGCGCGTCAGGTCGCCGCCGCGCTGGCCGAGTCCGGGCGCGACGCCGACACCGTCTGGGGTGCGTCGCTCGGCCTGCCGGACGAGCAACTGCACCCGGCCGGCTCGCCGCTGACCGGAGAAGTGCCGTATCTGTCGACGCTGATCGCCCCGGCGCGGCGCGAGGGCCGAGGGGGAAAGCTGTGACGACGCACGCAAACGGAAGCACTGGCAAGGTGACGTTCGTGGGCGCCGGTCCCGGCGCCGCCGACCTGCTCACCTTCCGCGCCGCGCGCGCCATCGCCGAGGCGGACGTGGTGATCTGGGCCGCCAGCCTGGTCCAGGCCGAGGTGCTGGAGCACGCGCGTCCGGACGCCGAGATCCTCGACTCCTCGCTGATCCCGATGGAGGACGTGCTCGCCGTCTACGAGCGCACCGCCCGCGAGGGCGGCCGGGTGGCCCGGATCCACTCCGGCGACCCGTCGCTCTGGGGCGCGGTGCAGGAGCAGCTGGACCGCTGCCGCGCGCTGGGCCTGGAGACCGAGATCGTGCCCGGCGTCTCCTCCTTCTCCGCCGTGGCGGCCCTGGCGCAGCGGGAGTTGACCATCCCCGAGGTCGCGCAGAGCGTGATCCTGACCCGGCTGGGCGGCGGCAAGACGCCGATGCCGCCGGGCGAGGAGGTCCGCGAGTTCGCGCGCCACGGGACCACCATGGCGATCTTCCTCTCCGCCGCCCGCACCAAGCAGCTGGTCGAGGAGCTCGTCGAAGGCGGCTACGCCCCAAAGACCCCGGTCGTGGTGGCCTACCAGGCCACCTGGCCCGAGGAGTTGCTGCTGCAGTGCACCGTCGCCACGCTGGAGGCGACGGTCAAGGAGCACAAGCTCTGGAAGCACACGCTGTTCCTGGTCGGCCCGGCGCTCGGCGCCGAGGGCACCCGTTCGCACCTCTACCACCCGGGGCACTTCCACACCTTCCGGAAGGCGGAGCGCGGCGCGCGCCGGACGCTGCGCGCGGCCGGGGCGAACGTCGAGGTCGACGTCACCGTCGACCGCGTCGCTGATCTGCCGTGATCACCGTTCTCGGCGAGGAGCACGGCTCCTCCGCCCCGCTTTCGAACGGCCCGCACCAGGCACTTTTGGCGCGTGCCGCGCTCGTCCTCGGCGCGCGGCGGCACCTAGACGCGGCGCAGGTACCGGCTGATCGGGCGCTCCCCCTCGGGCCGCTCGCGCCCGCGCTCGACGCCGTCGCCGCGCTGGTCGAACGCGCCCCGGACGCCGATGTCCTGGTGCTGGCCTCCGGCGACCCCGGCTTCTTCGGCATCGTCCGGGCGCTCGCCGAGCGCTTCGGGCCGGGCGCGCTCAACGTGCACCCCGGCGTGAGCAGCGTCGCGCGCGCCTTCGCGCGCCTCGGTGTGCCGTGGGACGACGCCATCGTGGTCAGCGCGCACGGACGCGATCCGCACCCGGCCTTCGCCGTCTGCCGTGCACAGCGCAAGGTCGCCGTGCTCACCGCCCCGGGCGCGGGCCCGGCCGAGCTGGGTGCGGCGCTCGCCGCGATCCCCTCGTCCGGACCAGCAGACGGCTGGCAGCGTCGGATGGTCGTCGCCGCCGATCTCGGCGGGCCGGACGAGAGCCTGGTGACGGTCACCCCGGCCGAGGCCGCGTCCCGCGACTGGCCCACCGTCAACCTCGTGCTCTGCCTGGCCGACACAACGCCCGTAGGTCCCGCGATGCGCAGCGTGGCCGGGTACTCCGGTCCGCCGCACGGTGGTTGGGCGCTGGCGGAGGACGCGTTCGAGCACCGCGACGCGATGCTGACCAAGGCGGAGGTCCGCGCCTTCGCGCTGGCCCGGCTGGGCCCGCGGCTCGGTGAGCTGGTCTGGGACATCGGCGCGGGCAGCGGCTCGGTCACCGTCGAGTGCGCCCGTCTCGGCGCGGCCGTCGTCGCGGTCGAGCGCGACGCGGACGGCGTGCAGCGCGTCCGCGCCAACGCCCGTGCGCACGGCGTCGACCACGCGGTCGCGGTGGTCCACGGCAGCGCGCCCGCCGCGCTCGCGGACCTGCCCGAGCCGGACGCCGTCTTCGTCGGTGGCGGTGGGGCCGACCTGCCGGCGATCGTCGCCGCCGCCTGCACACGGGCCCGGCGGACCGTCGTGGTCACCCTGGCCGCACTGGACCGGGTGCCCGAGGCCCGCCGCGCCCTGCTCGACGCCGGATTCCGCTGCGACGGCGTGCAGTTGCAGGCCAACCGGCTAGCGCCGCTGCCCGGCGACTCGGTCCGGCTCGCGGCGACCAACCCCGTCTTCGTCCTCTGGGGCCGACGCCCTCCCCTGACCGAACCGTCCACCGCCAACCCCACAGGAGCACCGTCGTGATCGGCCTGATCGCCGCCACCGCCGCAGGCCGCCGGGCCGCCGTCCAACTCGCCGACGCCCTGGGGCCCGACACCTGCCGGGTCTACGACGCGCCCGTCGGCGAGGCACTGCGCACCGCGTTCGGCGAGTGCGAGCAACTGGTCTGCTTCCTCGCCACCGGGGCGACCGTCCGCCTGCTCGCACCGCTGCTCGCGGCCGAGGGCTCGGACAAGCACACCGACCCCGGCGTGGTCTGCGTCGACGAGGCCCGCCGCTTCGCCGTCGCGCTGATCGGCGGCCACGAGGGCGGCGCGAACGCGCTCGCGGCCCGGGTCGCCGACGCGCTGGACGCCCAGCCCGTGGTCACCACGGCGACCGACGCCACCGGTCTGGCGGGCCTGGACACGCTCGGCCTGCCGGTCACCGGCGACGTCGCCGCCGTCAGCCGCGCGCTGCTGGACGGCGAGCCGGTCCGCCTGGTCGGGGCGGAGCGCCACCCGCTGCCCGCCTTCCCGGCCAACGTCTCGGCAGAGGTCTCGGCCGACGCGCCCGCGAGCGCCCCGGCCATCGTGGTCGGCGACGAACTCCCGGCCGACGGTGCCGCTTCCGCGACCGTCCAGCTGCACACGCCGAGCCTGGTCGTGGGCGTCGGCGCCAGCAAGGACGCACCCGCCGAGGAGATCCTGACGCTGATCCGCGAGACGCTCGCGGAGGCCGGGCTCAGCGAGCGCTCGATCGCCTGCCTGGCCACCGTCACCGCAAAGGCCGACGAGCCAGGACTGCTGACGGCTGCTCAGGAGTTCGGCGTCCCGGTCGAGATCTTCGAGGCCGACGCGCTCGCGGCCGTCGACGTGCCGAACCCGTCGACCGCACCGCTGAGGGCCGTGGGCACGCCGAGCGTGGCCGAGGCGGCGGCGCTGATCGCGGCGGGGGCGGACGAACTCCTGGTCCCCAAGCGGAAGTCCGCGCCGGAGGGCCGGGCCGCGATGGCGACGGTCGCGGTCGCCCGCAAGCCCGTCCGTGGTCGGCTGGCGATCGTGGGCCTCGGCCCCGGTGCCCGCGACCTGGTCACCGACCGGGCCCGCGCCGAACTGCGGCGCGCCTCGGTGATCGTCGGCCTGGACCAGTACGTCGACCAGATCCGCGACCTGCTCCGCCCCGGCGTGCGGATCGAGGCCACCGGCCTCGGCGCGGAGGAGGAGCGCGCCCGCAGCGCCGTCCGCCTGGCCCAGCAGGGCCTGGCCGTGGCGCTGATCGGCAGCGGCGACGCGGGCGTCTACGCCATGGCCTCCCCGGCGCTGGCCGAGGCGGGCGACGACATCGACGTGGTCGGCGTGCCCGGCGTGACCGCCGCGCTGGCCGCCGCCGCACTGCTGGGCGCGCCACTGGGCCACGACCACGTCTCGATCAGCCTCTCCGACCTGCACACGCCGTGGGAGGTCATCGAGCGCCGGGTCCGCGCAGCGGCCGAGGCGGACCTGGTCGTCACCTTCTACAACCCGCGCAGCCGCGCCCGGGACTGGCAGTTGCCCAAGGCGCTGGCGATTCTCAGTGAGCACCGTGAGGCGGCCACGACGCCGGTCGGCATCGCCCGATCCGTTTCCCGTCCCGACGAGTGGCACTCCGTCACCACCCTGGCGGCGCTGGACCCGGCGGACGTCGACATGTTCACCGTGGTCACGGTCGGCAACACCGCCTCCCGGCAGATCGCCGGACGGTTCGTCACCCCGCGCGGCTACCGGTGGCAGGGGTGAGCGTCGCCCCTGAACCGGGAACCCTGGTCGCTCCACAGCCGCAACACCTCGGAGGTGCCGCTTCCATGACTCGCCGTCAGGTCCACCCCATCGAGCAGGAGTCGTACCGCAGGCTGCGCGCCCGCGCCGACACCTCGCACCTGCCGCCGCTGACCCGCGCGGTCGCGGAGCGTGTCGTGCACTCCAGCGCCGATCTCGCCTACCTGGACGACCTGGTGATCGCCGACGAGAGCGTGCTGCGCTCCGCCGCCGACGCCCTGGCGGCCGGCGCGCCGCTGGTCGCGGACGTGGAGATGGTCGCCGCCGGGATCACCGCGCGGCGCGCGCTCTGCCATGTCCGGGACGCCAAAGGCGATCCGGCGACCGGGCTCACCCGCTCCGCCGCCGCGATCCGCCTGGCGCTGGAGGAGGTCGGCCACGGCGCGGTCTGGGTGATCGGCTGCGCGCCGACCGCGCTGGAGGAGTTGCTGCGACTCGACGCCCGCCCCGCGCTGGTGATCGGCCTGCCGGTCGGCTTCGTCGGCGCGGCCGAGTCCAAGGCCGCCCTGCGCGAGTCGGGGCTGCCCGCCGTCAGCAACGTCTCCGAGAAGGGCGGCTCCGCCGTCGCGGCAGCCGCCGCCAACGCCCTTCTCTACCCCGACCTCTACGAGTCCGCCTGCGACGACGTCGCTCCTGCACCATCCCCGAAGGAGTCCCTGTGACTGCCCCCGCGCTTCTCCTGGTCGGCCACGGAACCCGCGACGACGCCGGAGCCGAGGCCTTCCGCGCCTTCGTCGACTCGCTCAAGGACCGGCTGCCGGACACGCCCGTCGGCGGCGGGTTCATCGAGCTCTCCCCGCCGCCGCTGGCCGACGCCGTCGCCGAGCTGGTCGAGCAGGGCGCACGGCGCTTCGCCGCCGTGCCGCTGGTGCTGGTCTCGGCCGGGCACGCCAAGGGCGACATCCCGGCCGCGCTGGTCCGCGAACGCGAGCGCCATGCAGGCACCAGCTTCAAGTACGGCCGCCCGCTCGGCCCGCACCCGTCGCTGCTGACCGTCCTGGAGCGGCGGTTGGACGAGGTGCTGCGTCCGGAGGAGCGCGCCGACACCATGGTGCTGCTGGTCGGCCGCGGCTCGACCGATCCCGACGCCAACGCCGAAGTCGTCAAGGTGGCACGGCTGTTCTGGGAGGGGCGGGGCCTGGCCGGGGTCGAGCCGGCCTTCGTCTCGCTGGCCGCCCCGGACGTGGCAACGGGCCTGACGCGCTGTCAGCAGCTCGGCGCCAAGCGGGTCGTGGTGCTGCCGTACTTCCTCTTCACCGGCATCCTGCCGGACCGCGTCGCCGAGCAGGCCCGCAGCTGGGCCGAGGCCCACCCGGACGTCGAGGTGCGCCGGGCCGATGTGCTGGGCGCCACCGAGGAGTTGGCCGAGCTGGTGCTGGAGCGCTACCGCGAGACGCTCGCGGGCGACCTGCGGATGAACTGCGACACCTGTGTCTACCGCATCGCCATGCCCGGCTTCGAGTCCAAGGTCGGCGCACCGCAGCGCCCGCACCACCACCCGGACGACCCGGGCCACGACCACGGGCACGGCGACGACCACGGGCACCACCATCACGACCACGCCCACGGGCCGCACACGCATGCCCACTGACCCCGGCGCGGCTCGACCGACCGCTCAACCTGCCTCCGCCGAGCCGGATCTGCGCCACCACGGCGACCGTGAGGTCGGCGGCGGGCTGGTCGACCTCGCGGTCAACGTCCGGACCGGAACGCCGCCCACCTGGCTTCGGCGGGTCCTGGCCGACAGCCTCGACGGGCTCGCCGCCTACCCGGACGGCAGCACCGCACGTGCCGCCGTCGCGGCCCGGCACGGCCGACCGCCCGAGGAGGTGCTGCTGACGTCGGGCGCGGCGGAGGCGTTCGTGCTGCTCGCACGCGCGCTCCGGCCGCGCCGCGCGGTCGTGGTGCATCCGCAGTTCACCGAGCCCGAGGCCGCGCTGCGCGACGCCGGTCACCCGGTGGAAAGGCTGCTGCTGCGCAAGGAGGCGGGGTTCCGACTCGACCCTTCGGCGTTCCCCTCCGAAGCCGATCTGGTCGTGGTCGGCAACCCCACCAACCCCACCTCCGTGCTGCATCCGGCCACCACGCTGGCCCAACTGGCCCGGCCCGGCCGCGTCCTGGTCGTGGACGAGGCCTTCGCCGACACCGTCCCCGGCGAGACCGAGAGCCTCGCCGGGCGGTCGGACGTGCCGGGCCTGGTCGTGCTGCGCAGCCTGACCAAGACCTGGGGTCTGGCCGGGCTGCGGATCGGCTATGTGCTGGCGGAACCGGAGTTGATCGCCACACTCGCCGCTGCACAGCCGCTCTGGCCGGTCTCCTCGCCCGCGCTGGCCGCGGCGATCGCGTGCAGCTCCCCCGCCGCACTCGTCGAGGCCGACGCCGCCGCCAAGGCGACCGCCGCCGACCGCGACCACCTGCTGGCCCGCCTCGCCGAACTCCCGGGCATCCGGGTGCACGGCACTCCAGAGGCGTCCTTCCTGCTGGTCGAACTGCCCGGTGCGGACGAGGTCCGACTGCGGCTGCGTGCGGCCGGGTTCGCCGTTCGACGCGGCGACAGCTTTCCCGGCCTCGGGCCGGACTGGCTGCGCATCGCGGTGCGCGACCGCGCCACCACGGACGCCTTCTGCGCCGCGTTGGCGCGGGTGTTGGCCGCCTGACAGTTTGACGACCCGTCAGCCGCGTCGACGGCGCCGGGTCAGGGTGACCGCGCCGGCGCCCGCGCCGAGGAGGATCAGCGCGCCTCCGGCGATGGCGGGGGTGGCGCTGCTGCTCCCGGTCTCGGCGAGGTGGCCCGTCGTGGTGTCGGAGGCGTCCGTCCCGGTGCCCGAGCCAGTGCCCGTGCCCGAACCTCCAGACCCGGACGCCGCCGAGGCGGAGGAGCCCGGGGTCGGCTGCCCACCGCCGCCCGTGACGCCGCGTGTGCTGCCGCCGCCGGAACTGCCCCCCGAGGCCTGAGCGGGCGAACTGCTCGACGGCCCACCGGACGGCGTGCCGCCACCGGAGCTGCCGCCACTGCCACCGGTCCCGCCGCCGCTGTCACCCCCGCCGTTGCCGTCCGCCTTGGTGCAGGAGACGTCCGCCAGCAGGAACTTGCCGGTGACGGCAGCCACATTGAGGTTGAGCGGGTTCACCGAGACCTCCAGGTCCAGCGCCGTCGCCGCCGCCGAGTCGGAGGTGGTGCTGTGCTTCGACAGCCACAGGTCGACCTCGCCGAGCGCGGGCACCGGGACACGCGTCTCCCCCGACGCGCTGAGGTGGACGTGCAGGCCGAGCACCGTGATCTCGCCGAGCACGTTGGCCTCGGCGGTCGGCGCACCGTTCGCCGGGCAGTCCGCCGTCGCGGTGACGGCCTGGAGGCCGAGCAGCTCGGTCAGCGGCAGGCCGGGCAGGTGCAGGTGCGCCTCGGCCAGGGTGACGCTCGCGTGCGAGCCGCGCGCGTCGGCGGTGGCCGAGCTCTCGCCGACCTTGGCCAGCAGCAGGTTGACCGGCTGTCGCCGCCCCGGGCCGCCGACGCCGCCGACCACGGCGGTCAGCGCGGTGTCCTGCTTCGACGACGGGGCGGTGATCCGGTTCAGCGACACATCGATGGGGACATCGATGGCGCCGTTGAGCAGCCTCACGTCCAGCGCGGCCTCGGCGGTGGTCGCGGAGGCGGTACCGATACCCCCGCCCGATCCCCCGTCGGCATGCGCGGGAGTGGCGACCCCCAGCATGGAAACGGCGGCGAGCGCGCCGGAGAGCGCAAAGGGCGTGGCGAAGCGACGACGGGTGAACAAGGTGAAACCCCCACCTGGGAACGTGCGTACGCCGCTTCACGCTGACGGGCATCGAATTGCACGGACGAGCGGCGCACTATCTCGGATGCCGCCCATCCTTGCGAACCGTCCGTCACAGTGGCAGCACTCACCGTCAGTTCACTCTTAAGGGTGACTATGAATCAGAAACCTCAGGCACCACACACTCGTTAACGCCCAAACCTGGTAACACCGCAAGGCGGCCTCACCACGGTAATCCGGCACCCCGCCTCAAAGCCCACGGCCCAAGGCTCAAGTGCCGAGCCCCAAGCAAAATCCAAGCAGCACTCAGGACGGTCGCAGCGCCGTGACCACGTCCGCCGCGGTGAGCAGTCGGACCCGGGCCGCGTCGGGGGACGCAGACGCCGGGTAGAGGGCGTAGACCTCAGCGTCCTCGGCAAGCCGGACGGCGTCGCCGCGCAGCAGGTAGGCGAGCCGGGCGGGCGTCGAGGCCAGCAGCTCGTCGGCGCTGCCGTCATGGTCCGGCGAGCCGATGCGCCGCGCGAACGCAAGGGGCTCCTCATCCGCCCGGCGGGTGTAGCGGGTGGCGGTGCCGTCGACGTGGCGGAGGGCCACATCGGTCGCGCGGGCGGCGGCGTTCCAGGCGGCCAGCTCACCCAGGCCGACGCGGGCGCCGCCTGCGTAGAGCGCGGTGAGTTCCCGTGCCAGCAGGCCGAGTTGATCCTCGTGCCGGTGGACGGCGTGGTCGCTGCCGGTGACGCCCTGGACGACGTCGAGCCAGCGCAGCGTCCGCGCAGCGGTGTCGAAGACGAAGGGCACGCTCGCCCGCGCGCGGCCGACCAGGTCGAAGCGCTGCTCGACGGCGCGCGGGTCGAAGATCTCGCCCACCTGGCCGGGCTGATCACGCACCATGACCCCGGCGAAGGCCTCGGCCATGTCGTCGAAGGCGACGTTGTTGAACGAGAAGCAGACCGCGACGACGTAGCGCACACCCGTGTCGGCCAGGAGGTCCAGGTCCAGGTCCGCGAACTCGGTGGCCCCGTCCGGTGCGGGCGCGCTGGTCAGGTCCCCGGAGTGGACTGCGGCCGAGTCGGCGAAGCGCAGGTGGGTGTAGTCGCACGTCCCGACGTGCTTCCAGTCGGTGTCGAACATCGCCAGCGCGAGGTCGAGGTCGACCCGTCCGTGCTCCTCGTCCTCCATCCAGTGCAGGAACAGCCGCACCGATCGGCCTTCCGCCACCGGCAGTTCGCTGCCGCGCGGCAGGGTGAGCAGCGCCCGGGAGGCGGTGCGCTCGGCGAAGGGCGCGACGATCCCGTCGAGCGCCGCATCGAGCACGGCCAGCTCGACACGCGGTGCGGCGGCGGCACGGCGGGCGACCTCGCCGGTCAGCACCGTCACCGCCGCAGCGACGACCTCGGCCGGGATCGACGCGCGCTCGTCGGCGACGATGTGGGCCTTGGCGTTCCCGCCCTTGGGGAAGAAGACGCGCTGCGGCATGGTCGGCGCGAGGCGGGCCCGCAGGGCCCCGAGCGCGGAGAGCAGCACCGCCGGAGAGACCTTGGACACGGCTGCGCGTGCCGCGTCGAGGACCGCGCCGGTGTGGTCGTCCGCCTGGCCGACATTGCCTCCGGCGGCCAGACGCAGCATGAGGTCGAGACGCCGCAGCAACTCCCCCGGACGCCGCGTCAGCAGTGCCAGCGCCTGCGGCAGATCCCGATCGTGCAGTGCGGTCTCGACCTGACGGCCCCAACTGGGCAGCGAGACACGGCCGCACGCATCCAGCGTGAGGGGGGCCGAAGCGCCCTCGGACAGGGTTTCGGCGAGCGTCGTCCCCGTCGGCCGGGTCTGGCGCAGCGCGGCGACCGCCAGCGCGGCGCTCGGGTACCGCGCGGCGTACTCGAAGACGTGCAGCAGTTCCGCCAGCGGGAGCCAGCGGTTGCGATACCGGCGCATCTCCTCCGCCGCCACCGTCGGGTCCAGGCGGTCCAGAGCGGTCAGCAGGGCGCGGCGGACGGGCCTGCGCAGGCTGGTGAGACGTGGGCGGGTCAGCAGACCGGCGTCGCCGCCGGCCAGCACCGAGGCCAGGCGCAGCACGTCGGTGGCCGTCGTCAGACGCGCCGTCACCTCGGGCAGGGCCATCTCGAGGTGACCGGGGTCGGCCAGCAGCCAGGCGAGCACCAGGGCCTTCGTCTCCCGGCCGGGGATCTCGGCCGGGAGCCAGGAGAGATCGGTGCGGCCGGCCGCGTCGAGCAGCGCCAGCAGGTCGTCACGGTCCTGCGGGCTGAGCGCGCCGGAACGGTCCAGCAGGCCCGCGAGCTCGGCCCGCAGGTCGGCGGCAAGCTCGTCCGCTCCGCCACCGAACGTCAACACCCAGAGTCGGCGGGGCAGTTCACGCTCCGGGTCGGCTTCGGCACGGGCCCGACCGGGCCGCAGGAAGGGATCGGCCGGGTCGATCCGGCGGTGGCAGATCGGGCACGCGGAGAACTCGGCGCCGTCGAAGCAGGCGCCGCAGACCAGATGCGCGCACGGAGCGACCGCCAGCACCACGCCGGTGCGCCCACACAGCACACAGGGCTGCTCCGGCTCCTGGAGCAGCACCGTCAGCACCCGCCGCACGTAGAAGTCGGCGGTGTCGGCGGGGACGGTCTCCGGGAATCCGCGGAACAGCGGGACATGCGGCCGGTCCGCACCCAGGGCCGCGTCGACGTCGGCCAACAGCGCCCGCCCGGCGGCGGCGAGCGCCACGTCCCCGAGCGAGGCGAGCGCGTCCCGGAGCGGCCCGGCGAGCAGGTAGCCGCGGTCGAGCAGATCCGCTTCCAGCAGCGCCACTCCGATCGACTCGCGCGCGGACTCCGTCGACCCCGTCCGCCCCGCGACGGCTGTCGGCAGGTGGACGACGCCTCGCCGCGCCAGCAGCACACTTGCCAGGCTGCGCGTGACGGCGGCCGTGCTCGGAGCGTGCGGGCCGGTCGTCGCGGTGGCGGGCATGCGTCGGATCCCTCCTGGGGTGCCCCGCTGTGCAGACGCAGGGGCGGGCGCGGGCGCGGGCGTGGAAAGTCCCGCCCGCCGACGAAGACACAGAAGACGGCGAGCGGGACGGGAAGTCGAGGTGCGACGGAGATGGAGCGCACTCGTGTCAGGTGAGAGTCGGAGAAGGAAGCACCCTCGGGAGCCGCCGCACAGCGCCGAAGCTACCAGGCCAACAGCGCACGTCGCCAATGGTTTCAGGACCGGAACGCGGGCCCTTCCGTTACGGCTGACGCATCAACTGTTAAACCTGAATGCGATCTTCCGCAGCCCTCTTGTCGTGCTGCGGACAGGCGGATAGGTTCACGCCCAGTCGCCACCACTTCAGAGGGTGGTCAGAAGTTCCACGCAATTCCCTGCTCAACCCGCAGACGGGGGCGCCCCCTTCTTGCGGTCGCACCTGCACTCCCCCGGTCCCCAGTTCCAGGAGAAGTCCGTTGCGTACCAGCTCGATATCGACCGCCGCCCGCGCCGCCGTCCCGCTCATCGGGTCCGCCGCCCTCGCCATCTCCGGCCTGATCGCCGCCATGCCCGCGCAGGCGGCCACCGGCCACGGCGTCGCCTGGTCCCGCTCCTGCGCGGTGGACCTGACCCCGGGTCACGCCTTCTGCAACGCGCTGCACGTCACCAGCGCCTCCGAGCACGTCAGCGCCAAGGGCATCACGCCGAACGCGACCCCGTCGGGTTACGGACCCTCCGACCTGCTCTCGGCCTACAACCTCCCGGCCAACGGCGGCGCCGGACAGACCGTCGCCATCGTCGACGCCTACAACGACCCCAACGCCGCCGCCGACCTCTCGGTCTACCGCTCGCAGTACGGCCTCCCGGCCTGCACCACCGCCAGCGGCTGCCTGAAGATCGTCAGCCAGACCGGCAGCACCACCCTGCCGAGCAGCAACTCCGGCTGGGCCGGCGAGGAGTCGCTCGACCTCGACATGGTCTCCGCGATCGCGCCGAACGCCCACATCATCCTGGTCGAGGCCAAGACGGCGAGCATGACCAACCTCGGCACGGCGGTCAACGAGGCCGCCAAGCTGGGCGCGACGGAGATCTCCAACAGCTACGGCGGCTCCGAGTCCTCGGCCGACACGGGCTACGACTCCACCTACTTCAACCACCCGGGCATCGCCATCACCGCCTCCTCCGGCGACGGCGGCTACGGCGTCGAGTACCCGGCCGCGTCCCCGAACGTCACGGCGGTCGGCGGCACCTCGCTCACCAAGGCCTCCAACACCCGCGGTTGGAGCGAGAGCGTCTGGTCCACCTCCTCGACCGAGGGCGCCGGCTCCGGCTGCTCCGCCTACGAGCCCAAGCCCGCCTGGCAGACCGACAGCGGCTGCAGCAAGCGCACCGTCGCCGACGTCTCCGCCGTGGCGGACCCGGCCACCGGCGTCGCCGTCTACCAGACCTACGGCGCTTCCGGCTGGACCGTCTACGGCGGCACCTCCGTCGCCTCCCCGCTGGTCGCCGGCGTCTACGCCGACGCGGGCGCGCACAGCACCTCGGTCCCGGCCAAGAACCTGTACGCCAACACCGCCTCGCTGAACGACGTCACCACCGGCTCCACCGCCAGCTGCTCCCCGGCCTACCTCTGCACCGCGGAGACCGGCTACGACGGCCCGACCGGCCTCGGCACCCCCAACGGCCTGACCGCCTTCACCGGCTGACGTTTCACCACCTGAGTCAGGTCACCCAGAAGCACGCAACGACCCGGCCGCCCCCCGCGCGGTCGGGTCGTTGCGTGCTCCTCCTTGCCAACCCGCCGTTCCGGCGAGCGTCAGTGCTGGGTGGCCGCCGCGATCACCAGGAGCAGCACGAGGATGCCCACAGCGACCAGGCATCCGGCGCCGCACCCCGACGAGCCCTGGCGATACTCGACGATGCCACCGGGATCGAGGTAGGGGTGCCGCTTCTCGTAGTGACTCGCGATGCCACGCTCACCCTGTGACTGGTGCCCCCAGGGCGTGCGGTACCCGCACTCACCGCACCGGTACCGATAGCTGTCGGCCATGTCGCTCTCCCTCCTGTGCGCCGTTCGCGACCTCGCGCATCCCCCGTGTTTCGGTCAGCCGGCCTGCGGCGACCGGTGCACGAACTGCTCTTTACGTCCGCGGCGACGCGGTCAGCAGCACCTTCGCCAGCAGCACGGCCACATCACCCTCGGCGCCCGCGGTCGTATGACCCGGAGCCGGAGCCGAAGCGGGCTTGGCGAACACAGCGGTCCCCTCCATCGCGACGCGTAGTCGAATAGCGCTACTATCCGACTACGCGATGGTTGGATAGTGACACTCCCCGAGGGGCGGACGCAAGGGCGTCCACAGGAAAGGCGCAAGACATGCGGTTGGCAGAGCTGAGCAGGAACAGCGGGGTGTCCACCGCGACGATCAAGTTCTACCTGCGCGAAGGCCTGTTGCCGCCGGGCCGTCAGATCAACGCCAGCAACGCGGAGTACGACGAGGAACACCTGCGCCGCCTGCGCCTGATCCGGGCGATGATCCAGGTCGGCCGGATCCCGGTGGCGACCGTCCGCCAGGTGCTCGGACACATCGACGACGACTCCCTCAGCGGCTCGATCCGACTCGGCGCGGCCATGTGGGCGCTGCCGCAGGTGCCGGAACCGGACGAGGAGGACAAGCACATCCGGAGCGTCCGCGAGGATGTCGACGCCCTCCTGGAGCAGCTCGGCTGGACCAACGCCCTGGCGCTGCGCACGATCTCGCCGTCCTACCGCTCACTGGTGCTGGCCCTGGCCTCCTTCCGCCGCCTCGGCTACGGCGAGAGCGCTGAACTGCTGGTGCCGTACGCGAAGTTGATGCAGCAGATGGCCAACCTGGACCTGGACTTCATGGAGACCCACCCATCGAAGGCCGAGCAGGTCGAGGTCGCCGTCCTGGGCGCGGTCCTGCTGGAACCGGCACTGACGGCACTCCACCGGCTCGCCCAAGAAGAGGAGTCGACGCGCCGCTTGGGCTGGACCGACGAGTCCTGACTCCTTCCGCCTCGGGCCCAGGCGGGCACGATCCGTAAGAGACGGGGCGAAGGCGACCGCCGTTGGTTCGAGAGCCTGCAGTCCGTTCCACGTCCCGGATCAGCCACGGCATATGACCGATCATCACTTCCGGGAAGGAGGGTGAGCAGCATGGGCGACACCTCCCGCAACAAAACCCGGGAGGTCGCCGACGAGGAGCTCGACAACGTCGCGGGCGCCCTGGGTGCGAGCGGCAGCATCAGCGACCCGACCGCTCTTCGCCCAACAGCGTTGAGCGGGCAGTCCGGAAGATCCGTCGATCCTATGAGCGTTACGGCAGGCGCCAGTCCACCGGCTGCGCGCCCTGCTTGACCAGCAACTCGTTGGCGCGGCTGAACGGGCGCGACCCGAAGAAGCCGCGGTCTGCCGACATCGGGCTGGGGTGGGCCGACTCGATGCACGGGACCTGCCCGAGGAGCGGGCGCAGGTTGCGGGCGTCGCGGCCCCAGAGGATCGCCACCAGCGGCGAGCTGCGGGCGACCAGCGCGCGGATCGCCTGCTCGGTCACCGCCTCCCAGCCCTTGTTACGGTGCGCGCCGGGGTTGCGGGGAGCAGTGGTGAGCACCCTGTTGAGCAGCAGTACGCCCCGGTCGGTCCACGGCGTGAGGTCGCCGTTCGACGGAGCGGGCAGGTCGAGGTCGCGCTGGTACTCCGTGAAGATGTTCACCAGACTGCCCGGCAACGGCCGGACCTCCGGCGCGACCGAGAAGGAGAGGCCCACGGCATGGCCGGGCGTCGGGTAGGGATCCTGCCCGACGATCAGCACCCGGACCCCGTCCAGCGGCTGCTGGAAGGCGCGCAGCACGTTGGCCCCGGCGGGCAGGTAGGTGCGCCCGCCGGCGATCTCCGTGCGCAGGAACTCGCCCATGGTGGCGATGTTGCCCGCCACGGGCGTAAGGGCCTGGGCCCAGCCGGTTTCGACGATCTCGCTCAAAGGACGTGCTGCCACGCCCTTCAGCCTAGCCACTTCCACCGACGACTCGAACCACGGCCCCGAACCGGCCTCCCCGGCCCTACAGTTGCGCCCGCCCTACACTTGCGCCCGAGCCGCTTCCGCCAGCCCGTCCGCCGAGCAGGCGACGGCCAACTCGGCCGCCTGCTCGAAGGTTTCCCGCGAGGGCAGCCCCATGTCGCGGCGGGCGACGGCGAGGTCGAGCATCGCGCGGGCCCGCTCGTACGGGGCCGGAGCGCGCTCCAGGATCTGGACGGCCGTCCCCAGCCGGGCGACGCGCTCGGCCGGGTCCTCGGTCACCTCCGCGGCGGCCCGCAGCGCCGTGCCGATGGCCGAGAGCGTGCCGTAGCGCTCGGCCCGCTCCAACTGGTCCTCGGCCAGGGTGCGCGCCCGGTCCAGGTCGCCGAGCCCGGCACAGGCGGACATCAGACCGCGCTCCCAGCCGCACCAGCCCGGGTTGCGCATGCCACGGGCGTCCAACCGGGCTCCGGCCTCGGTCAGTTCCGCCTCGGCGTCGACGAACTCGCCACGGGCGAGCAGCAGCGTGCCGCGCACGGACTGCGAGTCGGGGAAGACCACAGCGTTGGAGTACGGCGCATGGAACCGGTAGCGCTCGGCCAGCGCGCCCGCCTCGTCGAGGGCGCCGCGCGAGGTCAGCACCAGGATCAGCGTGCCGACGGCGTACCAGTGCACCGGCGTTCCCTCGCCGACGCGGTTGGCCAGGTCGAGGCCGAGCCGGGCACTCTCCTCCGCCGCCGCCAGGTCGCCGGTGCGGTAGTGGACGTAGCCGCGGATGGTGTGGCCGAAGGCGAGGTGCGCGCCGCGCCAGCCCGCCTCCTCGTACTCGGCGATGCCCTTGGCGAACAGCTCCAGGGCGCGCTCGGGCCGGTCCCCGTACATGTAGGTCAGCGCGACCAGGACCGGGACCTCGAAGCCCCACTCCGGGTGTGCCCAACGCAGTTCGCCTTCCAGGGCCAGGTCGCTGTAGTGCAGCGCGACGTCGACCGGCTCGCCGCGCACGGTGGCGTCCCAGGCGCGCAGGCCCAGGATGTAGCGGGCGGCGATGCTGCGGTCGCCCTCGACGTCGAGCCGCTCGGCCAGGTCGGCCAGCCGCTTGGACCGCTCCTCCGAGCCCTGTTCCCAGGCGTCGAAGGCGCACCACATGAAGTTCCAGACCAGCAGCTTGAGGCGGACCTCGGCGGAGTCGGTGCGCAGCGCCTCCGCGGCCATGGTGCTCGCGGCCTCGGCCAGGTTGTTGCTGTGCGCGAGCGACTGGGCCAGCCGGACGCTGATCTCCTCGCGCAACCGCTCGGGAACCACCGGCTGTTCCAGCGCGGTGCGCAGTTGCCCGGCGGTGGCGGCCGGGTCGTAGAGCAGGGTGGAGCAGCCGAGTTCATAGAGCACGTGCGCCCGCTCCCCGACCGGCGGCGGCTCCTCGGCGGCCCTGGCCAGGCAGCGCTGCGCGGTCTCCGGTGCTCCGGACTGCATGAACAGCTGGGCAGCGGCGCGCAGTTGGTCCACCAACGCGGCGTTCCCGCTGGGCGGGACCTCCAGCCAGTGGCGGGCGGCCACCACCGGGCTGCGTCCGGCTTCCAGCACCGCCCACGCGGCCCGGTCGTGGAGTTCCGCGCGCATCTCCTCGGAGATGCTGCGGTAGACCGAGGAGGCGATCAACGGGTGGACGAACTCCAGTGTCTGACGCCCCGTCAATATACGTGCCTCGCGTAGGCGCTCGGCCGCGGCCTCCGCCTCGCCCGGCATCAGGGCGGCCACGACGGCGGCCAGGGGTCGCGGCGTAGCGATGCCCAGGACCGCGACCGCGCGGGCAAGTTGGACCGGCCCGGAGCCGAGGCGCTGCAGCCGCGCGATCAGACCGCTGCCCTTGGTCTCCGCGCTCAGCTCACGCAGCCGCGGCCAGGACGACTCGACGGGGACGATCCCCCGCTCCTCGGCCTTGGCGACCAACTCGACGGTCTCGAACGGGTTTCCGCCGGTGACCGCCCAGATCTCGCGGGCGAAGCCGTCCTCCACCCGTTGCCCGGACTCCGCGTACATCCGCCGCACCAGCGCGTCCACCGCCTCCGGCGTCAACGCGGCCAGGCCGAGCGGGCGGACGCCGTTGTGCCCGGCCATACCGCGGAAAGCGTCGGCCCAGTCCGGCAGTTCGTCCGGCCGGTAGGCGACGACGAGCAGCACGGGCAGGTCGGCGACCCGGGAGGAGAAGGCGGCGAGCCAGGCCAACGACTCCGCGTCGGCCCAGTGCGCGTCGTCCACGACGAGCACCAGCGGCCCGCGGGCGACGGCCAGGTTGGTGACCACCCAGTCCAGGCCGTCGCGGACACCCTGCGGGTCCGGCGCGGCCCCGGTGGTGGCGATGCCGACGGCCGGCGCCACGATGTCGTACCAGGCGCCGAGCAGTTCGCGTTGGCCTTCCTCGCCGGCGGACTCCAGCAGCATCCGCAGCAGCCCGCGCACGACGTGGAACGCGGAACCCTGCTCCTGCTCCCCGCCACGGGTCGCCAGCACCAGAAGCCCCGCGGCCTCGGCCGCCTGCCGCACCTCGGCCAGCACACTGGTCTTGCCCAGCCCGGCGGCCCCGGTCACCACGACCAGCCGGTCCGTGGCAAGGTCGGCCACCCCGCTAGACGCGGCTTCGGTCGCGGCGTCGGACGCGGCTTCGGACCCACTGCCCGTGCCCGGCCCACCGGGCCCGCGACGCCCGTCGGACGCGGCCGACCCGGCCAGCTCAGCCACCGCCGCACGCACGGCGGCGAGTTCGGTGTCGCGTTCGAGCAGCCCGTGCACCCTGACCTCCCAGTTCGCTGGCCCGAGAGTAGTCCTGACGGACCGCCGTTGGAGCGGTTCGGCAGTTTGATCTGCGGGTAGGGATGCCCCGTTCGGGCAAGGTACGGACAAGTGCGGTCGAAGCGGACGCGCAGCGCCCCGAAGCGGGGTGTACGACCAGTTGTGCGGACGGAGTTCAGCCGCCCGTCGGCCTGCCGTTCACCACCACGAGCCGCGGATCCCGCAGCACCCGGACGTCCGCGCGCGGGTCCTCGGCGAAGAGCACCAGGTCGGCCGGAGCGCCCTCCGCAAGGCCCGGACGCCCGAGCCAGCGCCGCGCGCCCCAGGTCGTGGCGTCGAGCGCGGCGATCGGCGGCAGACCGGCCGTGACCAGCTCCGCGACCTCGTCGGCGACCAGCCCGTGCGCCAACGAGCCGCCCGCGTCAGTACCGGTGAAGATCGGGACACCGGCCTCGTAGGCGGCGGCCACCGTGGCGTACCGGCGCGCGTGCAGATTGCGCATGGTGCGGGCGTAGTCGGGGAACTTGGCCTCGCCCGCCGCCGCGTGCTCGGGGAAGTGGGCGATGTTGACCAGCGTCGGCACGATCGCCACCCCGCGCTCCGCAAAGAGCGGGATGGTGTCCTCGGTCAGCCCGGTGGCGTGCTCGATGCAGTCGATCCCGGCCTCGACCAGGTCGCGCAGCGCGTCCTCGCCGAAGACGTGGGCGGTGACCCGGGCCCCCTCCTCGTGGGCGGCGGCCATCGCGGCCGCAAGGGCCTCACGGGGCCAGCACGGTCCGAGGTCGCCGGTGCCGCGGTCGATCCAGTCGCCCACCAGTTTGACCCAGCCGTCGCTGCGCCGCGCCTCCTGGCGGACGTAGTCGGCGAGCTGGTCCGGCTCGATCTCGTGCGCGTAGTTGCGGATGTAGCGGCGGGTCCGGGCGATATGACGACCGGCCCGCACCACCTTGGGCAGGTCCTCGCGCTCGTCCATCCAGCGGGTGTCCGCCGCGGACCCGGCGTCACGCAGCAGCAGTGCGCCCGCGTCGCGTTCGGCGAGCGCCTGCTTCTCGCTGGTCGCGTCGTCGACCGCGCCGTGGGCGTCGAGGCCGACATGGCAGTGGGCATCGGTCAGGCCCGGCAGCACCCAGCCCTGGAGGGTCCGTACGTCCGCCCCAGGGGAGACGGGTGCGGTGAAGCTGATCCGGCCGTCGACCACCCAGAGCTCGTCGCGGACGTCCTCCGGGCCGACCAGGACCCGTCCCTTGACGTGCAGTATCGGCTGATCCACCGTCACTCCCCCTCCTTCGCGGCGCTCGTGGTCCCCGGGTCCTCGTCGCCGCCCTCCGGCTCGCCCGCGTCGCGTTCCAACGCACGGCTCCTGACGGCACGTCGCATGTCGTCCAGCCGGTCCGACAGCCCGCGCCGCAGCGCCGCGCCGAGATCCTCGCGGCAGAGGTACCGCTCGCCGATCGCCAGCACCTCCGCAGAGGCGGCGTGGCCGGGGAACCCGGACGGCGCGGTGAGCGCACGGGCGATGGCCGGGCCACGGCGCTCGGCGACCGCGGCGGCGTCGGGGAAGAAGCGCTCCGGCAGCGAGAGTTCGTCGAGCAGCTCGGCCTGCTCCGGCTGCCAGATGCCGTCGATGGTGGCCCGGAACAGGTAGTTGGAGAGGTCACCGGCGAACACGGCTTCCCAGGCGGCCAGTTTGCCGTCCCGGTCCGGCAGCGCGGCGCGGCAGCGGGCCGCACCCTCCGCGCTGGTGGCGCTCGGGTCGCGGTCCACCTCGGCCACGATCTCGGCCTCGCCCGCCGCGCTCAGCACGCAGAGCCGCAGCAGCAACTGCCAGCGCAGCGCCGGGTCCAGCTCCGGGCCACCGGGGACCGCGCCCTCGTCCAGCCAGCCGCGCAGCTCGGCCCGCTCCACCGAGGTGGAGGCGGCGTCGATCAGCCCGCGCACGGCGACCAGGCGCAGCCCGCTCGCACCCGGGTCGCCCTCGGTCCGGCGCAGCAGCGAGCGGCAGACCCCGGCCAGCCGCGCCAGCGCCCACACGCGTCGCTCCGGCGGCAGGTAGTGGTCGCTGCATCCGCCACGAGCGAAGGCCAGCACGTCCTGTACCAGGTGCACCGAGGTCTCACCCGGCAGATGGGCGGCGACCAGCTCGAGGAACTCGCTCGCGGGCAGCTCGCCGTCGCGGACCTGGTCGCGTGCGCTGTTCCACAGCACGGCCCGGGCCAGCACGTCGGGGATCTGCCCCAACGAGTCCCTGACGGTCTCCCAGGACTTCTCGTCCAGGCGGATCTTGGCGAAGGCCAGGTCGGTGTCGTCCGGCACCAGCAGCTCGGCGCGCCGCTCGGGCAGCATCGCGGGCTCACCGGGAACCAGCTCCAGCGGCGTCCGTTGACGCAGCGTCAGCGTCCCGTCCGGCAGCCGGTCGTAGCCCGCGACGGTGATCAGGTGCGGACGCAGCTGCCCGTCCGCGCTGCGCTGCTGCAGCACGCCGTCCGCGGGACGGAGCGTGTCCAGCCCCGTCGTCCGCAGCCACCGCTCGGCCCAGGCGTGCACGTCCCGGCCGCTGGTCCCGGCGAGCGACTGCAACAGGTCGTCCAGGGTGGCGTTGCCGAAGGCGTGCGCCTCGAAGTGGCGGTTGACGCCCGCGAAGAAGGCCTCGTCGCCGAGCCAGGCCGCCAACTGCCGCAGCGCGGCGGCACCCTTGGCGTAGGAGATGCCGTCGAAGTTCTGCAGCGCCTCGGCGGTGTCGGCGACCGACTCGGGGGCGACCGGGTGCGTCGACGGGCGCTGGTCGGCGTCCCTGCCCCAGGCCTTGGTGGACGCGAAGCCGGTCCAGGCGGCGGTGCCGAACCGGGTCGCGTCGGCGACCACGCGGAAGCCCATGTACTCGGCGAACGACTCGTTCAACCACAGGTCGTCCCACCAGCGCATGGTGACCAGGTCGCCGAACCACATGTGGGCCATCTCGTGCGCCACCACGATCGCGCGGTGTTCCCGCTCGGTCTCCGGCACGGCGGACCGGAACAGGAAGGTGTCGCGCAGCGTCACACAACCCGGGTTCTCCATCGCACCGACGTTGAACTCCGGTACGAAGCACTGGTCGTAGCCGCCGAAGGGATAGCGCTGCCGGAACAGCCGGTGGTAGGCGTCGAAGCACTGCCTGGTGACGGTCAGCAGCTCCTCGGCGTCCGCGTCCAGGTAGGGCGCGAGCGAGCGACGGCAGTGCAGGCCGAGCGGGATGCCGTCGTGCTCGGAGCGCACCGAGTGCAGCGGCCCGGCGACGACGGCGACCAGGTAGCTGCTGATCGCGGCGGTGGGCTCGAAGCTGGTCCGGGTGGCGCCGCCGGCTGCGCCGTGTTCGGGCAGCTCCTCGCGGGTGCCCGTGGCGTTGGCGACGACGGTCCAGGCGCTCGGCGCGGTGACAGTGACCTGGTATGGCGCCTTGAGGTCCGGCTGGTCGAAGGCCGCGAAGACGCGCGGCCCGTCGTCCAGGAACGACTGGGTGTAGACGTAGACCTCGCCGTCGGCCGGGTCCACGAACCGGTGCATGCCCTCGCCGGTACGGGAGTAGGCCATGTCCGCGTCGACCAGCAGCTCGTTGTCGTCCGCGAGGTCGTCCAGCGGGAACCGCCCGCCGTCCAGCGCGCCCGGATCCAGCTCCCGCCCGTTGAGCACGACGCGCCGCAGGAGCGCCGGCTTGACGTCCACAAACGTCGCGGCGCCCGGGGTCCGGCAGCTGAAGTTGATCACGGTGACGGACCGGAACGCGTCCTCCCCGGCCGTCAGATCCAGCTCCACGGAGACACAGCGGACGTCGAGCAGACGCCGCCGGACCTCGGCTTCGGCGCGCGTGAGGGCAGCAGACATGGGGATCATGCTAGGCGCTCAGCCGGTCCGGGCGAAGAACCGATCCACCCCCGGACGCGCGTAGGGGGCGTGAGCTGCGACAACGCGCGCGGTTTGTCCCCACTGAGAGGGGTTGCACCACCTCAGGGGCGCGGGGCCCTGAGGGCGTGCAACTCCTTGGCCGACCGGTGCGGCTTCCCCTGCCGTCTCTCGGTCCTCGAAGCCTGTCAGTGCTGCGCGCTAGACCGTCCGTACACGCCACATACGGCTGTTCAACCCCTGGTCCCCCTGGAGGCGGCATGGACCCCGACGCCACCACCCCCGCCCACCGCTACCTCTCGCTCGCCGGCCTGCGGCACCGCGGCTGGACGCCCAGTATGGTCGCCAAGCTGCTCGGCTCGCCCGACAAGACCGTGCGCAATCCGCACTTCCGGAGCGCCGCGCCGTCCCGGCTCTACGCGGTCTCCCGCGTCGCCGCCGCCGAGGCGACGGACGCCTTCGCCGCGCTCGCCACCGCCGCCGCCCATCGCGCCGCCAACTCCCGTGCGGCGGCCCAGCGTCGACGCCGTGCGGTGCTCGCCGAGGTCGCGGGGCTGGACATCCGCGTCCCCCGGCTGTCGCCGGAGTGCCTCACCCGACGGGCCGTCGCCCACCGCAACCACCGGGACGCGCTGCGCGCCTGCCGATACGGGGACCACGCCGCGGCCCCGGCCCGTCCCGACGCCGCCGAGCCGGGCGCGCTGCGCCGTTGGCAGGTCAACTACCTGCGCCACGCGCTCACCGACTACGACGCCGTGCTCGACGGCCTGCACGGCAGCGCCGGCCGCGCCGAGGCCGAGTGTCTGCTGCGCCGACGCGTGTACGAGGCGATCGGCACGGCGTATCCGCAGCTGGCCGCCGAGTGCCGCCGTCAACTGAACGAACGTCAGCCCGCCCCCCTGCTTGCGGAGGGGGACGGGCGGGCGGGCGACGCCCCTGTCGGCTCGGGCTGAGCCGCACGACCGTCCACGACCCGAATTCCCGCGCCGATTGTCAGTCGTCGACGATAGATTCGAGGCATGCAGAACGTGATCACCCCGCTTTCGCGAGCCGATCTCGCGAACAACCGCATCCGCGCGCTTCTCGCGCGCGCCCGCGGCCGTCGTCTCACGACGTCGGAGCGGGATCTCTACACCCGCCTCGTCAACGAGTACCTCGCCGCCCGCAACGCCGCGAACCAGCCCCTGGAGATAGCCACCGCCGCCTGAACCGCGGCGTGGCTGCTTCATCGAAAGCAAAACGGCTTGCGGGGCAGCCTGGAATGCCCCGACCATCGGCCCATGACCGGGTCACCCCTCCTCACACTGCCGCTGCCGCCGTCGCTGCCTTCCTCAGCCACGGCGGAGCACGGCCGACAGCAGTCCGGCCGCCGCCCGGGAGGCTCGATCCCGCACCGCGCATGAGCGCGGGCAGCGCAAGCAGCGCGGCTCTCGTCGCCGGGCTCCTCGCTGGTTATGGCATCGCCATGCCGGTAGGGGCGGTCGGGACGTACCTCGTGGCACTCACCGCCCGGACAACACTGCGGATCGGATCGTGTGCCGCTTTCGGCGTCGCGACCGCTGACGGCCTCTACGCACTGGTCTCCGTACTCGGGGGCTCGGCCCTGGCGCCCGCCCTCACCTCGATCACCGTGCCCCTGCACTGGGCCTCGGCCACGGTGCTCGTCGCGCTCGCGGTGCTCGGCGCGACGCGCGCCGTCTCCCGGTACCGCGCGCGGCAGCGTGCGGAGCCGGAGGACCGCGCCGCGCTCAGCCCGGCGCAGGCGTATCTCGGGCTGCTCGGCATCACGCTGATGAATCCGATCACCGTGATCTACTTCGCCGCCCTGGTGCTCGCCCGGCAGGGCGCAACCGCGCCCGGTCGCTGGGACGAGGCCGTGTTCGTCGCGGCCGCCTTCGCGGCGTCCGCGAGCTGGCAACTCCTGCTCGCTGGCGGCGGAGCACTGCTGGGTCGTGCCCTGACCGGCCCTTACGGGCGCCTCTGCACGGCCCTGCTCTCCAGCGCCGTGATCTTCGGTCTCGCCGTTCGCCTACTGCTGCAGCGTCACTGAGGCTCGGGCGAGTCAGGCAACTCGGGCGACTGGGGCGGCTCAGACGGCTGGGGCGATTCGACCTCGTCCGATGTCACCGACCCCGTCGCCGACTCCGACCCCGACCCCGTCGCCGACTCCGCCTCCGCCTCCGCCTCCGGTCGGGGGCTGCGCCGCTGCAGGACGACGAACCAGACCAGGCCGAACAGCGTCAACGCCGAGGCGACGTAGAAGTTCAGGCGCAGACCGAGGAAGTACTGGGAGGGGTCGACACGCAGCGACTCCTCGAAGATGCGAAAGGCCGAGTACCCCGCGACGTAGAGGGCCATCAGGCTGCCGGGCCGGACCTTGCCGCTCCTGCCGAGCCTGATCAGCAGCCAAGCGAGCAGCAGATCCCAGACGAGCTCGTACAGGAACGTGGGGTGGAACGTCGGGTCCTGGAGGTAGCCCGGCGGCCGGTAGGCGGGCGCGATCTCCAGCCCCCAGGGCAGGCTGGTCGGGCCACCGAAGAGTTCCTGGTTGAAGTAGTTTCCGATCCGGCCGATCCCCGAAGCGACCAGCAGGCACGGCGCCAACGCGTCCATCATCGCCAGCACGTCGGCCCCGGCCTTGCGCAGCCGCCAGATGCCGACGACCGTGGCCAGCGCCACCCCGCCCCAGATGCCCAGCCCGCCGTCCCAGACCGCCAGCGGCCCCCACCAGTGTGGCGGGATGTACTTGGGCGTGGTCAGGTCGAAGTAGATCCGGCCCCCGACGATCCCGGCGGGCACGCACCAGATCGCGATCTCGTCGACCAGCGCCGGGTCGCCACCCACCGCGCTCCACCGCCGTCGGCCGAGCAGCACGGCGAGGCTGATGCCCACGATGTACATCAGCGCGTAGAAGTGGATGAAGAGCGGCCCCAGGTGGAAACCGTTCACCGAGGGGGACGGGATGGCGGCTAGCTGCATGCTGCGAGGGTAACCGCGCCCCCTGTCGAACCCCGACCGCCCCCGCCACCAGGGCACTCCCCCACGCCGGGCGGACGCCCGCCGCGGCTTACCCGTTACCGCTGCCGCAGTGGTTGAGGTGTTCGGCCTCGTCGCCGCCCCAGTGGCTGAGGACGGGCACGACGGCCATCTCCTGGAGGCAGGACACGGCGCTGGAGAAGTCCCAGGGGCGTGGCGGCTCGGCCGGGCCGATGTGACGGCCTCCGTCGGTGGCGCACGCGGGCGCGGCCGACGCGAGGGCGGCGGTGGCGAGGACGGCAGCGGTGACGATCTTCTTCACGCTCACGCCGGAACAACGAGCCGCCGGAGCGACGGTCACGTCCCAGGTACGTCGTTCAGGTGAGGCCGAGCGGCCCACCGCCGTCCGGGCGGGCCGGACGGTCCGTCGCGTGAGTCCGGTTCGCGGGGGCCTCTTTTGGTGTTGGTGCCGTGCTGCGGTTGGCCCGTCGCAACAGTCCGGCACCCGACGGCCTCGGGCAGCCCCTCCACGAGCCGCCAGGCGGCAGCTACCTGGCGGCCAGCCGAGCCCTGCGTGCATCGTGCCCGGGGCAGTCGCAGCCGTACACCCGGCCGTTGACCTTGTAGACGCCGACACCGCAGCTGCACGCGCAGTCACTGACCCCCCCGTGCAGCCGGGGAAGACGTAAGTGCCGCCGTTGGACGGCTGCCACGTCCTGACGCCGGGCGTGGGCCAGGTGAACGGCACGAGCGTCTCCGGATAGGCCGGGCGCGGCGAGACCGCGTCATGGCCGTGCCCTGGTAGCTCGCGGGCGCTCACCGGCGCCGCCGCTTCCGTGCGATCTCCGCGAACAGCTCGGCGCGGCGGGTCAGCATGTCCTCGGCCTCGGCGCGGTGGTCGAACGCGAGCGGGTAGCCGTCGCCGTCGGCCATCAGCCGGCCGCCCTCCCGGACACGGAAGACGTCCCAGTGCGCGTCGTACTCCACGGTCGCGCTCACGACTGGACATCGCCGTCGGCCTGGTGGCAGGTACAACCGCAAGCGACCGACACCCAGCCGAGCACGCGATGCCGGTAGCCGGGCGCCCGGCACTGCTGGTGCAGGTCCGGCCAGCGGTCAGCACCGACCTTGCACGGCGGCGTCAGGTACGGGCGCGGTAGGGGTCCAGGTACAGCAGGGCTTGTAAGCGTAGGCGCGTTGCTCATCGGAAGGGTCCTCGCATCCGGGCGAGTGAGGGCTCGTCAGTCGGCGGTGCGAGGCAGCGCTCGAACCGGCCATGAGCAGCACGTTAAGCGCGGGTGCTTCTCGAAATGAGGGGTGCTTCTCGACGTTTCTCGGGCACCGCTGGGCGCTTCACGAGATTGCGCGCGGAGTCTCCAGAGAGGCCCTGGCGAGGGCCATCAGACGGCGCGCGTGGCGGCCGTAGACGGCGGCCTGGTCGAGGCGCTGCCAGACGCGCTCGTACAACGTGAGGTCATCGGCGTCGTCGAGCCAGAGCTCGGCGTTGACGGTCTCGACGATGACGAGCCGGTGATCGTAGATCCAGAAGCCGTGACGCGGCGTCACACTCATCTGAGCACCGAAGGGGACGACGCCCAGCTTGACGGTGCTGAGTCCGATGAGCCCGGACAGGCGGTCGAGTTGGCCGATCATCACGTCGACCGGGCACGGCAGCACGCGCAGGGCCCCCTCCCAGAGCACCGCGTGGAAGACGTGGCCCGGCTCGTACAGCAGCTCCTGGCGGCGCATGCGCGCCTGCACCGCAGCCTCGGTGTCGCGTGGCGTTCCACGCAGGTCAGCGTTGTTGAGCAAGAGATGCCGGGCGTACTCGGGCGTCTGGAACATGCCGTGGATGACCGTGGACTCGTAGGCCCGGATCAGCTCGGTCCGCCGCTGGTGCGCGAGGGCTTCCTCCTGCCGCGCGCGGTGCCCGGTCGCAAGCTGTCGGCGCCAGGAGCGATAACTCGTCTCCAGCCCGTTCAGCCGCCCCTTGAGCTCGGCGGCTGCCTCGGGCTGACCGACCGCGAGCGCCCAGGCGTCGAGGTCCGCGGGCGTCGGTGTCTGCTTCCCGTTCTCCAGCTTGGACACCTTCGAGGGCGGCCAGTCGAGCCGCCGCCCGACCTCCCGGCCGGACAGACCAGCCTCGGCGCGCAGTTGACGGAGCCGCGCGCCGAGGGCCTCTCTTCCGCGCTGGAAGTCGGTGGTCACACCTTGGACCGTACCCGCTGCGTGAAGTCGGCGTAGGGGACGGCGTAGTGCCAGGCCAAATCCCTCAGCTGGCAACCCGCCAGGACGACGGACGGATCGTCGAACAGCTCCATGCCGAGCGACTGGTCACCGTCGTAACGGAACTCCCCGAGGACCTGCGAGTCGAAGAGCCAGAAGTCCCGCTCGGGCAGCCCGTAGCCGAGGGCCTCCGACCGCATCAGGTAACGGATGTCCTCCCCAGCGGCCACCGTGTCGCCCGTCCCCCACAAGAGGAACCGCTGGTAGTCCGTCGGCGGGTCGTCGAACATGCGGACCCGCTCGACACGGACGCCGCGGCCGGTCAACGAGCGGATCGTGCCCAGCCAGCCCTCGCGCCCGGCCGTGCCCGGGTCCTCGCCGCGAAGGAACGCCTGGAAGCGCGGGCTCTCGTAGTCGACCTGGTAGACCCGCCGGGCCTCCAGCCGCCATGCGGTGTGCTGGAAGCCCGTGCGGAAGAACTCGGTGATCTCGTTCGCTTCGACGAACTGGGGCACGCGGTCTACTCCTTGGGGGCGTGCTTGGTGAGGAGCTCACGCGGCACGACGACGAAGTTCTCACCTGGGAGCACGTCCCTGAGCTGGGTCAGGGCCTCCTCGTCGGTGAGCTCGTAACCCTGGACGACGATGTCGCCCGTCGGGGTCTCGTACAGGGTGGGGCAGTTGCCGTCTTCGGAGCTGGTGCCGAGGAACTTGAGCTTCATGGTCCGACCCTTCGCTCGTGCTGGCGTGATGCTCAGGACCGTCGAACCGTAGCGAGAAGCGCCTGCGCCGGAAAAGCACGCCGCGGTGGTGGGCGCCGGGTGGCGTCGCGATCTTGTCACCCTCGGGACGTACGCTCGGACGCTTGGCTGACGTGCTCCCGATCCCCGACGAATTGGTCCAGCTTCAGCGCGCCATTGGTGCTGGCGAAGACGGCGATCTCCACGACCACGGCGTGCAGGTATTTCGCCCGCAGCTCGGGGACGTTGGCGAAGTGTCCGTCGACGAGCGTGCCGGTGCCCTGCACCGCGTTGCCGTTCTTGGCGATTCGCAGGCCGCGGTTGCCGGTCGCATTGTTCGGGAAGCGCACGGTCCCGGACACCCTGTGCCAGCCCGGTGTCTGGGCGGTGTAGCGGGACGGGTTACTCGAGGACCAGCCGCAGTAGGTGTCGGCGAGGATGCCGCTAAGTCCGCGAAGTTGATCGGAGTCCAGGTGCTCGCGCTGCGGCACAGGTGGGGCAAGCCCCGACATCGGCACCTCCAGGGGTCTTTGAGACATAGCGGAATGCCGAGGAACGGGGCGTGTGGGTGGGTATGCTGGCGCCCGCTTTCTTGATCTCCAGGGGGACTTATGCGCAGCTTCGTACGATCAGCCGCAGTTCTGGCCGCTGCCTCCGCGATCTGCGCGAGCGTGGTCACGTCGGCGCAGGCGGAGGCTGTTCCCGCTCAGAAGCCGGCGGCGAGGGTGAGCACGAACCCCAATGCGGGAGACTTGTATCTCGCCGTGAACGGGCTGCCGAAGACCGTCAAACTCGGTGAGACGGTCAATGTCGTCTATTGGTACATGCAGACGAGCCAGGACACGTTGGTCCCGGCGGAAGCTGACCTGGAGCTGTCGGGCTACGAGGCCAGCCTCTGTCTCAAGGGGATGTCGCTTCAGATTCTCGACCCCTCCACAGGCAAGTGGGAGAAGTCGGGCCAGCCGGATTGCGGAGACGCCGGCTTCCTCCTGCCCTACTGGTCGAAGCCGATCTCTGTCCGCCCTCACTACTGGGCGCACCTTGACATGAAGATCACCTTTGGTGCCGGTACCCATCTCGGAGCCTGGCACCTGAGCCCGTTCATGGGCGGTTTCCAGCTCTGGAAGCGACCGGGTGTCTACGACCCCCGAGACCTGCAGATCATCGCCCCCAACTACGCCTTTCAGGTCGAGCGCTAATCCGAGCGAAGTGAACCATCAGGCCAGGTCCCCGGCGAAAGCGCACGCACTTCATGCCGGAGACCGGTTCGCGCGGGCGCGCAGCGCTGGACGCGTGGATGAGCGTCGATTCCTAGTGGATCTGGACGTGCACTCCACGGGTTGGCAATCGATCTCCCGAGCCGCCGAGTGGCACAGACCATCTCAACACACCTGCGGCGGAGCCCTATCAGGCTCCGCCGCAGGTGAGATGGTATTCCGTCAGCTCTTCGTCGCCAGCGCGCGAAGGAAGAACGCCAGGTTGGCCGGGCGCTCCGCGAGGCGGCGCATGAAGTAGCCGTACCACTGGTTGCCGTAGGGCAGGTAGACGCGCATGGTGTTGCCCTCGGCGATGAGGCGCTCCTGCTCCTCCGGGCGGATGCCGTACAGCATCTGGTATTCGAAGGAGTCCGCCGAGCGGCCGTTCTGGGCGGCCAACTGGCCCGCGACGCGGATCAGACGCGGGTCGTGGGAGGCCACCATCGGGTAACCCTCGCCCGCCATCAGGACCTTGAGGCAGCGGACATAGGCCAGGTCGACCTCGGACTTCTTCTGGAAGGCCACCGACGCGGGCTCCTGGTACGCGCCCTTGCAGAGGCGGACGCGGCTGCCCGGACCGCTGAACTCGGCGCAGTCCGCCTCGGTGCGGTGCAGGTAGGCCTGCAGCACGACGCCCAACCACGGGTAGTCCGCGCGCAGTTCGCGGGCGATGCCCAGCGTGGAGTCGGTCGTGGTGTGGTCCTCCATATCCAGGGTGACCGTGGTGCCGACCGCTGCCGCAGCCGCGCAGATGCGGCGGGCGTTCTCCAGGGCGACCTTCTCGCCGTCCTCGGGCAGGAACTGCCCGACGGCGGACAGCTTGACGGAGACCTCGGCGCGGTCGGCCAGGCCGGTTTCGGCGAGGGCCGCGAGCAGCTTCTCGTAGGCCTCGGCGGTGGCCGCCGCCTGGGTGGCGTCGGAGGTGTCCTCGCCCAGGTGGTCGAGGGTGATCCGGCGGCCGGTGCCGACGAGCGTGTCAGTGACGGAGACGCCCTCGTCCAGGGTGTCACCGGCGACGAAGCGCTTGACGATGGCGCGGGTGGGCGGGAGCTGCTCGATCAGCTTGCGGGAGCGCGGGGACCGGGAGGCCGCAAGCAGGGTGGTACGGAGCATGTCAACTCCTGGGAGTGCGGGAGAAGCAGGGAAGCGGAAGCGGGGAAAGCAAAGACAGGAGTACCGACGGCGTCCCCTCCCCCGGGGGGAGTTGGGAGGGGACGCCGCCTCCGTCGGCTCACCGGCCGTGCAGGGCAGGCGAACCGACGGGGGTGCGACGGTCGTCGATCAGCGGGCCGGGCGATCCCGTCCGACGACCGTCACAACTGGGGCCGGAGCCATCAGGGAGCTGATGGACCGTCAGCCCATGTGCGGGTAGCGGTAGTCGGTCGGCGGAACGAAGCTCTCCTTGACCGAGCGGGCGGAGGTCCAGCGGAGCAGGTTCTGCGCCGCGCCCGCCTTGTCGTTGGTGCCGGAGGCACGGCCGCCGCCGAAGGGCTGCTGGCCGACGACGGCGCCGGTGGGCTTGTCGTTGATGTAGAAGTTGCCGGCCGCGAAGCGCAGCTTGTCCATCGCGTGGGCGATGGCGGTGCGGTCGGTGGCGAAGACGGCGCCGGTCAGGCCGTACGGCGAGGCCGCGTCCAGCTGGGTGAGCGTGGCGTCCCAGTCGGCGTCCTCGTAGACGTGGACAGCCAGGATCGGGCCGAAGTACTCCTCGCGGAAGTACTCGGCGGCCGGGTCCGAGCCGACCAGGACGGTCGGGCGGACGAAGTAGCCCACCGAGTCGTCGCAGCTGCCGCCCGCGAGGACCTCGACGTTCGGGTCAGCGGCGGCGCGCTCGAGTGCCGCCTTGTTCTTGGCGAACGCGCGGGCGTCGATGACCGCGCCCATGAAGTTGGACAGGTCCGCCACGTCGCCCATGGTCAGCGACTCGGTCTGGGCCTTGACCTCGTCCTTGATCCGTGCCCACAGCGACGCCGGCACGTAGGCCCGCGACAGCGCGGAGCACTTCTGGCCCTGGAACTCGAACGCGCCACGCACCAGCGCAGTGGTGAGCGAGGCCGCGTCGGCGGACGGGTGGGCGATCAGGAAGTCCTTGCCACCGGTCTCGCCGACCAGCCGCGGGTAGGTGCGGTAGGAGGCGATGTTCTCGCCGACCGACTTCCACAGGTGCTGGAACGTCGCGGTCGAACCGGTGAAGTGGATGCCGGCCAGGTCCGGGTGCGGGAGCACGACCTCGGAGACGGCCAGGCCGTCGCCGGTGACCATGTTGATGACGCCCTTGGGCAGGCCCGCCTCCTCCAGCAGCTGCATCAGCAGGTGGGCGGCGAACTGCTGGGTGGGGGACGGCTTCCAGACCACGGTGTTGCCCATCAGCGCCGGGGCGGTGGGCAGGTTGCCGGCGATCGCGGTGAAGTTGAACGGCGTGATCGCGTAGACGAAGCCCTCCAGCGGGCGGTGGTCGGTGCGGTTCCACACGCCGGGCGAGGAGATCGGCTGCTCAGCCAGGATCTGGCGGGCGAAGTGGACGTTGAAGCGCCAGAAGTCGACCAGCTCGCAGGGGGTGTCGATCTCGGCCTGCTGCGCGGTCTTGGACTGGCCGAGCATGGTCGCGGCGGCCAGCGTCTCGCGCCACGGGCCCGAGAGCAGGTCTGCGGCGCGCAGGAAGACGGCGGCGCGGTCGTCGAAAGACAGCGCCCGCCACGCGGGACCGGCGGCCAGCGCGGCCTCGACCGCGTCGCGTGCGTCCTGCGCGGTGGCGTTGCGCATCGTGCCGAGCACGGCGGCGTGGCGGTGCGGCTGCACCACGTCGATCGGCTCGCCGCCGCCCAGGCGGCGCTGGCCGCCGACGGTCATCGTCAGCTCGACCGGGGCCTGCGAGCCCAGCCGCTTCAGCTCGGCCTCCAGCCGGGCCCGCTCCGGGCTGCCCGGGGCGTAGCCGTGCACCGGCTCGTTGACCGGCGCGGGAATCTGGGTCACAGCGTCCAACACGCGCGTTCTCCTCGTTGAGACGTCCAGACGGACGGGACGTTCGGGCGGATCAGTGCTCCTGGGCCACCTGGCAGCTCACCAGGTGAATCCAGGGGCATCCAGGGGGATCGTCGACCGACCGGGCGTGGTTCGCACGTCGGCGCGGTCCGTCGAGTCACACGCTAGGCCCGTACGAAGCGCTCCTCTTTGTCCGGGCGCATAAGATCTGACCATGGAGCATGTCCGATCGGACAACACTGCCGAAGACCCCCAGGAACCGGCCCGACCGGCCCCACCGGTTCCGCCGGTCGAGCCGGACCTCCCGCCGGAGCTGCCCGTGCCGCCGGTCGAGCCGGACCTCCCACCGGAGCTGCCGCTGGTCCGTCCCGGTGGCCTCTCGCTGCGCCAGCTGCTGATGTCCCTGGGCGAGCCGGTGGTCGAGCTCCAGTGCGCCCCGGCGGGGCTGGACGTCGAGGCGGTCGACGTTGCCCTGCTCGACCCGGAGGACCCGCCGACCGCGCGTCCGGGCGAGCTGGTGCTGGCCATCGGCGTGCGCGGACGCGCGGCGATCCCGGCACTGCGGGCCGCGGCACGGGCCGGCGCGGCGGCGGTCGCGGTCCGCATCGACTCCTCCGCGCAGCGCGAGACGCTGCGCGACTTCGCCGAGCAGGCCGGGATCGCGCTGCTGTCCGTCCGCCGCGAGGTCCGCTGGGAGCACCTCGACGCCCTCGCCCGCGCCGCGCTCGGCAGTGGCCGCCAACTCCCGGGCGGCGCCGTGGAGAACGGCGCGGAAGAGGGCGACCTGTTCGCCCTGGCCCAGACGACTGCGGTACTGACCGGTGGCATCGTCAGCATCGAGGACACTGCCAACCGGATCCTCGCCTACTCGCGCTCCGCCGACTCCGACGAGATCGACGACCTGCGACGGCTCACCATCCTGGGCTGGCAGGGACCGGAGCCCTATCTGGCCAAACTCCGCGAGTGGGGCGTCTTCCAGCGCCTGCGCGCGGGCGACTCGGTCGTCGCGATCGACGAGCACCCGGAGCTGGGGCTGCGCCGCCGTCTGGCGGTGGCGATCCGGTCCGGCGAAAGGCAGTTGGGGACGATCTGGGTCCAGGAGGGCGCGACGCCGCTCGCCGACCGCGCCGACCAGGCCCTCCTCGGCGCGGCCCGGGTCGCCGCGCTGCAGCTGATGCGAAGGCGACGACTCGTCAGCTCGGAACTGAGGCTCACTCAGAATCTGCTGTCCGGCGTCCTCCAGGGCACCACGGCGGCCCAGTCGCTCGCCGGCCATCTCGGCCTGGACGCCAAACGACCGGCCGCCGTCCTGGGGTTCGCCCTGCCGGGCTCGGACGAGTTGCACCGCGAGGAGACGCTCAGCCTGATGGCGGTCCACGCAGCCGCCCGCCACCGCAGCGCACTGGTCGCCGCAGCGGACGAACGCGTCTACGTGCTGCTGCCCGAACTCCCCCACGGCATCGCCGCGGTGACACTTCTCGGCTGGGCACGCGAACTCGCGGAGGCGGCGACCCGGCACCTCGCGGCGGCGACGGCGAGCGCGCCCGTCCGCGGCGCGGTGGGGACCGTCTCCGCCGGACTCGTCGGCACCGCCGCGTCCCGCCGCGAGGCGGACCGGGTGCTGGACGCGATGGCGTCCGGGCAGGTCGACGCCCAGGTCGCGGAGATCACCCAGGTGCAGGCCCAGGTCCTGCTGGCCGAGACCCTCGCCCTGCTCGCCGCCGCCCCGGCGGTCCGCGACCCGCGCCTGACCGCGCTGCTCGCCCACGACGCCCAGCACGGCGGCCAGTTGGCCGCCTCGGTGCTGGCCTGGCTGGACGCCTTCGGCGACGTCCGCACGGCAGCGGCAACCCTGCACATCCACCCCAACACCCTCCGCTACCGCGTCCGCCGCGCCGAACAGCTCACCTCCCTCGACCTCAGCCGTCCGGAGGACCGCCTGCTGGCCATGCTGCAGCTCCGCCTCTGACCACGACCGGGCTGTAACCACGATCGGGCTGTGGCCACGATCGGGTGAATCGGGTCAGAAATCTCCCAACGCCGGGCCGCGGTCAAGCCCGCCCAGGGCTCCCTGGCTGCGGAGGGCCTCGCGCCGAGTGCCGAGGAATCGGCCGACGCCGAGGCCTACGTCAAGGGCGAACTGTCGGCAGACGAGATGGTCGAACGGGCGTTGTCCCGTCACCGACCGACGCCTGACCGCCTCGTTGGCTGAGGGTCACTGCCGGGGTGGCGCGTCGTGCCAGGTGCGCCAGAGGTCGAGCCAGGAGGCGCGGGACTGCACCCGCAGTTCGTGGAGGAGACGGGCCTCCTCCGGGGAGCGGGCGCTGCCGGGGGTGGCCGCGATGCCCGGGAGGTCCAGGCGGTGCCAGTCGCGGAGCCAGGCGCGTTGGGCGGGGGCGCTGCGGACCTCGCTCTCGAACGCGGTGAACCGGATGCTCTCCTCCAGGGCGGCCTTGCCCTCCGGGGAGTCGGGGAACCAGTCGGCTGCCTCGGAGAGCGAGACCATGTGGTTGACCAGCGCGGTCACCGACTCGTTGGCCTCGTCGTGGTCCTCGCCCGCCAAACGCATCTGCTGACGGACCGCCTCCTCCCAGAGGTCCCCGTGGCGACCCGCGTCGCGACGCGGGAGGCGCGGCACGCGGTGTTCGCGCACGGCAGCCTCCACCCGCAGCGCGTGGGCGACGCAGTAGTCGACCAGCTGCCGGTGCGCCGCGAGGTTCAGCGGCGGGTCCGCCGGGCCCTGCTCGGACTCGGCCGCAGACCGAGCCGCAGGCGTCGCGCCCGGCTGCCCGGCGCGACGACCCTCGTCAAGCCTGCGGCGCCGCACCAGCAGGGCGTTGAGCAGCGCCTGGCGCCCGACCGCGTACGGCTCCAGGTCGTGGACGACGCGCAGCGCCACCCGGTCGGGGTCGACGCCGCGGCCGGTGACGGTGAGCACGACGCGGCCGTCGGGCGCGCGCAACCGCGCGGCCCAGATCGGGCCCTCGCGGCGCAGGAGGGCCTCCACCGGAACGCCGTCCACGGGCAGGCGCATCTGCGACTCGACCGCCAGCCCCGCGAGCACGTCCCCCGTCGCACCGGGCGACTCGTCGATGCCCGCATGGCTGAACAGCCGGTCGCGCTCGTCCTCGACGATGTCGGCCAGGCCGTACTCGATCGTCCCGGCGCCCGCGTCCGCATTGGCGACCTGGAGCCACGGGCCCTCCGCGGTCATCGGCTCGCCATGGCAGAGCACGACCTTGACCAGTACGCCGTTGGTGATCTGCCACTCCGTCAACGCGGGCGAGGGCAGCAGCGGCGCCGTGGGCGCGTAGAGCGGAAAGGGACAGGAGGAAAGGGTGTTGAGGTCGGCTTGCGCCGCGTCGCGCCACAAGTCGTCCGGGCTGTCGAACCTGCCGAAGCTGCCGCCGCCGAACTTCACCACGCCTCCCCTTCACGTCGCGCTCCACCCTACGGAGTGACGGTCCTCGCGTGCACCATGCTCTGGATTACCCGTACGCCGTACGGCTGACGCACGAACGGCACGAGCACGTCTGCGCCACACCGACGCCCGCCGCGCGTCAGCGTGGTGGCATGACGCATGCTCACCCCGTGCACCGCACAGGTCGATCCGCCGCTGCACGCCTCCTCGGCGCGACCGCCCTGCTCCTCGCCACCGCGCTGCCCGGACTGGTCAGCCTGCCCGCAACCGCGCACGCCGAACCCTCCCCCGCGCGTGCGGCGCACCTCGGCGGCGTCCACGACCCGGCGCTCGGCGCCTCCCCCGAGCACTGCACCGCGCCGATGGAGGCCGGCAACGGCGGCGCGTTGGCCCTGCTGCTCGACTGGCCGGACCGTCCCGTGACGCCGGGAACGACGCAGGTGCTCGGCATCCACGTCACCAACCTCAGCGCCCGGTCGACCACCGGCCCGACACAGGTGGTCGTGCACAACTTCGCACCGAACCGGCTCAGCGCGGATCCGAGCCTCCACCCCCGGACCACGGCGACGGACCTGGCCCTCTCGCTCCCGGCCGACCTCCCGCCCGGCGCGACCGCGTCCGCAGCGGTGACGATCGGCCTGGGCGCGTCCATCCCGCCGGACACCACCGAGCACTGCTCGGTCACCGCGACCGGCGGCGGCCCGGACGACCGGGCGACCGCCGCCTACGACGTGGTGACGGGCGCTCCAATCGTGCATCTGACGGCGGCGGTGCTGCCGCTGTCGGCGCGGCCCGGGCAGACCGTCATGGTCCAGGCAGTCTTCGGCAACACGGGACCGTCGAACGAGTACACCGGCCCGGCCGTCTTCACCTTCACCGCTCCCGAGCACACCCACTGGACGCAGCCCCACGCCTACCGCTGCACGCCGGACGCAGCCACCCCGGACCACCCGGCCGCCACCCGGCTCAGCTGCAACTACCCGGGCGCACCGCTGACCTGGCGCAACGAGCTCGAGCAGCTCCCCCTCACGGTCGACACCGACGCCGTCCCGGGCACCACGCTCACCGGCGGTCGGGTCGACGCCACCGATCCGTTCGACCCGACCCCCTTCCGGGGGGCGGAGTTCGGCGTCACGGTGAGGCGCTGAGGAGCTGAGGAGCTGAGGCGCTCACACACTGACGGTCGGTCAGATCCTGTCGGCCGTCTTCCCGCTCGCCCGCCCGTCGATGCCGTCCAGCAGCAGCCGCAGCGCCAGCTCGAAGCCGCGCCCGTCCAGCCCGCTCGCACCGCCGCCCCTGGCGAAGGAGCCTGACAGCGCGTCGGCCAGCGCGGGGTACTCGGGGCGGTAGCCGTCCGGTTCACGGGTGAAGCCTGCGGTGAAGGTCTCCAGCGCGGAGCCGAGCACCAGGTAGTCGAGCGCGGCAGCGGTCTCCGCGGCGTCGGCGGGGTCGAGTCCGGCGCGGCCGAGCGCGCCGAGCAGTGCGTCGTAGCCGCGCAGCGCCCGGTCGGCCTCGACGCGGCGGCGGGCCAGCAGCGCGATGGTGTTCGGGTGCCGCAGGAAGACCGCGCGGTAGCCGTGCGCGTACCCGGCGAGCCCGGCCCGCCAGTCCGGGTCGGCCAGCGGGGTGTGGTCGATCTCCTCGTTCACCAGCTGCGAGACCGCGTCGACCAGCGCTTCCTTGCTCTCGACGTGGTTGTAGAGCGAGGCGGCCTTGACGCCGAGACGCTCGGCGAGCGCGCGCATGGTCAGGCCGTCCGCGCCCAGCTCGTCCACCACGTCCAGCGCCGCCGCGGCGATCCGCTCGCGCGTCAGCAGCGCCCTGCTCGGTCGGCCCACGCCGCAAACTCCCTCTTCCGCAGTCGGCATTCGACGGCTATCGTGCCAGATCAATCCGACTGACTAACTAAGTTAGTTTTATGTCCCGAAGAGGAGGCCGCACCTTGGCGACCGACGAACCCGACCAGCACGACAGCGACCGGCTGGAGGCCCTCGGCTACCGGCAGGAGCTGAGACGCAGCCTGAACGTCCTCGGCAACATCTCGATGGGCTTCGCCGTGGTCTCCCCCGTCGTCGGCCTCTACGCCGCCGCGCAGGTCGGCATGAGCGTGGCCGGGACGGCGTGGGTCTGGGCGCTGCCGCTCTGCCTGCTCGGCCAGTGCCTGGTCGTCTGCGTCTACTCCGAGCTCGCCTCGCAGTGGCCGCTGGCGGGCGGCGCGTACCAGTGGAGCCGCCGGCTGGCGAGTCCGGCCTTCGCCTGGCTCAGCGGCTGGATGTGGCAGTTCGCGGTGATGTTCGGCAACACCACCGTCGCCTACCTCGCCTCACCCTGGCTCTTCGCGCTGTTCGGCACGGTGCCGACACCGACCGAGCAGGTACTGGCCTCGGTCGGCTTCATGCTCTTCTGCACGCTGGTCAACGCCTACGGGATCAACTTCCTGCGCTGGTTCGTCAGCCTCGGCATCGCGGCGGAGGCGGTCGCCTCGGTGCTGGTCGGGGTCACGCTGCTGCTGGTCTTCCGGCAGCACGGATTCTCGCTGCTCACGAACTTCCTCGGCGCCCCGAAGGGGCTGGGCGTCAGCAACCTCGACGGGTTCCTCGCGGCGGTCGCGGTCGCCGGGTGGGCCTTCATCGGCTTCGACGCCTGCGTCTCGACGGCCGAGGAGACCAAGGACGCGGCACGGCAGGTCCCGAAGGCCATGTGGTGGTCGCTGCTCAGCGTGGGCCTGGTGGTGATCCTCAACGCGATCTCGGTCGAACTCGCCCACCCCGACCCGGCCGAGGTCGTCGCGGGCAAGGACCTGGACCCGGTCACCACGGCCGTGACCCACGCCTTCGGCGGCTGGGCGGACAAGCCGTTCGTGCTGGTGGTGCTGGTCAGCTTCACCGCCTGCCTGATGGCCTCCCAGGGCGGCGCGGCCCGCGGGCTGTACTCGCTCGCCCGCGACGACGTCTTCCCGTTCGCGAAGCACGTGCGCAAGGTCAACCGCCACAAGGCCCCGATCGGCGGGCTGGTCGCCGCCACGGTGATCAGCTGCGCGGCGCTGCCGCTGGGTCTGAACACGTCGGCCATGGGCAGCTTGATCACCTTCGGCAGCGCGGCGACGTTCGTGCCGTTCTTCCTGCTGACGGTGGTCGCGCTGGTCGCGCGGCTGCGCGGCAGTTGGGCCCCCTCCGGCGCGGTCCGCTACGGGCGTCTGGGGACGCCGCTGAACGCACTGGCCGTGCTGTGGACGGGCTTCGAGGTCGTCAACATCTGCTGGCCCCGCGCGATTCTCGCGCCTGTCGGCGCGCCCTGGTACCAGGTGTGGGCCGCGTTGCTCGGCGTGGGCCTCGTCTGCGTGGCGGGGGTGGCGTACCTCGCCGTCCGCAAGCCCCACCTGCGCATGCGCGCGGCAGACGAGGACCGCCCCCTCGGCGACGAGCTGGCGCCCGCGGTGCTGTAGTTGCACTGCTTGAGGGGCGCGGGGAACTGCGCGAGCAACCACCCCGTGCGGATGGGCCTGCTCGTTCAGCGACACACCACACTGGGTGGCTTGTCGCGCCCACGCGGCGGAGCCGCACACGAGCAGAGCCCCGCGCCCCTGCCGGAGGCGCGCGTCAGCGCCCCGCGGACTTGGCCTTGAACGCCGCCTTGCGGGCCTGCTTGGCCACCGACTTGTCGGGGTGCAGGGCCCCGACCGCTTCCAGCACCGCGCGGGTGTAGGTGTGGTCGACGCGCCACATCTCCTCGAAGAAGCGCTCCGAACCGTCCGGGCCGGGCAGCATGCGGATCAGTTCGAGCATGGGCTCCTCCTCACCGCCGGTGTCGATCAGCTGGGCGGCCAGCGCGTCGACCGTGGTCCAGAGGACGACGTCCCGACCGGGCGTGGGGAAGTCGGTGACGCCGCGTTCGGTGAGCCACGCGCCGGCGATGCCCGCGAGCTCGGGGTCGGTGAGTGCCTCCCGCGCCGCCGGCTCGGCGGGAGTGCCGAGGTGACGCAGCGCCACCTGGCAGTACAGGCGGCGGACCGGCGCGACGAGGTCGTCGCCCCGCGCAGCAGCCAGCAGCTCGCTCGCGGCCGGGAGCGGCTCCCGACCGGCGATCCACTCCAGGATCTCCTCCTCCGGCAGCACGTTCGGCGACTCGCAGATGCCGCGCAGCAGCGCCTCCGCGTCACCCTGCGCGTGCTCGCCGATCAGCGGTGCGTCGATGCCGTCCTCGAGCAGCCACTGGCGGACGCCGAAGACGCCGAGGTCGGTCAGGCGGACATGGCCGAAGCGGTCGACGTCCGCGTCGTCCAGCTCCAACTCGCCGCCCTCGCCGCCCTCGCCGAAGGTCGACTCGTCCTCCTCCTCGAAGAGCGCCGGGTCGATCGGGCGGTAGTCGAGCATGCCGAGGTCGGCCAGGTCCTGGAGCATCGGGTCGAGGATGACCATGGTGTCGGTGATCTCGCCGAGCAGCTCCTCGGTCGGGTCCTCGCCCTCGGGGACGACGAGCAGGGCGGCGAGGACGCCGAGTGGCAGCGTCTGCTCGGTGCGGGTCGGGGCGAGCGCGCGGGTCTCGTAGAGGACCTGGAGGGCGTCGTCGAGCAGGCCCTGAGCCTCGTCGCGGGCTTCCTCCAGCCGCGAGTACTCCTCCTCGGACTCGTCCTCCTCCTCGGTTCCCTCGGCTCCGGCCGCCACCTCCGCCAGAACCTCGTCGTCCTCGGAGTCCGCAGAGTCCTCCTCGTTCTCCCCGTCCTCCCCGTCCTCCTCGTGCTCTTCGTCCTCGTCGTCTTCTTCGTCCTCCTCGTCCGCCGCGTCCGCCGCGTCCCGGGCGGCCTCGACGTCGTCCAGCGCCGCCTCCACCGCCGTGGCGGCGATGATCGACGCGGAGGTCAGCCAGTCGTCCAGGATCGCCTCGACGTCACCGGACGCCAGCCGCTCCAGCTGCGGACCGGCGACGCCGCGCTCGGGTGTGTCGGCCTTCTCGGGGTTGCCGTCGGCGGCGGACTCCAGCACGACCAGCTCCAGGTCGACCGCCAGCGCCCACGCGCGCTCGATCTCACCGATGTCCTCGGACTCCAACTCCAGCGCCTTCACGGCTGCCGCGGCCTGCTCCTCGGGAAGCTCGCCCCACTCGTCGACGGGCTTGCCCTCGCCGACCCAGCGGGCCAGACCGATCGCCTGGGCGAGGAGCGGCGAGGCCAGCGCAGACTCGGCCAGCGCCTCGGGCGCCGCCAGCCGGACCGGCGGAACCAGGATCAGCTCCTCTTCCTCCGCGTCCTCGGCGTCCACCTCGCCGACGGTGCCGGGACCGCCGGTGGCACCGTAGAGGGTCTCCAGGTCGAGGTCCGCGGGGAGGGCCCGGCCCTCGTCGCCGGAGCCGTCCTTACGACTGCGCGCTGCCATGATCCGACCTGTCTCTCGCTCGCCCCGGACCGCCGGGAACCCGATGTGTTCCAGCTGGAGCCGCCTGACCACCTGGGCGGCCAGACCCTGGGCCGTCACGCCGTCAGGACCGACGTGAGCAACGGCACAAGCGCTCCTGAGCCGAGAGTAGTCCCTGGTAGGCCCCGTTGCCGTTTCCCTTGACAGGCGGCCAGGCCGTATCCTCCGCTGGGCTGATGCGCACACCCCGCGCCGAGGCTCCGCACCCCCTTGCACGCCTGCTCCACCCGGACCCTCCCCCAGCCTTCGGCCGGGGGCCCGCACCCGGCAACACCCCGCCGACCCGGCCCGGAGCCCAGACGCCAGGAGACCCCTGCCATGGCGGAACTCTCCCCTGCCTCGACGCGCCTTCGTGAGGCCCTGCTCCCGCTCGAACTCGCTTCCCCCGAGCGCCTGCGCACCCCGACGCTGAGCCGTTGGAACGCGCTGCGCGGCGTCCGAGTGGGCCTGACCGTCGCGGTCCTGCTGCTCCTGCTCATCGGAGCCAACCTCGCGACTCCCCTCTATCCCGCGCTGCAGACCCGACTCGGTCTGAACCCGGTGGACACCACCGTCCTCTTCACCATCTACGTGTTCGCCCTGGTCCCGGTGCTGGCCGCCGTCGGCCACTGGTCCGACCAGCTCGGACGCCGGGCGCTGGTGCTCCCGGCGGTCGTCCTCGCTGCGGGCGGCGACGCGGTCTTCGCCACCGCGAACGGCCTCGGTCAGCTGGCCGCCGGGCGCGCCATCCAGGGCGTCGCCGTCGGTCTGGCGACCAGCGCGGCCGGTGCGGCCCTCGCCGACCTGCTGCCGGACCGGCCCGCCCTCGCCGCCAAGCTGACGCTGGCCGCCTCGGCAGGCGGCGTCGCGCTCGGCCCGCTGCTGGGCGCGGCGCTGGCCCAGGGCGCGGACCCGGTGGTCACGCCGTTCACCCTGCACGCGATCGCACTGCTGGCGCTCTGCATCCCGCTGGCCATGCTGCACCCGCGCGCGCCCGGCCACCACGCCGCCCCGGTTCGCGTGCCGGGTCGGCTGAGCCTGCGCCCCCGCGCGCTGAGCCTGCCGCGGCAGGGCCGCGGGATCTTCCTGCTGGCGGCGGGCACCGGGTTCGTCTCCTACGCGGTCTTCGGCGTCTACCTGAGCCTCGCGCCCAGCTACGCGGCCTCACTGCTGCACACCCACGCGCCGATCGCGGGCGCGGGCGTGGCCGCGCTGCTGCTCGGCTCGTCGGCGGTCGCGCAGCTGCTGGCGCGCCCGACCCGGTCGCGGGCCGTGCCGGTGCTGGGCATGTCGGGCCTGGCGCTCGGCCTCGGCCTGGTCGTGCTGGCCGGGTACGCGCACCTGCCCGTGCTGCTCTTCGTCGGCAGCATGCTGGGCGGCGCGGCGCAGGGGCTGGCCTTCCGAGCCCTGTTCGCCCGCGCGGTCGCCGCGATGGAGCCGGAACGCCGCGCGTCCCAGCTCAGCGCGCTGTGGGTGGTGGTCTACCTGGGCAGCTCGCTGCCGATCGTCGCGGTGGGCTTCCTGGCCCGCGCGTACGGCATCCTCCCGGCGGTCACGGTGTTCGCCGCCGCCGCGGGAGCTGCCTGTGTGGGCCTGGCGGTGGCGTCGGCCCGGTCGAGTCAGTAGCCGTCTTCTGCGCCTGCGGCTCGACGAGCTCGCCGCTCACCACCCACGGGCGATCGTGCCGCCAGCCGAGCCCGGCTCGTCGCTCCTCCGCGATCCGGGCCCGGATGACCAGCAGATCGACGAACGCGATGAGCGCGAGCAGGCCGCAGACCGCGGCGAAGCCGAGGAAGGTGTTGCGACCGCTGACGTCGCCGGGCTTGGCGTTGACGGAGACGAACGCGAAGAAGCCGGCGGCAAGGAGGTAGAGCGGCCCGAAGATGGCGGCGAGGAGCCGCCGCGCGGGCAGGTCGCTCAACGCGGTCGACGGCTCGCTCCCGCTCCTCGCCCGGCGGCGGGCAGGCGGGGACTCACGCGCGCCCGAGCCCACCGGCGAGGTCAGCGCGCGCGGCGGCGGGCGATGCCCCCGGCCGAGCGCGAACTGCATACGCGGCCCCTACCCCGAAAGGGACGTTGCACTCACCCCAGGGGCGCGGGGCTCCGCTGATAAGCGGCTCCGCCGCACGGGCGCGACGAGCCACCCTGGGAGGGAAAGCTCCGAACGTTCAGGGTTCATCCGCACAGGGTGGTGTTCTCGCGCAGTTCCCCGCGCCCCCGAGGTGCATGGCACCTCGCCCGCAGATCCGCGCGCCCCCGAGGTGGCTGCAACGTCCCTCTTTCGAAAGAGGTCACATCCGCCCCGCCGGCTGGCGGTCCTGTGGCCGCCGGGGCGGAACGGGCGTGGCCGGGAAGTCGCGGGGGCCGGTCCACAGCGCGGGGACCGCGTCCGCCCAGCGGCAGAGCTCGTAGGCGATGGACTCGTAGTTCACGCGCCAGCCGCGAAAATGCTCCCACGCCTCCTCCACCGGGCGTTCCTTCGCGAAACCGGTCGCGGCGATCATCGCCACGGCCGCGTCGAACTCGGCGAAGCTGAGCCGGATCGGCGTGTTCGGCTGCGGGTCGGGGTCGAAGGAGATCCGCATGGTGCGGGCGATGTCGCGGAGCGACGAGAAGCCCGCGCGCAGGACCAGACGGGCCTCCGGCGGCGCGGACTTCGGGGCGATGGAGAGCTGGATCGCCGCCGCGTCCATCACCGCGAGCAGGCTGACGATCCAGCTGCGCTGCGGGCGTGGCGAGCGGAACGAGAGCAGCAGCGGGTAGTTGGAGTGGCTCTCGCCGATGTCGGCCGCCAGACGCTCCCAGTCGCGGTAGAGCGCGGGCAGCGCGGTCTGGGTGTCTACCAGCCACTGACGGGCCAACAGTTCCGGTCCCCACGCGGGTTCTCCGGCGCGGGACTCCAGCAACGTCACCTCCGTCTCGCGACGGTTGTACGCGCCGTACAGCGTGGGCAGGTACGCGATCTGCAGCGCGATGATCAGCGGACCACTGGCTGCGGCGAGGAAGTCCAGTCCGGAGAGCTTGAGCCTGCTGCCACTGGCGAAGCCGAGCGTGAACAGGCTCGACCCGGCCTCCCGCACGGCGGTGCCGAAGTCCAGGGTGGACAACCCGTACAGCAGGCACGAGTACGCGAGGAGCATCCCGCCGAGCCACGCGGTCAGCATGCCCAGCAGCACCAGCGGCGCGAGCCACGCCTGCGCACGGTCCATGGCCCGGAACGTGCCGAGGGGCGCGGCGGAGAGCCGCAGCAGGTACCGGAAGCTGCGGGTCAGCCGGAAGACGAGGGCGGAGTACAGCCCCCTCGGAACCACGAGCGTCCGGAGCACGCTGCTGACGACCATGATCAGCAGCAGTACGCCCAAGGCGATGGAGAGAGCTCTCATAGATCACATTGTCTTGCAAACGGCTTCAGGGGCGCGGGGAAGCCGCCCATCGGCAGAGCCCCGCGCCCCTGAGGGGGTGCAACAACCTCTTGGATCAGACGTTGAAGCCCAGCGCCCGCAGCTGGTCGCGGCCGTCGTCGGTGATCTTGTCCGGGCCCCACGGCGGCATCCAGACCCAGTTGATCCGCAGATCCTTGACCAGGCCGTCGGTCGCCGTGCGGGCCTGGTCCTCGATGACGTCGGTCAGCGGGCAGGCCGCCGAGGTGAGCGTCATGTCGATGGTGGCCACGTCGGCCTCGTCGACGTGGACGCCGTAGATCAGGCCCAGGTTGACGACGTCGATGCCGAGCTCCGGGTCGACGACGTCCATCAGGGCCTCCATGAGGTCCTCGACGGCGACGGAGCCCTTGCTGACACTCTCGAACTCGGTCGCGGCTGCGGCCTCCGGGGCCGCCTCCGCAGTGGTCTCAGTGGTCTCGCTCATGCGCTCTCCTTGACGGGCGCGTCGGCCAGGGCCTGCGCCGTGGCGTCCTTCCAGGCCATCCAGCTCAGCAGGGCGCACTTGACGCGCGCCGGGTACTTGGAGACGCCCGAGAACGCGATCGCGTCCTCCAGCACCTCCTCGTCCCCCTCCAGCTGGCCCTTGGACTGCATCAGCTCCAGGAAGGCCTCCTGGATCTTCTGGGCCTCGCCCAGTTCCTTGCCGACCAGCAGGTCGTTCAGCACCGACGCGCTGGCCTGGCTGATCGAGCAGCCCTGGCCCTCGTACGAGACGTCCTTCAGCACGGTCCCGTCGAGCTTGACGCGCAGCGTGATCTCGTCGCCGCAGGTCGGGTTGACGTGGTGCACCTCGGCGTCACCGTCGCGCAGGCCACGGCCGTGCGGGTGCTTGTAGTGGTCCAGGATGATGTCCTGGTACATCGAGTCGAGCTTCATCGACCGCCGCTCCCTTTCCGACTAACCGAAGAAGGCGCGGACGTGGTGCAGCCCGTCGATCAGGGCGTCCACCTCCGCCTCGGTGGAGTACAGATAGAACGACGCCCGCGTGGTCGCCGGAATTCCGTAACGGAGGCAGACCGGACGGGCGCAGTGGTGGCCGACGCGCACGGCGATGCCCTGCTCGTCCAGCACCTGGCCCACGTCGTGCGGATGGATGTCGCCCAGAGTGAAGGAGATCGCCCCGCTGCGACCCTCGGCCGTGGCCGGGCCGATGATCCGCAGGTCGGGGACCTCCTGCAGGCGGTTCACCGCGTACTCGGTGATCGTGTGCTCATGGGCGGCGATCGCGTCCATGCCGATGCCGTTCAGGTACTCGATGGCCGCGCCCAGACCGACCGCCTGCGCGATCGGCGGGGTGCCCGCCTCGAACTTGTGCGGCGCGGGGGCGTAGGTCGAGGACTGCATGGAGACGGTCTCGATCATCTCGCCGCCGCCCAGGAACGGCGGGAGGTCCTCCAGCAGCTCCTGACGACCCCACAGGACGCCGATGCCCGTGGGCGCCAGCATCTTGTGGCCGGTGAAGGCGACGAAGTCGGCCTCCAGCGCCTGCACGTCCAGCGGCATGTGCGGGGCGGCCTGCGAGGCGTCGATGACGACCAGCGCGCCGACGGCCTGCGCCCGGCGGACGATCTCCTCGACCGGGTTGACCGTGCCCAGGATGTTGGAGACCAGCACGAACGAGACGACCTTGGTCTTCTCGGTGATGATCTCGTCGATGTTGGACAGGTCCAGGCGGCCCTCGTCGGTCAGGCCGAACCACTTCAGCTTCGCGCCGGTGCGCTGCGCCAGCAGCTGCCACGGGACGATGTTGGAGTGGTGCTCCATCTCCGTGATGACGATCTCGGAGTCGGCGTCGACCTTGTAGGGCTCGTCGGCCCAACCAAGCATGTTGGCGACCAGGTTGAGCGACTCGCTCGCGTTCTTGGTGAACACGACCTCGTCGCGGCTGGGCGCGTTGATGAAGGACGCGACGGCGTCACGCGCGCCCTCGTACAGCGCCGTGGCCTCCTCGGCGAGCGTGTGCACGCCGCGGTGGACATTGGAGTTGTGCAGCTCGTAGTAGTCCGTCAGCGCGTCGAGGACCTGCCTGGGCTTCTGCGAGGTGGCCGCGTTGTCCAGGTAGATCAGAGGCTTGCCGTTCGGCAGGATCCGGCCGAGGACCGGGAAGTCCTTGCGGATCGCGTCGACATCCAGCGTGCGAGAGGTAGGGATCACTCGGCTGCACCGCCCTTCACGTACTGCTCGTAGCCGTTCTCCTCCAGCTGGTCGGCCAGCTCGGGGCCACCGGAGGTGACGATCTTGCCGCCGGCGAAGACGTGGACGAAGTCGGGCTTGATGTAGCGCAGGATGCGCGTGTAGTGGGTGATCAGCAGGGTGCCGACCTCACCGGTCTCGCGGGCGCGGTTGACGCCCTCGGAGACGATGCGCAGCGCGTCGACGTCCAGACCCGAGTCGGTCTCGTCGAGGATCGCGATCCGCGGCTTGAGCAGCTCCATCTGGAGGATCTCGTGGCGCTTCTTCTCGCCGCCGGAGAAGCCCTCGTTGACGTTGCGCTCGGCGAAGGCCGGGTCCATCTGGAGGTCGGCCATGGCCTCCTTGACCTCCTTGACCCAGGTGCGGAGCTTGGGGGCCTCGCCGCGGATCGCGGTGGCGGAGGTGCGCAGGAAGTTGGAGACGGAGACGCCGGGGACCTCGACCGGGTACTGCATGGCGAGGAAGACGCCTGCGCGGGCGCGCTCGTCCACGGTCATCGCCAGCACGTCCTCGCCGTCCAGCAGCACCTCGCCACCGGTGACGGTGTACTTGGGGTGGCCGGCCAGCGAGTAGGCCAGGGTCGACTTGCCGGAGCCGTTCGGGCCCATGATCGCGTGGGTCTCGCCCTGCTTCACGACCAGGTCGACGCCCTTGAGGATCTCGCGCGGGCCGTTCTCGGCGTCGACGGAGACGTGGAGGTCGCGGATTTCAAGCGTTGCCATGGACTCAGGACTCCTGGGTGACGGAGACGAGCACATCGTCCCCTTCGATCTTTACGGGGTACACGGGGACGGGCCGGGTGGCGGGGAGGCCCGAGGGCTTGCCGGTGCGCAGGTCGAAGCGCGAGCCGTGGAGCCAGCACTCGATCGAGCAGTCCTCCACCTCGCCCTCGGACAGCGACACGTTGGCGTGCGAGCAGATGTCGTTGATGGCGAAGACCTCGCCCTCGGCGGAGACGATCGAGACGGCGATGCCGTCGACCTCGACCCGCTTCGGGGTGTCCGCCTCCAACTCACTGAGCGCGGCGACGCGCACGAAGCCGTTGCTGCTCATCCGACCGTGGCCTCCAGCTCGGCGTCGATCTTCTCGATCAGACGCTCCTGGAGCTCCGGCAGGCCGATCTGCTGGACCAGCTCGGCGAAGAAGCCACGGACCACCAGGCGACGGGCCTCGTCGGCCGGGATGCCGCGCGACTGCAGGTAGAAGAGCTGCTCGTCGTCGAAGCGGCCGGTCGCGGAGGCGTGGCCGGCACCGACGATCTCGCCGGTCTCGATCTCCAGGTTCGGGATCGAGTCGACCCGCGCGCCGTCGGTGAGCAGCAGGTTGCGGTTGAGCTCGTAGGTGTCGGTGCCCTCCGCCTCGGCGCGGATCAGCACGTCGCCGACCCACACCGCGTGCGCGTCCTGGCCCTGCAGCGCGCCCTTGTAGGCGACGTTGGAGCGGCAGTGCGGCGTGTCGTGGTCGACGAAGAGGCGGTGCTCCAGGTGCTGCCCGGCGTCGGCGAAGTACAGACCGTAGAGCTCGGCCTCGCCGCCGGTGCCGCCGTAGATCACCCGCGGGTGCAGGCGCACGACGTCGCCGCCGAGGGTGACGATGACGGACTTGAAGGTCGCGTCGCGGCCGATCAGCGCGGTGTGCTGGGCGGCGTGGACGGCGGTGTCGTCCCAGTCCTGGATGGAGACGACGGTCAGCTTGGCGCCGTCACCGATCAGGTACTCGACGTTGGCGGCGAGCACGGCGTCACCGGTGTGCTCGATCACGACCACGGCCTCGGCGAACGCGCCGACCTCGATCACCTGGTGGCCGTAGGCGACGCCGCCCTCGCCGTGGATGGTGATCCGGACCGGCTCGGTCAGCTGCGCGTTCTTCGGGATGGAGACCAGACCGGCCTTGCCGAAGCTGCTGAACGCCTGCGCGGCGACGCGGTCGACCGGCTTGCCGGCGGCGCCCACGCGGGCGTCGTCGCGCTCGACGGCGGTGACGAGGACGCCCTCGGGGGCGGTCACGTCGACCTTGATCGCGCCGGAGCTCGCCTCGGCGGTGCCGTCGTGCAGGCCCCCCAGGCGGTGCAGCGGCGTGAAGCGCCAGTTCTCCTCGCGGCCCTGCGGGACCGGGAAGTCGTTCACGTCGTAGGACGCGACGGCCTCGGTGCGGGCATCCGCAGGCTGTGCGGCGAACTCGCCGGGCACACCGGCGACCTGGATCGAGCCGGAGGTGGTGGATCCCCCGGAGGTGGTGGTGACGTCAGCCATGGCTGTCGTGCTACTCGCTTTCTGGAAAGGACTAAGTGGCAGATCAGGGGCGCTCGGGACTACCCGACGGCACCTTCCATCTGCAGCTCGATCAGCCGGTTGAGCTCCAGCGCGTACTCCATCGGCAGTTCCTTGGCGATCGGCTCGACGAAGCCGCGGACGATCATCGCCATCGCCTCGAACTCCGTCATACCGCGGCTCATCAGGTAGAAGAGCTGGTCGTCGGAGACCTTGGAGACCGTCGCCTCGTGACCCATGGAGACGTCGTCCTCGCGGACGTCGACGTAGGGGTAGGTGTCGGAGCGGGAGATCGTGTCCACCAGCAGGGCGTCACAGAGCACGTTCGACTTGGCGCCGTGCGAGCCCTCGCCGATCTCGATCAGGCCGCGGTAGGAGGTGCGGCCGCCGCCTCGCGCCACCGACTTGGAGACGATGTTGGAGGAAGTGTTGGGCGCCATGTGCACCATCTTGGCGCCGGCGTCCTGGTGCTGGCCCGCGCCGGCGAACGCGATGGAGAGCGTCTCGCCCTTGGCGTGCTCGCCCATCAGGTACACGGCCGGGTACTTCATGGTGACCTTGGAGCCGATGTTGCCGTCGACCCACTCCATGGTCGCGCCCTCGTAGGCCACGGCGCGCTTGGTGACCAGGTTGTAGACGTTGTTCGACCAGTTCTGGATCGTCGTGTAGCGGCAGCGGCCGCCCTTCTTGACGATGATCTCCACGACGGCGCTGTGCAGCGAGTCCGAGGAGTAGATCGGGGCGGTGCAGCCCTCGACGTAGTGGACGTAGGCGTCCTCGTCGACGATGATCAGCGTCCGCTCGAACTGGCCCATGTTCTCGGTGTTGATCCGGAAGTAGGCCTGCAGCGGGATCTCGACGTGCACGCCCTTCGGCACGTAGATGAACGATCCGCCGGACCACACGGCCGAGTTCAGCGAGGCGAACTTGTTGTCGCCGACCGGGATGACCGTGCCGAAGTACTCCTGGAACAGCTCCGGGTGCTGCTTGAGCGCGGTGTCGGTGTCCAGGAAGATGACGCCCTGCTCCTCCAGGTCCTCACGGATCTGGTGGTAGACGACCTCCGACTCGTACTGCGCGGCGACACCGGCGACCAGGCGCTGCTTCTCCGCCTCCGGGATGCCGAGCTTGTCGTAGGTGTTCTTGATGTCCTCGGGCAGGTCCTCCCAGGACTCCGCCTGCTTCTCGGTGGACCGCACGAAGTACTTGATGTTGTCGAAGTCGATGCCGGAGAGGTCGGAGCCCCAGGTCGGCATGGGCTTCTTGCCGAAGAGCTTCAGGCCCTTGAGGCGGAGCTTCAGCATCCACTCGGGCTCGTTCTTCTTCGCCGAGATGTCCCGGACGACGTCCTCGTTGAGACCACGACGGGCGGCGGCGCCGGCCGCGTCGGAGTCGGCCCAGCCGTACTCGTACGTGCCCAGGCCTTCAAGCTCCGGGTGAGCGGTGGTGGTCATGCGGGGTTCCTCCCGGATGCGGCGGTGTCGTCGTCAGTCGTGTCAGTCGTAGGGGGCTGGTCAGTCGATGGGGGCTGGAGGTGGGGCGGCGGTGCCGCCCTGGGCACGAAGGTCGTGCAGACCCCGTCGCCGTGGGCGATGGTGGCCAGCCGTTGCACGTGGGTGCCCAGCAGCTGCGAGAAGAGCTCGGTCTCGGCCTCGCAGAACTGCGGGAACTGCTCGGCGATGTGCGCCACCGGGCAGTGGTGCTGGCAGAGCTGCTCGCCGAGCGGCGCACTGCGCACCGTTGCAGCGTAACCGTCCGCGGTCAGCGCCCCGGCGAGGGCCTGCGCCTTGGCCTCGGTGTCCGGGCACGCGCCCAGCGAACCGGCGTAGCGCTCGGCGTCGCGGGCGAGACGGGCCCGTGCGAAGGCGGCGAGCGCCTCGCGTCCCTTCTCGCCGCCACCGGCAGCCTCTGCGAGGAAGCCGAGGGCGTCGGCGGCGAGCTGGTCGTACGCCTGGTAGAAGGTGCTCCGCCCGGAGTCGGTCAACAGGAACACGCGCGCGGGGCGGCCCCGGCCGCGGTGGCCGTAGACCTTCTGCTCCCGCGAGGTGACGAGCCCGGCGGCGGTCAGCGCGTCGAGGTGGCGCCGTACGGCCGCCTGGGTGAGGCAGAGTCGCTCGGCGAGGTCGGCAGCGCTGGACGGTCCGTGGTCGAGGATCGACCGCGCGACCCGGTCGCGCGAGGACGTGCCGGACTGCGGCGCGGTAGCAGTCGCTTCGACCGCCTCGCGTCCCTCCGCCATCTCGCGCGCGTATTTCACAACGCCATTGTTGCGTAATTCCTTCGGATGCAACAAGCAGAGCTGGTCAGCGGGCGGAGTGCCCTCCATCACTAAGGGTTACCTAAGCACCAGGGCCCGGAGGGCGGATCCAGCGGCGCGAGGAACTGCGCGACAAGCCATCCGTACAGGTGGAGCACCGAACGCAGGGCCATCCGTTCACCCGTGGCGTCTCGCGCGCAGTTGATCAAGCAGAGCCCCGCGGCCCTGGCGAAAGTGCAACGGAACGCCCCACCTAGACTCGTCCGCATGCATGACCACGCCCCCGCCGTCGAGATCCGGGATCTCACGAAGCGCTACGGCGCCAAGACCGCCGTCGACGGGCTGGACCTCACCGTCGCCCGTGGCAGCCTCACCGCCGTACTCGGCCCCAACGGCGCGGGCAAGACGACCACCATCGAGACGTGCGAGGGCTACCGCCGCGCCGACGCCGGGACCGTCCGCGTCCTCGGTCTCGACCCCGTCGCCGACGCGGCCGCGCTCCGCCCCCGCATCGGGGTGATGCTGCAGTCCGGCGGCATCTACCCCGGCGCCCGTGCGACGGAAATGCTGCGGCACACGGCCAAGCTGCACGCGAACCCGCTCGACGTCGACGAACTCGCCGAGCGTCTCGGGCTCGGCTCCTGCGGCCGGACGGTCTACCGGCGGCTCTCCGGCGGCCAGCAGCAGCGGCTCGCGCTCGCGATGGCCGTCGTCGGGCGGCCCGAGCTGGTCTTCCTGGACGAGCCGACCGCCGGTCTGGACCCGCAGGCCCGCCGCGCCACCTGGGACCTGGTCCGCGACCTGCGCCGGGACGGCGTCAGCATCGTGCTCACCACCCACCACATGGACGAGGCCGAGCAGCTCGCCGACGACGTCGCCATCGTCGACGGCGGCAAGGTGATCGCCCAGGGCAGCCCGGAGGAGCTCTGCCGCGGCAACGCGGGCAACACCATCCGGTTCCAGGGCCGCTCGGGCCTGGTCCTGGACACGCTGCTCAAGGCGCTGCCGGACGACTGCACCGCTGCCGAGCCCAGCCCCGGCAGCTACCTGGTCTCCGGCCCGGTCGACCCGCAGCTGCTGGCCACGGTGACCAGCTGGTGCGCCCAGTCCGACGTGATGCCCGAGAAGCTGTCGGTCGAGCGCCGCACCCTCGAAGACGTCTTCCTCGAACTGACCGGACGGGACCTGCGCTCGTGACCACCACCTCCCATGCGGCCACCTCCCCCACGGCCGCCTCCCCCACCGTCGGCGCCTACACGCCCGACCCGGGCGCGGCCCCGCTGGGCCGCATGCTGCGCGCGCAGACCGGCCTGGAGACCAAGCTGCTGCTGCGCAACGGCGAGCAGTTGCTGCTGACCGTCGTCATCCCGAGCGTGCTGCTGGTGCTGTTCAGCGCGGTCGACATCGTGGCGACGACCGGCCCCGGCAAGCGCGTCGACTTCCTCGCCCCCGGGCTGCTGGCACTGGCGGTCATGTCCACCGCCTTCACCGGCCAGGCCATCGCGACCGGCTTCGAGCGCCGCTACGGCGTGCTCAAGCGCCTCGGCGCGAGCCCGCTGCCGCGCTGGGCGCTGATGACCGCGAAGACCGGGAGCGTCCTGGTCACCGAGGTGCTGCAGGTGGCGCTGCTCGGCGTGATCGCCCTCGCGCTGGGCTGGCAGCCGCACGGCAACCCCCTCGCGGTGCTGCTCCTGCTGGTCGCGGGCACAGCGGCGTTCTCCGGCCTCGGGCTGCTGATGGCGGGCACGCTCAAGGCGGAGGCGACGCTGGCGGCGGCCAACCTGGTCTTCATCCTGCTGCTGCTCGCGGGCGGCGTGATCGTTCCGCTGTCGAAGTTCCCCTCCGCCGTCCGTCCGGTCCTTGAAGCGCTGCCGATCAGCGCCCTCTCCGACGGCCTGCGCGCGGTGCTCCAGCAGGGCGCGGCGATGCCCTGGGGCGACCTCGGCATCCTCGCCGTCTGGGCCGTCCTCGGCCTGGCCGCGGCGGCGCGTTTCTTCCGCTGGGAGTGACCGCAGGGCCCGGCCGCCCGACCGGCGGGCACAGAAACACCTGAGCCGTCGACGGATTCTCCGTCGACGGCTCAGTGCTTCAGCTCTGTCGATCCGTCAGCTCATGGCTCTCGGTCAAGCCGAGTGGCGGCCACGGGCACGCTTGCGCATCACGAAGACCGCCGCGCCGCCCAGCAGGACGCAGCCCGCGCCGACGCCCGCGATGACGGGGGTCGCGCTGCTGGCACCGGTCTCGGCCAGGCCCGGGCTGCTCGGCGAGGCGGAGACCGCCGGGGTGGGGCTGGCGGAGGGCAGGCTGCCGCCGCCGGTCGGCTTGCAGGTCAGGGCACCGGTGAAGGTCTTGGCGAAGCCGTTCGGGCCGGTCACCGTGATGCGGTAGGCCGCGCCCTCCTTCTCCTTGACGAAGACGGTGGTGGTCGCGCCCGGCACGACGGTCACGCTCTCGCCGCCGACCTGCGCGGTCCAGGGCTGGTCACCGCCGTTGCTGAGGGCGACGTCCACGCCGCCCTTCTTGCAGTCGGTGGCCGCGTTCGCCGCCGGGACCGCGCCCTTCGGCGCCCACTGCGCCTGCGCCTGGGCGCTGACCGAGACGGGAGCGGTACCAGCCAGGATCATGGTCTGACTGGAGCCGTCGACCGCCGCGAACGCGCGACCGACCGGCAGCGAGGTCACCGCACTCCCGGTCACCTGCGCGTTCCCCGCGGCCGTCCCCTGCGGGACGTCCACGTAGAGCTTCTCGCCGTTGACGGCGGTGGTGACCGGCCGGCCCGAGCCGTCGACCAGCTGCACCGAGGCCGGAGCGGAGAGGCCGAGGCTCACCGACTGCGCGCTGGTGGCGACCGTCAGCGGGCCCAGCCTGCCCGCGTGTCCGGCGACCGAGGACGGCGAGAGCGCCAGCGACGGAGCGGGCTCGCTGACGTTCTGGGCGTTGCTCTCCAGCCAGGTGGTCACGGTCGCCGCCGTGGCGTCCTCCGGCGTGGCGGTGACGTGGTCGGAGAAGTGCCAGATCGCGGCCTGCGTGGCGGCGGCGGCCTGGTCCGCGTCGAGACCACCGTTCACCCCGGCGGCAGAGGCCAGCGCCGAGGGGGTGACCACCGGGTACGAGTGCTGCAGGATCCACTCGATCTTGCCGCGGTCCGGGTTGCCCGAGAGCGTCGACTGGTCCCAGCCCGTCTCCTGGTACTGGACGCCGCTGTGCGTGTCGTGGTGCAGGTCGATGCAGTACACAGCGAGGGTCTGGCCGCCGTCCTGGAGCGCGACCGTGCCGCCGTAGGCGACGCCGGACTCACCGGCGACATCGACCTTGCCGTAGTGGATGAAGTCGCCGAGCGTGGCGACCGCACTGCCGTTCTGGTCCGCGACAGCGGTCCCGGCGGCGGCCAGCGGCCCCGCGATCGCGAACGCCCCGGCCGCCAACATCGCGGCCGCGAAGCGCTTCGCCCCTCCCTGCCCAGGTATTCCGAACATGACGTGCCCTCTCCCCTTGCCTGGAACGGGGGCTCTGGTTGCAGCGCGATCGTGCCACCGACCCCGAAAATGGCAAGGGACATGACACATAGCGGCGTTCGATCCAGCACGCCCCCCTATGACGCCGGATACTAGTGACACCTGAGGGGCCTGTGCGACCCCAGTGCGCCAACGAGGAAAAGCCTCCTGACGCTCCGTCGGCGCGGCCGACTGCCAGCGGGGACTGTGAGCGGGAACACGGAAGCTCCGGTTCCGCAGAAATGTCCGGGAGCAGTGCACACGAACGGCCCGCACGTGTCCGGGGCGAACCGGGACTCCGCAGGTCAGTGCGGTCCTCGCGGGGCTCCGGCAGGGCCGTCCGGCCGAGCCCGGCCCCCCGTCCGGATTGTCGGGGGCCGCGAACTACGATGAGGCGCGTGCGTACCCCCTTCTCCCTCCTCGCCGAGCGCGTCTCCGTCCCGGACCGCTGGGTCCGCTGGACCGCGCTGGCGACGCTGGTGTGCAGCGTCCTGATCGTGGTCACCGGCGGCGCGGTGCGGCTCACCGGCTCCGGCCTGGGCTGCCCGACCTGGCCCACCTGCACGTCGTCGACGCTCGCGCCGACGTCGGCGATGGGCTTCCACGGCGTCATCGAGTTCAGCAACCGCATGCTGACCGACGTGATCTGTGTGGTCATCGGCCTGGCCATCCTGGCCTCGCGCTGCGCCAAGCCGTGGCGCAAGGAGGTCACCCGGCTCGGGTGGGCCCAGTTCTGGATCACGGTCGTCGACGCGGTCGTCGGCGGGATCACGGTGCTGACGCACCTCAACCCCTACGTCGTCGCGATCCACTTCCTGCTGTCGATGGTGCTGATCCTCACCGCCCACGCGATGTGGCAGCGCACCCGTGAGGGCGACGCCGAGCCGGTACGCACCGTCGGCCGCCCGATCATCCACCTCTCGCGGGTGACGGTCGCGATGACGGCCCTGCTGATCGCCGCGGGCACCCTGGTCACCGGCTCCGGCCCGCACCCGGGCGACAGCAGCGACGTCAAGCGGATGCCGTTCAACTGGGAAGAGATCACGCAGTTCCACGCGGACTTCGCGATGGTCAGCGTCGGCCTGGCCGTGGCGATGATCTTCGTACTGATGGCCGTGGACGCGCCGGCCGCGCCGCGCAAGCTGGCCAAGGTCTTCCTCGGGGTCCTGCTGGCCCAGGGCGTCCTGGGCTTCGTCCAGTACTTCACGCACGTCCCCGAGCTGCTCGTCGGTATCCACCTGCTCGGCGCCGCGCTGTGCTGGGTCTCGGTCCTCCGCCTCCACCTGTCGCTCCGCGTGCGCCCGGAGGTAGGGGCGCTGCCGCGCCCCGCGGACATCGAAGCCTTGGCAACCGTCTAAGCTGCAACACCTTTAGGGGCGCGGGGAACGGCGCGAGAAACCACCCAGTGCGGATGGCCCTGCTCGTTGAGGACCATCCGCGCCGGGTGGCTTGTCGCGCCGTTCCCCGCGCCCCTGGTAGTGCAACTAACTCAGATCTGAATGCCCGCCATGCGGCGCCACTCGTACGCGCTGGTCTTGACCTTGAGGCCGAGCTCGCCGTCGAAGTCCTCGTGCTTCGTGACGCCGGACAGCTCCACCGCGCGCTCCGCGACAGCGGGAGTCGGGGCGACCTGGTCGCCCCACGCGCCGTCCGCGCCGACGAGGGCGATGCGGGTGGCCGACGCGCCCACGTACTCCACGACGCCGTCGGCGCTGCCGCCGTGCTCGGCGGCGAAGGCCTTGACGTGCTTGGCGATGCGCTGGGCGCGCTTCTCGTCCTTGGGCGACAGGACGCTGGTCTCTTCGGTGGTCATGGACAGCAGACTACTCAGCGGTAGCGACACAGACGACCGGGCCCCGATGTGCTTTCCTGCACATCGGGGCCCGGCGAAGGTGAAACGAGACCTACTTCAGGAACGGGTCGATCGCGATCTCGACGAACAGCAGCGTCAGATAGGTGATCGACCAGTGGAACAGCCGCATCTCCTTGAGCTTCGCGCCCACGACCCCGGCCTTGGCGCGAGCCTGCAGGCCGTGCGCCTCCTTGAGCCAGAAACCGCCCAGGACCACCGCGGCGATCGGGTAGACCACGCTGGTGTGGTCCAGCGGCCACAGCGCCATGGAGACGGCGACCATGACCCAGCTGTAGATCACGATCTGCTTGGCCACGGCCTCATTGGTCGCGATGACGGGCAGCATCGGCACGCCGACCTTGGCGTAGTCCTCCTTCACCTTCATCGACAGCGGCCAGTAGTGCGGCGGCGTCCAGAAGAAGATGACCAGGAAGAGCACGACCGGCGGCCACGCCAGCGAGTTGGTGACCGCGGACCAGCCGATGAAGACCGGCATGCAGCCCGCGATCCCGCCCCAGACGATGTTCTGCGCGGTCCGCCGCTTCAGGCCCAGCGTGTAGACGAAGACGTAGAAGAGGAGGGCCGCGAGCGACAGTGCCGCGCTCAGCGGGTTGACCAGGACGGCGAACCACGCGGTCGAGCCGATCGCCAGCGCGATGCCGAAGACCAGCGCCTCACGCGGGGAGACCATGCCGGTCACCAGCGGACGGCGCTCGGTCCGGGACATCAGCGCGTCGATGTCGCGGTCGATGTACATGTTGAGCGCGTTGGCGCCACCGGCGGAGAGATAGCCGCCGACGACGACCTCAAGTACCAGCAGCAGGTTGGGCACACCGCGCTGGGCCAGGAACATCACCGGGACGGTGGTGATCAGCAGCAGCTCGATGATCCGCGGCTTGGTCAGCGCGATGAAGGCCCCGACACGGGCCGTCAACGGCCTCTGTCCGGGGTTCCCCTCGACCAGACCGGCCGGACGGGTTTCGACGGCGGTCACGAACACCCCTGGTTGATGAAGCTCACGAGTACCACGCCACCTTAGACGCTCCATATCTCGGCTCCGGCGGCGGGGGGCCGTGTCGGCGCAAAGCCCGTCGTAAGCGCACTGAACGAACGCGCGGATGAACGCGCGGGTGACCGCTCGGAGGCGCGCACGGAACACACGCCGAACAGTGCCCCGACGATCGCGCCGCACTGACCCGTTCAGCGCTCGTTGAGCGGGAACCCTTGTGCGCATGAGCGGTAGGCTCGCTCTGTACAAAGGGTCAACGTTCTGTGCCCAAGAGACCGCCGCCGAAGTCGGCTCCTGGCGCCGGGTCGAAAGACGTTACGGAAGGAGCCCTGATCCAGGGTGAGCACGACGCCGAACAGTACCTTCGAGTGGACCGAACTTGACCAGCGCGCGGTGGACACCGTGCGCGTTCTGGCGGCAGACGCCGTGCAGAAGGTCGGCAACGGCCACCCCGGCACGGCGATGAGTCTGGCTCCGGCCGCCTACCTGATCTACCAGCGCTTCCTGCGCCACGACCCGGCCGACGCCCAGTGGCTGGGCCGCGACCGCTTCGTCCTGTCCCCCGGGCACACCTCGCTGACGCTCTACATCCAGCTCTACCTGTCCGGCTACGGCCTGACGCTCCAGGACCTCGAGGCGTTCCGCACCTGGGGCTCCCTGACGCCGGGCCACCCTGAGCACGGGCACACCGTCGGTGTGGAGACCACCACCGGCCCGCTCGGCCAGGGTGTCGGCAACGCGGTCGGCATGGCGATGGCCAGCCGCTTCGAGCGCGGCCTGTTCGACCCGGAGGCTCCTGAGGGGGCCTCCCCGTTCGACCACACCATCTGGGCGATCGTCTCCGACGGCGACCTGGAGGAGGGCATCTCCTCCGAGGCGTCCTCGCTCGCGGGCCACCAGAAGCTGGGCAACCTGGTCTGCCTGTACGACGACAACCACATCTCCATCGAGGGCGACACCGAGACCGCCTTCTCCGAGGACGTCCTCAAGCGCTACGAGGCGTACGGCTGGCACGTGCAGCGCATCGAGCCCGCCGCCAGCGGCGACATCGACGTCAAGGCGCTCAACCGGGCGCTGACCGCCGCCAAGGCCGAGACCTCGAAGCCGTCCATCATCGCGATGCGCACGATCATCGCCTGGCCGGCCCCGAACGCGCAGGACACCGAGGCCGCCCACGGCTCCGCGCTGGGCGCGGACGAGGTCGCCGCCACCAAGCGCGTCCTCGGCTTCGACCCGGAGAAGTCCTTCGACGTCGAGCCGGAGGTGCTGGAGCACGCCCGCAAGGTCGGCGACCGCGGCGCGCAGGCGCACGCCGAGTGGGAGAAGCAGCTCGCCGACTGGCGTACCGCCAACCCGCAGCGTGCCGCCCTGCTGGACCGGATGACCGCGGGCGAGCTGCCCGAGGGCTGGGAGAAGAGCGTCCCCTCGTTCGAGCCCGGCACCTCGATCGCCACGCGTGCCGCGTCCGGCAAGGTGCTGCAGGGCCTGGGCAAGGTGCTGCCGGAGCTGTGGGGCGGTTCGGCCGACCTCGCCGGCTCGAACAACACCACCATCGACGCCACCTCGTCGTTCCTGCCGGTCGGCAACCCGCTGCCGGAGGCCGACCCCTACGGCCGCACGGTGCACTTCGGCATCCGTGAGCACGCCATGGGCTCGACCATGAACGGCATCACGCTGCACGGCAACACCCGCATCTACGGCGGCACCTTCCTGGTGTTCTCCGACTACATGCGTCCGACCGTGCGTCTGGCCGCGCTGATGAAGCTGCCGGTCACCTACGTGTGGACGCACGACTCCATCGGCCTGGGCGAGGACGGCCCGACCCACCAGCCGGTCGAGCACATGGCCGCGCTGCGCGCCATCCCGGGTCTGAACATGGTCCGTCCGGCCGACGCCAACGAGACCGCGGTGGCGTGGGAGGAGATCACCCGCCGTCACACCGACAACCCGGCCCCGCACGGCCTGGCGCTGACCCGCCAGGGCGTGCCGGTCTACCCGCGCAACGAGAACGCGGCCAAGGGCGGCTACGTCCACACCGAGGCCGAGGGCGGTAACCCGAAGGTCATCCTCATCGGCACCGGTTCCGAGCTGCAGTTGGCCGTGGCCGCCCGCGAGACGCTGCAGGCCGAGGGCATTCCCACCCGCGTGGTCTCGATGCCGTGCCTGGAGTGGTTCGAGGAGCAGACCAAGGAGTACCGCGACTCGGTGCTGCCGCCGGCCGTCAAGGCCCGCGTCGCGGTCGAGGCCGGTATCGCGCTGACCTGGTACCGCCTGGTCGGTGACGCCGGACAGGTCGTCAGTCTGGAGCACTTCGGCGCCAGCGCCGACGCCAAGGTGCTGTTCCGCGAGTTCGGCTTCACCCCCGAGGCTGTCGTCGCCGCCGCCAAGGAATCCCTCTCCGCCGCCGGGCGCTGAACCATTCGACACGCGAGGAAAGTGATTGATCATGACTGACGCACTGCAGCGCCTCAGCGACGAAGGCGTGGCGATCTGGCTGGACGACCTGTCCCGCAAGCGGCTCACCTCCGGCAACCTGGCCGAACTGGTCCGCGACAAGCACGTCGTGGGCGTGACCACCAACCCGTCGATCTTCCAGAAGGCGATCGGCTCCGGCGACGGCTACGAGGAGCAACTGGCCGACCTGGCCGTGCGCGGCGTGACCGTGGACGAGGCGGTGCGGATGATGACCGCCGCCGACGTCCGCGACGCGGCCGACGTGCTGCGCCCGGTCTACGACGCCAGCAACGGCCGCGACGGCCGGGTCTCCATCGAGGTCGACCCGCGCCTGGCCCACGAGACGGCGCCGACGATCGCCGAGGCCAAGCAGCTGTGGTGGCTGGTGGACCGTCCCAACACCTTCATCAAGATCCCGGCCACGGTCGAGGGCCTGCCCGCGATCAGCGCCGTGCTGGCCGAGGGCATCAGCGTCAACGTCACGCTGATCTTCTCGCTGGAGCGCTACCAGGCCGTCATGGACGCGTTCCTGACAGGTCTGGAGGGGGCCAAGGCCAGCGGCCACAACCTCTCCACCATCGAGTCGGTCGCCTCGTTCTTCGTGTCCCGGGTGGACAGCGAGATCGACAAGCGCCTGACGAAGATCGGCACCGACGAGGCGCTCGCCCTCAAGGGCAAGGCCGCCGTGGCCAACGCCCGCCTGGCGTACGAGGCGTACGAGGAGGTGTTCGGCTCCGCCGACGGTCAGCGCAAGCCGTCCGACCGCTGGAAGGCGCTGGCCGCCGCGGGCGCCAAGCCGCAGCGTCCGCTGTGGGCGTCCACCGGCGTCAAGGACCCGGCCTACGACGACACCATGTACGTCGTCGAGCTGGCCGCCCCGGGCACGGTCAACACCATGCCCGAGGCCACCCTCGACGCCGTCGCCGACCACGGCGTGGTCCGCGGCGACACGGTGACCGGCAACTACGCCGACGCCACGGCGGTGCTCGAGAAGATCGCCGCGGTCGGCATCTCCTACGACGACGTCGTCCAGCTGCTGGAGGACGAGGGCGTCGACAAGTTCGAGGTCTCCTGGAAGGAGCTCCTGGAGACCGTGCAGAAGTCTCTCGACGCGAAGGGCGGCTCCTCCAAGTGACCGATCCTGCGGCGGTAGCGGACGAGTCCGTTCTCGACGACCTCACGTCGGACGACGGGTCCGGCGAGACGAACGTGTGGATCAACCCCCTCAGGGACGAGAAGGACCGGCGGCTCCCGCGTATCGCGGGGCCGTCCGGCCTCGTCATCTTCGGCGTCACCGGCGACCTTTCGCGCAAGAAGCTGATGCCGGCGATCTACGACCTGGCCAACCGCGGCCTCCTGCCCCCGGGCTTCTCGCTGGTGGGCTTCGCCCGCCGCGACTGGGAGGACGAGGACTTCGCGCAGGTCGTGCACGACTCCGTCAAGGAGCACTCGCGCACTCCCTTCCGCGAGGAGGTCTGGCAGCAGCTGGCCAAGGGAATGCGCTTCATCCAGGGCGAGTTCGTGGACGACGCGGCCTTCGACAGGCTGCGCACGACCATCCAGGAGCTCGACAAGGAGCAGGGCACGGGCGGCAACTTCGCCTTCTACCTCTCCGTCCCGCCAAAGTTCTTCCCGCAGGTGGTCCAGCAGTTGAAGGACCACGGCCTGGCCGACCCGCCCAAGGGCTCGTGGCGGCGTGCCGTCATCGAGAAGCCCTTCGGTCACGACCTGGCCTCCGCGCAGGAGCTCAACAAGGTCGTCCACGAGGTCTTCCCGCGTGACGAGGTCTTCCGGATCGACCACTACCTGGGCAAGGAGACGGTCCAGAACATCCTGGCGCTGCGCTTCGCCAACTCGATGTTCGAGCCGATCTGGAACCGCGGCTACGTCGACCACGTGCAGATCACCATGGCCGAGGACATCGGCATCGGCGGTCGCGCGGGCTACTACGACGGCATCGGCGCGGCGCGCGACGTCATCCAGAACCACCTGCTGCAGCTCATGGCGCTGACGGCGATGGAGGAGCCCGCCTCCTTCCACCCCAAGGCGCTGGTGGCGGAGAAGCTCAAGGTGCTGTCCGCCGTCCAGATCCCCAAGGATCTGGGTCGGCACACCGTGCGGGCCCAGTACACGCACGGCTGGCAGGGCGGCGAGGAGGTGCCCGGCTACCTGGAGGAGGAGGGGATCAACCCCAAGTCCACCACGGACACCTACGCCGCCATCAAGCTGGAGATCAACAACCGCCGTTGGGCGGGCGTGCCGTTCTACCTGCGCACCGGCAAGCGGCTCGGCCGCCGGGTCACCGAGATCGCGGTGGTCTTCCAGCGCGCCCCGTACCTGCCGTTCGACGCCTCCGCGACCGAGGAGCTGGGGCAGAACGCCCTGGTCATCCGGGTCCAGCCGGACGAGGGCGTGACGGTGCGGTTCGGCTCCAAGGTGCCGGGCACCTCGATGGAGGTCCGGGACGTGACGATGGACTTCGCCTACGGCGAGTCGTTCACCGAGTCCAGCCCGGAGGCATACGAGCGGCTGATCCTGGACGTGCTGCTCGGGGACGCCAACCTGTTCCCGCGCCACCAGGAGGTCGAGCAGTCCTGGCGGATCCTCGACCCGATCGAGCAGTACTGGGACAGGCACGCCAAGCCCGCCCAGTACGAGGCCGGCACCTGGGGCCCTGAAGAAGCGGACGAGATGCTCGCACGAGACGGCAGGAGCTGGCGCAGGCCATGAAAATCGACCTCACCGACACCACCTCCGGCAAGATCAACGCGGCGCTGATCGACGCCCGCCGGGCCATCGGCACAGCGACCGTCGGCATGGTGCTCACCCTCGTCATCGTCACGGACGAGGGCAGCGCCTACGACGCGCTCAAGGCCGCCTCCGACGCGTCGCGCGAGCACCCCTCGCGCATCCTGGCCGTCATCAAGCGGCCGGGGCGCTCGCCCCGGGCGCGGTCCCAGGCCCGGCTGGACGCCGAGGTCCGGGTCGGCTCGGACTCGGGCACCGGAGAAACGGTTGTGCTGCGCCTCCACGGCGAGCTCGCCGCGCAGGCGCAGTCGGTCGTGCTGCCACTGCTGCTGCCGGACGCCCCCGTGGTGGTCTGGTGGCCGGAGAACGCTCCGGAGAACCCGTCCAAGGACCCGCTGGGCGCACTGTCCCAGCGCCGGATCACCGACGCGGTCACCGCGGAGAACCCGGTCCAGCAGCTGGCGGCCCGCGCCGCGTCGTACGCGCCCGGCGACACCGACCTGGCCTGGACCAGGATCACCCCGTGGCGGTCGATGCTGGCCGCCGCGCTCGACCAGCGGCACGTCAAGGTCGAGTCGGCGATCGTCGAGGGCGAGTCCTACAACCCCAGCACCGAACTGCTGGCGCTGTGGCTGGCCGAGCGGCTCAAGATCAAGGTCGAGCGGACCGTCAGCGAGGGCCCCGGCATCACCGGGGTCCGGATGCACACCAAGGACGGCGACGTCTGCCTGGACCGTCCCGACGGCCTGCTGGCGAAGCTCTCCATGCCGGAGCAGCCGGACCGGATGGTCGCGCTCAAGCGCCGGGAGACCTCGGAGCTGATCGCGGAGGAGCTGCGCCGCCTCGACCCGGACCTGATCTACGCCTCGGCGGTCCGTTACGGGGTGGACAGGCTCCACGACAACACGGTCGCCGGCGAGGTCGTCGACGGCTCGTCGGAGGGCGGGGACGGGAAGCAGGACCCGAAGCCGGCCGCCAAGACGGCGGCCAAGAAGAGCACCGCTTCGACGTCCAGGACCCAGAAGTGACGGCACCTCAACTGGTCGTGCACCGCGACAAGGAGCTCATGGCCCTTGCCGCGGCCGCACGGCTGATCACCCGGATCGTGGACGCGCAGTCCGCACGCGGCACCGCCTCGGTGGTGCTGACGGGCGGGCGCAACGGCAACGCGCTGCTCGCGGCGGTCGCCGCGTCCCCGGCGCGGGACGCGATCGACTGGTCGCGGCTGGACCTGTGGTGGGGCGACGAGCGGTTCCTGCCGGAGGGCGACCCGGAGCGCAACTACACGCAGGCGCGCGCCGAACTGCTCGACGCGGTGCCGCTGGATCCGGCGCGGGTGCACCCGATGCCGGCCTCCGACGGCCCGGACGGCAACGACCCCGAGGCGGCCGCGGCGAGCTACGCGGCCGAACTGGCCAAGGCGGCGCGCCCGCAGGACCGGCTCCGGGTGCCGGAGTTCGACGTGCTGCTGCTGGGGGTCGGTCCCGACACCCACGTGGCCTCGCTCTTCCCGGAGCTCCCGGGCGTGCGCGAGACCGAGCTGACCGTCATCGGAGTGCGCGGCGCGCCCAAGCCGCCGCCCACGCGGGTCTCGCTGACCCTTCCGACGATCCGCGCCGCCCGCGAGGTCTGGCTCCTCGCGGCGGGAGACGACAAGGCGGACGCCGTCCGCCTGGCGCTGTCGGGCCCCGGCCCGATCCAGGCCCCGGCGTCCGGTGCGATCGGCCGACAGCGCACCCTCTGGCTCCTCGACCGCGCCGCCGCGGCGAAGATCCCGCCCGCGCTCTACCCGCCGGACGTCGCGTAGACGTCGACAACCGGCACGGCTGAACGGCGCCCCGGCCCGTCTCCCCCTTTCGGAGGAGGCGGGCCGCATCGTGTGAGGACGAATGCCGTTCCAGGCCAGGATGGGGCCATGGCAATCAAGCGCGTCACCGTCCATCTGGACGCCGATGACCTCACCGTCCTGCGTGAGGCGGCCCGCTGGGCCGGGGTTCCGCTGGGCAGGCTCCTCCGCGAGGCGATCCACGCCAGGGCGGAGCACATGCGCGGGGTCCTCGGAACAACAACCCCCACCCCGGGCGATGCCGCGCGGCCTCGGGCGACCTCGCCCGACAGCCAGGCGTAGCAGCCCGCCGGGTCGGGCCACGGGGCGTCCGGGCTCAGTCCTTCCCGGTGACCGTGTCGAGCTCGGCGAGCATGCGGTCCATCCGGTCCCGCTCGTCCGCGTAGTACTGCTCGGCCCAGCGCAGGGTCAGCACCGGGAAGATCCACTCCGGGTGCACCTCGGCCGCGGTGACGTCCGCCGCCGCCTGGGCGCGGCGCTGCTCGGCGAGGTCGCGGTGGGCGTGCAGCGTCTCGCGCAGCCGCGCGGGCTCCTGGAGGTGCCCGAGCCAGAGCCGCAACATCGGCCCGTGCTTGAGCACCGCGGGCTCGACCGGCGCCGCGTCGGCCCAATCCCGCAGCGCCTCCTCCCCGGCCGGCGTGATCCGGTAGAGGCGCTTGGCCCGGATGTCCCCCGGCACCTCCTCCGAGGCGGCGTAGCCGACGGACTCCAATCTCCGTAGCTCGCTGTAGATCTGACTGTACGACGGGCTCCAGTAGAAGAAGCCCATGCTCTGGTCCGCCCACTTCTTCAGGTCGTAGCCCGACAGCTCCCGCCCGAAGGAGAGCAGGCCCAGCACGGCCCAACTGGTGATCGGCAGAGGCTTCATTCCCGCAGTGTACGTGCTACTACAACACGCCTTCCCTTCTTGGGATATGACTGCTAGTCATATGTCTAGTCGGCATATCGGAGGCAGCCCGTGAAGTTCTCCATGATCTTCGAAGCACAGCTGGCCCACCCCACTCCCGAACGCGAGCACGCCCTCCTCCACGACTGCGTCGACCAGGCAGTCCTCGCCGAGGAGGTCGGCTTCGACCGCATCTGGGCGGTCGAGCACCACTCCCTGCTCCGGTACGCGCACGTGAGCGCGTCGGAGATCTTCCTGTCCTGGGTGGCGGCCCGTACCTCCCGGATCCGCATCGGCCACGGCGTGGTCACCATGCCCTTCGGCTACCAGCATCCGCTGCGCGTCGCCGAGCGGAGCGCGATGCTGGACGCCCTCTCCGGCGGCCGGGTCGACATCGGCGCGGGACGCGGCGCGACCACGCAGGAGATGGCGATGTTCGACGTCCGCGCCGAGGACACCTATCCGCAGGTGGAGGAGGCACTGCAGATCGTCGCGGCGGCGTGGCGGAAGGAGCAGTTCGAGTGGCACGGCTCGATCGACATCGGCCCCGGCGCGGTGCTGCCGCGCCCGGTCCAACTCCCGCACCCTCCCCTGTTCATGGCGTGCAGCAAGCACGACACGCTGCGCACGGCGGCCGAGTACGGCGTCGGCGCGCTGGTCCTCGGCTTTGCGGGCGCGGACGACGTCCGCGAGATGCGCGCAGTCTACGACGCGGCGCTCGCCGCGCGGGACGGCTCCCGCCTGGTCTCGTCGGAGGTCAACGACCACTTCGCGGCGCTCTGCCCGACGGTCGTCCTGGACGACGCGGAGGAGGCGTACCGCGCGGGCACGCGCGGGCAGCGCTTCTTCGCCGAGTCCATCGCCCAGTGGTACGGCGGCGGCCCCGCGCCCGTCGAGGACCCGGAACCGGACACGGACCACGCGGCGGCGATGGCCTCGCACCGCGAGGAGTTGGTCGCCAAGCTCCACGAGGCGAGGGTTCCGGTCCGCCCCAGCGCGACGGGGACGTTCAACGTCGACCACGCCTACGGAACGGCGGAGACGGCGGTGGCTTACGTCGAGCGCTTGGCCGACATCGGCGTCGACGAGGTCATCTGCCTGATCCAGATGGGCACGGTGCCTCAGTCGGCGTGCCTGGAGACCATCCGGCAGTGGGGCGAGCACGTGATCCCACGGTTCCGGTAATTCCTTTGAACGGCGGGCCAGTTGCAAGGCCTAGGGGCGCGCGGCTCTGCTGATGTGCGGTTCCGCCGCGTGGGCGCGACAAGCCGGGCTGTGCTGCCGCCTCGCCGCGGACGTCGTCAGATCTCGCCGCGCAGCTTGGCCAGCGCCTCGGCGAGGATCGCCTCGCCGTCGGCGTCGCTGCGGCGCTCGCGGACGTACGCGAGGTGCGTCTTGTAGGGCTCGGTGCGCGGCGGAGCCGGCGGGTTCTCCTCGTCCTGACCAGCGGGGAACCCACAGCGCGGGCAGTCCCACGTGTCCGGGACCTGCGCGTCGGAGGCGAAGCTCGGCTTCGTCTCGTGTCCGTTCGCGCACCAGAAGGAGATGCGCAGTCGCGGCGCGGACTCGCCCCGCTCGGCCTCGCCCATCGGACCGGCCCCGACCCTGCTGCCACGGATGGCGTTCCCACTTGCCACGGTCTGACTCCCTGCGTGATGGTGCGGTACTGCGACCACCCGGTCGACTGGGCCCGGGCGAAGGTCGTCCTAGTGTACGGAACGCATAAGCGTCGCCCCACACCCCCGTCACAGACGGGCCGGTGACGACCGTCACCCATGATAGGCGTGGAGGCGACGCTCCGTCAGACCTCCTGACAGCGTCCTGCCGACCTGCGCAATCAGCCGTTCTTGGCCTTCATGAGCAGCGACAGGATGATGATGCAGGTGAACCATCCGACGCCCATGAAGATGGTGATCCGGTCGAGGTTGCGCTCGGCCACCGCGGAGCCACCGCCGGTGGAGGACATGCCGCCACCGAACATGTCGGACAGGCCGCCGCCCTTGCCCTTGTGCAGCAGGACCAGAATGACCATCATCACGCTGAAGAAGATCAACGCAATCGAAAAGCTGAGGATCACAGCCGGACCAATCTTTCAGGTGAGTGTCTGCTGGCAGCAGGCCCGGCACCCTACAGTGCCGGGACCTACCACCTTAGGCATGCGACAGCCTACGGGGAAACCCGTTGGCGAAACAGTCGCTCGAAAGACCGCGGTTCAGGCGTCGCCGCTCAGGAGACGGCCTGGTCGCGATAGCGGACGATACGGACGAACTCCTCCGCGTCCAGCGAGGCGCCGCCGACCAACGCGCCGTCCACGTCCGGCTTGGCCATGATCCCGGCCGCGTTGGAGCCCTTGACCGAACCGCCGTAGAGGATGCGGACCTTGTCGGCCACCGCCTGGCTGTAAAGCTCCGCCAGGCGGACCCGGATCGCGCCGCAGACCTCCTGCGCGTCCTCGGGGGTCGCCACCTCGCCGGTGCCGATGGCCCAGACCGGCTCGTAGGCGATGACGATCTGCTCCACCTGCTCGGCCGGGACGCCGTCCAGCGCACCCTCGACCTGGGCCAGGGTGTACGCGACCTGGTTGCCGGCCTTGCGGATGTCCAGGCCCTCGCCAACGCAGAGGATCGGCACGACGCCGTTCCGGAACGCGGCCTTGACCTTGCCGCCGACGATCTCCTCGTTCTCGCCGTGGTACTGGCGGCGCTCGGAGTGGCCGATGACGACGTAGGCGCACTTGAGCTTGGCCAGCATCGGGCCGGAGATCTCGCCGGTGTAGGCACCGGAGTCGTGCGCGGAGATGTCCTGCGCGCCGTACTTGATCTTCAGCTTGTCCCCGTCGACCAGGGTCTGCACCGAGCGCAGGTCGGTGAACGGGGTCAGGACCGCGACCTCGACCGCCGCGTAGTCCTTGTCGTTGAGCGCGAAGGCGAGCTTCTGGGTGTGGGCGATGGCCTCGAGGTGGTTGAGGTTCATCTTCCAGTTGCCGGCCATCAGCGGCTTGCGGGTGGTGGCGTCAGTCATGTCAGGGATGCTCACTTCTCCAGTGCGGCAAGACCCGGCAGGGTCTTGCCTTCCAGGTATTCGAGGCTGGCGCCGCCACCCGTCGAGATGTGACCGAACTTCGACTCGTCGAAGCCCAGCAGCCGGACCGCGGCGGCCGAGTCGCCACCGCCGACGACGGTGAAGGCGTCCGAGTCGAGCAGGCCCTGCGCGACGGCGCGGGTGCCGTCGGCGAAGGCGGGGTGCTCGAAGACGCCCATCGGGCCGTTCCAGAAGACCGTCTTCGCGTCGGCCAGCTTGGCCGCGAACAGCTCCTCGGTCTTCGGGCCGATGTCCAGGCCCATCTTGCCCGCAGGCATGGCGTCGACGCCGACGACCTCGGCGTCCTCGACCGCGGCCTTGGTCTTGAGGTCCGGGAAGCTCGCGGAGACCCGCACATCGACGGGGAGCACGAACTCCACGCCCTCGCGCTCGGCGCGGGCCAGGTACTCCTTGACGGCCTCGATCTGGTCCTCCTGCAGCAGGGACGTACCGACCTCGTGGCCCTGGGCCGCGAGGAAGGTGAAGACCATGCCGCCGCCGACCAGGATCCGGTCGGCCTTGCCCAGCAGGTTGTCGATCACGGCGAGCTTGTCGGAGACCTTGGCCCCGCCCAGCACGACCGCGTACGGACGCCGGACGTCCTCGGTGAGGCGCTTGAGCACGCCCACCTCGGTGCCGATCAGCAGACCGGCCGCGTGCGGCAGCCGCGCCGGCAGGTCGTAGACGGAGGCGTGCTTGCGGTGCACGGCGCCGAATCCGTCGCCGACGTAGAGGTCGGCCAGGGCGGCCAGCTGGTCGGCGAACTCGCCGCGCTCGGCGTCGTCCTTGCTGGTCTCGCCGGGGTTGAAGCGCAGGTTCTCGATGACGGCCACCTGGCCGGGCTCCAGGCCGTTCACGGCGTCGTGCGCGGCCGGGCCGACGGTGTCCTGCGCGAAGGCGACCGGCTGCCCGAGCAGTTCCGCCAGGCGCTCGGCCGCCTGCAGCAGCGAGAACGCCGGGGCCGGCGCGCCCTTGGGGCGGCCCAGGTGCGAGGCGACGACGACCTTGGCGTCGGCCTCGACGAGCTTCTTGACGGTGGGCAGCACGGCACGGATCCGGCCGTCGTCGGTGATCAGGCCGTCCGACATCGGCACGTTCAGGTCGGCTCGGACGAAGACGCGCTTGCCGGCGACACCCGGCCCGGCGATCAGGTCGTCGATGGTCTGCATGGTGGAGATGTTTTCCTGTTCTTCTGGGCGGTCGGCTGGGGAGTCGTCGGAGTGAGATTACTGCCCGACGGCATGCGGACAGGGTCCGGGCAACGCCTGCCCGGACCCTGTCGTCTCACACCTTCTGCTGTCTGTCCGTCAGAGCTGGCTGCCGACAAGGGCGGTCAGGTCGACCAGACGGTTGGAGTAGCCCCACTCGTTGTCATACCAGCCGAAGACCTTGACCTGGTTGCCCTGGACCATGGTCAGCGGCGCGTCGAAGATGCAGGAGTACGGCGAGTTGACGATGTCCCGGGAGACGATCGGGTCCTCGTTGTACGCCAGGATGCCCTTGAGTGAGCCCTCGGCGGCCTTCTGGTAGGCCGCGTTGACCTCCTCCTTGGTGACGTCCCGCTCCAGGGTGGCCACCAGGTCGGTGATCGAGCCGGTCGGAACGGGGACACGCAGGGAGGTGCCGTCCAGCTTGCCCTTGAGCTCCGGCAGCACCAGCGCGGTGGCCTTGGCGGCACCGGTGGAGGTCGGGATGATGCTCAGGGCCGCGGCGCGGGCGCGACGCAGGTCCTTGTGCGGGAAGTCCAGGGTGACCTGGTCGTTGGTGTAGGCGTGCACGGTCGTCATGAAGCCGGTGGTGATGCCGAAGGCCTCGTGCAGGACCTTTGCCAGCGGCGCCACGCAGTTGGTGGTGCAGGAGGCGTTGGAGATGATGCTCTGCTTCGTCACATCGAGCTTGTCGTCGTTGACGCCGATGACGATGGTGATGTCCTCGTCGCTGGCCGGAGCCGAGATGAGGACCTTCTTGGCGCCCGCGGCCAGGTGCTTCTTCGCACCCTCGGCCTTGGTGAAGATGCCGGTGGACTCGATCACGATGTCTGCGCCGAGCTCCCCCCAGGGGAGCTTGGCGGGGTCGCGCTCCGCGGTGACCTTGAAGGTCTTGCCATCGACGGTGATGGTGTCGTCCGTGTGAGTGACCTCGGCCTGGAAGGTGCCCAGGGTCGAGTCGTACTTGAGCAGGTGCGCCAGGGTCTTGGTGTCGGTCAGGTCATTGACACCGACGACCTCGATGTCGGCGCCCTGGGATGCGATGGCACGGAAGTAGTTACGGCCGATACGGCCAAAACCGTTGATGCCTACCCGGATCGTCACGAACCGATCTCCTCGCTGTTAGTCAGCCAGAGGGGCTGACGAGCTGGAATGGGATGTCCCCGACCGGTAACGACCCTACCTCCGCAAGGTGTTCTTGAGCACATCCGACCAGCCCTGAACGGGGGCTCTTTGGGCGCTTCTCAGCGCACGAACGACAGGGGTGCGGGGCTTTGGTGATGTGCGGTGCACATCACCAAAGCCCCGCGCCCCTGAGCACAGTGCGACTACCTGCAAGAGCGGACTGTCAGCCGGCGACCATCTCTTCCGTCAGGCTCTGCTCCGTGTTCGGCAGGCCCAGTTCGATCGCTCGCTTGTCGGCCATCGCCAGAAGGCGGCGGATCCGGCCCGCCACCGCGTCCTTCGTCAGGGGCGGGTCGGCGAGGGAGCCCAGCTCCTCCAGGGAGGCCTGCTTGTGCTCCATGCGCAGGCGGCCCGCGGCCGCCAGGTGCTCGGGGACCTCGTCGCCCAGGATCTCCAGCGCCCGCTGGACCCGCGCGCCCGCGGCAACCGCCGCGCGCGCCGAGCGGCGGAGGTTCGCGTCGTCGAAGTTGGCGAGCCGGTTGGCCGTCGCCCGGACCTCGCGCCGCATCCGGCGCTCCTCCCAGGCCAGCACCGACTCGTGCGCGCCGAGGCGCGTCAACAGCGCGCCAATCGCATCACCGTCACGAATGACCACCCGGTCCACCCCGCGGACCTCGCGGGCCTTCGAGGGGATGCCGAGCCGCCGCGCCGCGCCGACCAGCGCGAGCGCCGCCTCGGAGCCGGGGCAGGTGATCTCCAGCGAGGAGGACCGGCCCGGCTCGGTCAGCGAGCCGTGCGCGAGGAACGCCCCGCGCCACGCCGCCTCCGCGTCACAGGTGGCCCCGGAGACCACCGCCGGGGGAAGCCCCCGGATCGGGCGTCCGCGCCCGTCCACCAAGCCCGTCTGCCGGGCCAGCAGATCGCCGTCCTTGACCACCCGCACCACGTACCGACTGCCGCGGCGCAGCCCGCCGGGGGCCATCACCACCAGGTCCGAGGAGTGTCCGAAGATCTCCAGCAGGTCCTTGCGCAGTCGCCGCGCCGCGACACCGGTGTCGAGTTCCGCCTCGATCACGATGCGTCCGCTCACAATGTGCAGACCGCCCGCGAAGCGCAGGATCGACGACACCTCCGCCTTGCGGCAACAAGCCCGGGTGACGGGAAGCCGACTGATTTCGTCCTTCACAGCTGCCGTCATCGCCATGGCGCGATCCTTCCATGCGTTCTGAAGATCCGGTCGTACGCTGCGGCCAGAAGCTCCGGGTCGTGTCGCGCGCCGTCACCGGCGGCGACGGGCGCCAGCACCAACTCGGCGCCCAGGCGCTTGGCCGCGTCCCGCAGCGCCTCGGTGTCCGCGACGGCCCCGACGGCGTCGAGATCGGCGAGGACGAAGTCCAACTCCACACCGCGGGCGTGCTCCAGGAACACCTCCAGGTGCCGCTGCGGCGAGAAGCCCTCGGTCTCCCCGGGCTGGGCGACCAGGTTGAGCGCCAGGACCTTGCGCGCCTGCGTGGCAGCCAGGGCGTCCCGCAGTTGGGGAACCATGAGGTGCGGCAGCACGCTGGTGAACCACGAGCCCGGGCCGAGGACGACCCAGTCCGCGGCACGGACTGCCGTGACCGCCTCCGGGACTGCGGGCGGGTCCTCCGGCAGCAGCCGGATCGCCTCCACGGTACCGGGCGTGACCGCGACCTCGGCCTGGCCGCGGACGGTGCTGAGCTCCTCGGGTCGCGCCGGGTCCAGGCCGCGGACGGTGGCCTCGATGTGCAGCGGCACCGCGGACATCGGCAGCACCCGGCCGTGCGCGCCCAGCAGGCGGCCGACCCACTCCAGCGCGAGGACCGGGTCGCCGAGCTTCTCCCACAGGGCGACGATCAGCAGGTTGCCGACCGCGTGGCCGTGCAGGTCGCCGTCGCTCTGGAACCGGTGCTGGATCACCTCGGACCAGGTACGGCCCCACTCGTCGTCCCCGCACAGCGCCGCCAGGGCCTTGCGCAGGTCACCCGGAGGCAGCACGCCGAGCTCGTCGCGGAGCCGACCGCTGGAACCGCCGTCATCCGCGACGGTGACCACCGCGGTGAGCTCCCCGGTGAGCCTGCGCAACGCGGAGAGCGAGGCGGACAGGCCCCGGCCGCCACCGAGCGCGACGATTCTCGGGGCGCGGCGGCTGCCGCGCCTCATCTGCCGGAGAGGACCGCCGCCGCCGCTGAAGCTACCCGCCACCCGCGCCCCTATCACTCTTCGAGGCGCGCGTCCGTCAACCGCGTCCGCGCACCGTCACTCACGCCCCATGTCCCGGTGGACCAGCACCGTCTCCAGGCTGTCGGCGCTGAGGCGCTTGGCCAGCCGTTCCGACATCGCCACGCTGCGGTGCTTTCCTCCGGTGCAGCCTACGGCAATCGTCATATAGCGCTTTCCCTCGCGGCGATACCCCTCGGTGACGATCCGCAGCAGTTCCACATAGCCGTCGAGGAACTCCTTGGCGCCCGGCTGGTCGAAGACGTAGCGGGCCACCTCCTCGTCGGTGCCGGTGTGGGAGCGCAGCTCGGGGACCCAGTGCGGGTTGGGCAGGAAGCGGCAGTCGACCACCAGGTCGGCGTCAACCGGCAGGCCGTACTTGAACCCGAACGACATCACCGTGGCGCGGAGTTCGGGCTCCTGCTCGTCGGCGAAGTGGGCGTCCATCTTGGCGCGCAGCTCGTGGACGTTGAGGTTGGAGGTGTCGATGACCAGGTCGGCCTCGCCGCGCAGCTCGCGCAGCAGCTCGCGCTCGCGCTCGATGCCGTCCACGATCCGGCCGTCACCCTGGAGCGGGTGCGGACGGCGGACGTTCTCGAACCGGCGGACCAGGGCGTCCTCGGAGGCCTCCAGGAAGACCACCCGGAGCCGGACCCCGCCCTTCTCCAGTTCGTCCAGGGCGGAACGCAGGTCGTCGAAGAAGCTCCGGCCACGGACGTCCACGACCGCGCTTATCCGGGCGACGGCGCCCTGCGAGCGCGCGCCCAGGTCGACCATGGTCGGTATCAGGGCGGGCGGCAGGTTGTCGACGACGAACCAGCCGAGGTCCTCCAGGCACTTGGCGGCGGTGCTGCGTCCGGCGCCTGACATGCCGGAGATGATCACCAGCTCCGGGACCTCGGAACTGTCCGTCGCCTCGCCCGTGTCGGACTGCGGCTCCAGAGGCAGCTCCGGCGGCGTCTGCGCTTGCCTTTCAGGATCCGGCGTACTCACTACATCTCCCCGCTTTCGGTCGCATCAGTACAAACAACGCTTGCGGTCGTCTGCGGCTTCCCCTAGTCACTCCATGGAGTGACGTTACTGGGATCAGGTGACGTTTTCTCCGTCCGACTCTTCCAAAATCTCCCCTGTGGTCATGTTGACTGCCGGTGCTGCCGGTTTCCTGGCGGCCAGCGCGGCGACCACGGCCTCGGCCGTGCGGCGGCCGACACCGGGGACCTCGCAGATCTCGTCGATCGTGGCGGCGCGGAGTTTCTTCACCGAGCCGAAGTGCTTGATCAGCGCCTGCCGTCGGGCCTCCCCGAGGCCGGGCACGGTGTCCAGCCCGCTGGCGGTGGCGCGCTTGCCGCGCTTCTGGCGCTGGTAGGTGATCGCGAACCGGTGCGCCTCGTCGCGGACGCGCTGCAGCAGGTAGAGGCCCTCGCTGGAACGCGGCAGCACGACCGGGTCGTCCTCGTCCGGCAGCCAGACCTCCTCCAGCCGCTTGGCCAGACCGCACAGGGCGACGTCGGTGACGCCGAGCTCGGTCAGCGCCAACTGGGCGGCGGCGACCTGCGGCTGGCCGCCGTCGACGACGATCAGCTGCGGCGGGTAGGCGAAGCGGCGGGCCTTGCCGGTCTCCTCGTCCTTGGGCGGGGCGTGCTCCTGATGCCGGAACCGGCGGGTGATCACCTCGTGCATGGACCGGACGTCGTCCTGGCCCTCGAAGCCCTTGATCGCGAAGCGCCGGTACTCGCTCTTTCGGGCCAGCCCGTCCTCGAAGACGACCATGGACGCGACCACGTCCTGGCCCTGGAGGTGGGAGATGTCGTAGCACTCGATCCGCAGCGGCGCGGTCTCCAGCCCGAGCGCGTCGGCGATCTCCTGCAGGGCGACGCTGCGGGTGGTGAGGTCGGCGGCGCGCTTGGTCTTGTGCAGGGCGAGGGACTGGGCGGCGTTGCGCTCCACCGTGGTCATCAGCTCGCGCTTGTCACCGCGCTGCGGGACACGCAGGTCGACCTTGGCGCCGCGGCGCTCGGCCAGCCAGGCCAGCACCGGCTCGACCGGCTCCGGCAGCGCGGGCACCAGCACCTCACGCGGGACGCCCTCGCCGCGCTCCTCGCCGTAGAGCTGGAGCAGCGCGTGCTCGACCAGCCCGGCGGTGTCGACCTGCTCGACCTTGTCGGTGACCCAGCCGCGCTGGCCGCGGACCCGGCCGCCGCGCACATGGAAGATCTGCACCGCGGCCTCCAACTCGTCCTGGGCCAGGGCGAGCAGGTCGGCGTCGGTGCCGTCGGCGAGCACGACGGCGTTCTTCTCCATGGCGCGGCGCAGCGCCTCGATGTCGTCGCGCAGCCGCCCGGCCTTCTCGTACTCCATCTCGGCCGCGGCCTCGCGCATCTGCGTCTCGAGGCGCCTGAGGTAGCCGGCGGCGTGGCCGGACATGAAGTCGCAGAACTCCTCGGCCAGTTCGCGGTGGTCCTCGGCGGAGATCCGCCCGACGCAGGGCGCGGAGCACTTGCCGATATACCCGAGCAGACAGGGCCGCCCGATCTGCTCGGCCCGCTTGAACACACCGGCGGAGCAGGTGCGCACCGGGAAGACGCGCAGCATCAGGTCGACCGTCTCCCGGATCGCCCAAGCATGGCCGTAGGGCCCGAAGTACCGCACGCCGCGCTTCTTCGGCCCACGCATCACCTGGACGCGCGGGAACTCCTCGTTCAGGGTGACGGCGAGCGAGGGATAGCTCTTGTCGTCCCGGTACTTGACGTTGAAGCGCGGGTCGAACTCCTTGATCCAGCTGTACTCCAGCTGGAGCGCCTCCACCTCGGTGCCGACCACCGTCCACTCGACCGAGGAGGCCGTGGTGACCATCGTCCGGGTGCGCGGGTGGAGGCCCGCCAGATCCTGGAAGTAGTTGGCCAGCCGCTGGCGCAGGCTCTTCGCCTTGCCGACGTAGATCACCCGCCCGTCGGCGTCCCGGAACTTGTACACCCCGGGCGAGTCCGGAATCTGCCCTGGCGCGGGCCGGTAGGTGGACGGGTCGGCCATCACTTCCCCCATGCGTGCGGACTGCCACCGACCGACTCCCGCGCGGTCGTGACATGCGTGGACACCGCTACGGGAACCCCCCGCAGCGACACCTACGACCCTAGCGCGCAGGTCTGTCAGATCCGCGTCTGTTCCCAGGTCCGGGCGCTTGTCCCTCTCCTACGCGAGCCAGAAGCCGAGGGCGGCGAGGGCAGCGCCGACGAGAAAGAGGAGCACGCCCGGACCGCGCTCGGAGGACTTCCGCGCCGTGGCGCCCAGCTTGACGGCAAGCACGAGGCCGCCGACGGCCAGCAGCACGCCGAGCGCGATCAGCGGGACACCCGCGAGCAACCCCCAGTGCATGCTGCCGTGCCCACCGCCGCCCTGCGGAGGCAGGTTGCCTCCGGCGAGCTGCAGAGGGGCATTGGTGGTGTCGGACATGGATTCCTTTCAGCTGGCGGCGACTGGCTGCTAGGCGAGCCAGAAGCCGAGGGCGGCGAGGACAGCGCCGATGAGGAGCAGCAGCACGCCGGGCACGCGGTCGGCGGGCTTCCGCGCCTTGCCCCTAATCTTCACGGCGTACAGAACGCCGCCTCCTGCAAGCAACAGGCCCAGCACGAACAGCGGGACACCGACGAAGACCCACCAAGGAAAGGGGCTGTGACTATTAGGGTCGGGGACCACAATGAGTCCCGGGACCAGCAGCGGCCCAGCAGCAACGGCGGACATGGGTTTCCTTTCAGCACACCCGCGTGCGCGGGCGGAGCTCACTGGGCCGGGCTCTGGTTCGCGAGCTGCTGCTGCTCCTGCTGGAGGTTCTGCAGATCGGACTCGACCCCGGAACCGGCGTTGTAGACAGCCGTGTTGTCCGCAGTCCCGACCGAGAACTTGAACGCCTCATCGAGCCGCTTCCCCTGTTCGCTCAGGTTCTCGCCACCGAACTTGCCCTGCTCCGTCAGGCCGTCGATCTTCCCGTCGACGCGCGCGTTGCCGACCGCGCCGGTGACACCGGCGGTGAGCAGGTCCTCGGCGACGCCACTGCCGCTCTTGGCCTGCTGCTGGTTGGGGTGGAAGTACTCGTCCAGCCCGGTTCCCGCCATGTTGCCGAGCGCCCCGCTGGTCAGGCTGCTGACCTTGCCACCGTTGCCGGACAGGAAGTCCCCAATCTTGCTGGCCGCCCCCGACCCGGCGCCGAGACCTCCGCCCAGCCCCGCGAACGCTGCCGAGCCGCCCGCCTCGACGGCGCCGTCCTTGAGGTCCGCGCCGAGGTTGACATGCTGACCGGAGAGCGCCTGATTGGCCGCCATGCTGGCCGTGTCCGCGACGAAGTTCCCGGCGAAGGACTTCCCCGCGTCGCCGAGCGCCTTTCCGGAGATCTTGGCCAGCGCGGACAGCACCTTGCTGAGCGTCGCGGCCGACTCCTCCGAGAGCTCGAACAGCTCGGTCAGCACCTCGGAGAGCTTGTCCGCCACCCTGCCGAACTGGGCCACCAGGTCGACGATCTTGGCGACCTTGGCGGCCACCGCCGTATTGGCGACCAGGTCGGAGAGGAAACCGGTGAAGGCCGACAGCACCGCGCCCGCGACCTCCATCTCCGCGATCTGCACGCAGATGTCGATGATCGACTCGTTGATCTGGTCGATCTCGGCGGCGTAACTGCGCAGGCCGCTGGCGGCCTTGTGCATGTTGGACGCGAAGTCGTCGAGCGTCTTGGCCTGCTGCTGCCAGTGCTGATCGAAGGCCTGCCGCGCCGAGCCGGACCAATCGCTCGTGCCGGTGTAGGACACCCGGGTGTTGAGCAGGTTGACCCGATTGGAGAGATCCGTGGCCATGGAGTCCCAGTCGGAGGCGATGGACCGCAGCGTGTCCCCGTCGCCCCCTGGCAGCTCCACGCCGAAGGCCTGAAGGACGTCCATGACATGGCTGTCGATCCAGCCGTTGATGTTCACCACCGTGGTCCCCCGACCCTCAGAAGCTCTTGTGCACGGCAACGAAGCCCTGCTGGGCCTGCTGCTCGTTGCCGTCGTAGGTCTCGATCGTCTGCCCGAGCTGCTCGGACTCGGCCTGCAGCGCTTCGGCAATCATGCCGAGCGCGTTCAGCGTGCTGTTCAGCAGGCTGGCGTACTGCTGGGAGGCGCCGTCGCAGGCGCCGAGGATGCCGAAGGCCTGACCGATCTGGCCAGCGGCCTCACCGAAGGAGACGGCGTCACCGGCCAGGCCGCTCGCCTCCTGGTTGAAGCTCTCCGACAGGAACTTCACACTGCTGTACGTGATCTCAAACTGAGTGCTGATGGGCATCCGAACCGCTCCCCCGTTGCGTGACGCGGGGAGCCTAACAGCCCGCTGTGACACGCCTCGCAGGCGCTTGGCACTCCATCACAACTGCTTCACGCGAGCGCCCCGCCACCGAGCGGCGGCGCTTCCTCAGCTGAAGGTGGCGACGAGCTTGCCGTTCTTGACTGCGAGCGGGATGGACGGCAGCGGCGCGGTAGCCGGGCCCTGGACGACGGAGCCGTCGGTCGTCTTGAACTCGCTGCCGTGGCACGGGCAGGAGATCACGCCGTTGGAGACGCCGTCGACCACGCAGCCGGCGTGGGTGCAGACGGCGCTGAACGCCTTGTAGCTGCCGGCGGTCGGCTGGGTCACGACGCACTGCTGCGCGCTGTAGAGCTTGCCGCCGCCGACCGGCACGTCGCTGGCCGCGCCGAGCGTCACCGGCCCCTTGGGCGCGGGCGTCGCGGAGCAGGCCGACAGCGCGACCACTCCGGCCCCCGCGAGACCGACGGCGGCGGCGCCGCGCAGCAGCTGTCGCCTACAGCAGCCCTCGGACGCGGGCGCGGCGACAGCGGCAGGGTCGGCGGGGGTGGTCATCTCGGTGCTCATCGCTGCACGCGCTCCAACGGGGTTCAGGCCCCCGCGGTCACGAAGGCATCGAGAGCCACGATAAGCCGCGCACCTGTGAGTCACGTTGGTGGGGGACGTGCCCTTACCCGGGGCGCGGCAGCTCTGCGGCTGAGCCCCGCGCCCCTGCGATAGGTGCAACTACTTCTTCGCCGCCGCCTTCTTCCTCACCGTCTTCTTGGGCTTCGCGGGCGCCGCGGCCTCGTCGAAGACGCGGTCCTCGCCGAGGATGTCGCGGAGGAACTTGCCCGTGTGGCTCTCGCCGACCGCGGCGACCTGCTCCGGGGTGCCCTCGGCGACGACCATGCCGCCGCCCGCTCCGCCCTCCGGGCCCATGTCGATGACCCAGTCCGCGGTCTTGATGACATCGAGGTTGTGCTCGATGACGATCACCGAGTTGCCCTTGTCCACCAGGCCCGTCAGCATCTTGATCAGCTTGCTGATGTCCTCGAAGTGCAGGCCCGTCGTCGGCTCGTCCAGGACGTAGATCGTCCGGCCGTTGCTGCGCTTCTGCAGTTCCGACGCGAGCTTGACGCGCTGCGCCTCTCCGCCCGACAGCGTCGTCGCGGACTGGCCCAGCCGGACGTAGCCGAGGCCGACGTCGACCAGGGTGCGCAGGTACCGCGCGATCGCCGGGACCGCCTCGAAGAACGCGAGCCCCTCCTCGATCGGCATGTCCAGGACCTCGGCGATGGACTTGCCCTTGTAGTGGACGTCCAGCGTCTCGCGGTTGTAGCGGGCGCCATGGCAGACCTCGCACGGGACGTAGACGTCCGGCAGGAAGTTCATCTCGATCTTGATCGTGCCGTCGCCCGCACAGTTCTCGCAGCGGCCGCCCTTGACGTTGAAGGAGAAGCGGCCCGGCAGGTAGCCGCGGACCTTCGCCTCCGTCGTCTCCGCGAACAGCTTGCGCACGTGGTCGAAGACGCCGGTGTACGTGGCCGGGTTGGACCGCGGGGTGCGGCCGATCGGCGACTGGTCGACGTGGACGACCTTGTCGACCAGGTCCGTTCCCGTGACCCGGGTGTGGCGGCCCGGCACGCTGCGCGCGCCGTTCAGCTCGCGCGCCAGGTGGGTGTAGAGGATGTCGTTGACCAGCGTCGACTTGCCGGAGCCGGAGACGCCCGTCACCGCCGTGAACAGGCCCAGCGGGAAGGAGACGTCGACGTCGCGCAGGTTGTGCTCACGCGCGCCGTGGACGGTGATCTTGCGCTTCGGGTCGAGCGGGCGGCGCATCTCCGGGAGCGCGATCGACTTGCGGCCGGAGAGGTACGCGCCGGTCAACGACTTCTTGTTGGCCAACAGGCCCTCGCGGGAGCCGGTGTGGACCACGTGGCCGCCGTGCTCGCCCGCGCCCGGGCCGATGTCGACGACCCAGTCGGCGGCGCGAATGGTGTCCTCGTCGTGCTCGACGACGATCAGCGTGTTGCCCAGGTCGCGCAGGCGGACCAGGGTCTCGATCAGGCGGTGGTTGTCGCGCTGGTGCAGGCCGATGGACGGCTCGTCCAGCACGTAGAGCACGCCGACCAGACCGGAGCCGATCTGCGTCGCCAGACGGATGCGCTGCGCCTCGCCACCGGAGAGGGTGCCGGCCGCGCGGTCGAGCGAGAGGTAGTCCAGGCCGACGTCGACCAGGAACTTGAGCCGCTCGTTGACCTCCTTCAACACCCGCTCGGCGATGGTCTTCTCACGGGCCGTCAGCCGCATCGCACCGAGGAACTCGGCGCAGTCGCTGATCGACATCGAGGAGATGTCGGAGATGGAGCGCCCCGCCATCTTGACGGCGAGCACGACCGGCTTGAGGCGCGCACCGTGGCACGCCGGGCAGGCGGTCTCGCGCATGTAGCCCTCGAAGCGCTCGCGCGCACTGTCGCTCTCCGCGTCCACGTGACGGCGCTGGACGAACGGGACCGCGCCCTCGAAGCCGGTGATGTAGGAGCGCTCGCGGCCGTAGCGGTTGGTGAACTTGACCTCGATCTCGGTCTTGTGGCCGTAGAGCAGCGCCTTCTTGGCGCGCGCCGGCAGACCCGCCCACGGGATGTCGGTGCGGAAGCCCAACTCCTTGCCGAGGGCCTTGATCAGCCGCAGGTGGTAGTCCTTGATGTGGCCGTGTGACCAGGGGTGGATGGCGCCCTCGTCGAGGGACTTCTCCTCGTCGGGGACGATCAGCTCCGGGTCGACCTCCATCCGGGTGCCGATGCCGGTGCACTCCGGGCAGGCGCCGAACGGCGAGTTGAAGGAGAACGAGCGCGGCTCCAGCTCCTCGAACGACAGATCGTCGTAGGTGCAGTAGAGATGCTCGGAGTACATCCGCTCGCGCTCCGGGTCGTCCTCGGGGAGGTCGACGAAGTCGAGCACGACCGTGCCACCGGAGAGGCCGAGAGCCGTCTCCACCGAGTCGGTCAGCCGTCGCTGGGCGCTCTTCTTGACCGTGAGGCGGTCGACGACCACCTCGATGGTGTGCTTCTCCTGCTTCTTGAGCGTCGGCGGCTCGGTCAGCTGGATCGTCGTGCCGTCGACCCGGGCGCGGGAGTAGCCCTTCGTCTGCAGGTCGGCGAAGAGGTCGACGAACTCGCCCTTGCGGCCCTTGACCAGCGGGCTGAGGAGCTGGAACCGGGTGCCCTCGGGCAGCTCCAGCACCTTGTCGACGATCTGCTGCGGCGACTGCCTGGCGATCGGACGGCCGCACTCGGGACAGTGCGGGTGGCCGATCCGCGCGAAGAGCAACCGGAGGTAGTCGTAGACCTCGGTGATCGTGCCCACCGTCGACCGCGGGTTGCGGGAGGTGGACTTCTGGTCGATGGAGACGGCCGGCGACAGGCCCTCGATGAAGTCGACGTCGGGCTTGTCCATCTGCCCGAGGAACTGCCGGGCGTACGAGGACAGCGACTCGACGTACCGCCGCTGGCCCTCGGCGAAGATCGTGTCGAAGGCCAGGGACGACTTGCCGGAGCCGGAGAGACCGGTGAAGACGATCAGGGAGTCGCGCGGCAGGTCGAGCGAGACGTTCTTGAGATTGTGCTCGCGAGCACCGCGGACGATGAGGCGGTCTGCCACGCTACTGCGCCCTTCAAAAGCGGGTGTACGGGGATGTACCCAGGGATGCGCCGAGAGAGGCGGGGTACGGAGAACCATTCCAGAGTAATGGGAGCACGTGTTCGATTTTTGAGGCAATCGATAGTGTTCGCCCGAACGGATGACACGCTAGCGCGTGGGGCCTCCACTCGTGGGAACGACGAAGAAGTGCTCCGGGACACGACCGACTGCGGTACGTGCGCCGACACCGGCCACGGCACGAGCGGTGACCGACGGAGCGACGGATGCAATCGGAGATGAGGGACCACAGGTTGAGCATCGCACCCACCACTGACATTCCCGCCCTGGCCGAGTCGACCGCGCGCCTGCTGGCCACGGTCGAGGCGATGGACGAGGCGCAGCTCGGCGAGCCCTCGCTGCTGCCCGGCTGGACCCGTGGCCACGTGCTGGCCCACCTCGCGCGCAACGCCGACGGCCTGCTCAACCTGCTGACCGGGGCGCGGACCGGCGAGACGATCCCGATGTACGCGAGCCCCGAAGTCCGCGACCGCGACATCGAGGCCGGCGCCAAGCACTCCCTTGCCGAGCACATCGCCGACCTGCGCGCCGGCGCGGCCCGCTTCGACGCGGGCGTCGCCGCGATGACGGACGCCGCGTGGTCCGTCACGGCGGCCCACCGCCTCGGCCCGCTCCCGGTCGCCGAGGTCCCGGCGAAGCGGCGCAAGGAGGTCGAGTACCACCACGTCGACCTCGGTCTGCCGGACCGCTACTCCCCCGCCGACTGGCCCGCAACCTGGGTGGCGACGGAGCTGTCGCACGTCGCCGCGCAGTTCGCGGGGAACCCGGAGGTGGCGTCGATCGCGCTTGCGCCCGTCGGCGGGGAGGTCCTGACCACCGGCCGCTCGGCGGCCACCGCGGAGCTGACCGTCTCCGGCCCCGGCCACGCGCTGCTGGCCTGGCTGACCGGCCGGTCCGACGGCTCCACCCTCGCGGTCCTCGGCCAGGCCGGGACGACCGCCCTTCCCGCGCTCCCGCCGCTAGGCTGACCCCATGACGTACCACGGAGCGGTGAAGGTCGGCGGGGCCCCGGACGTCCGGGAGTTGGCGCATCTGGTGATCACCAAGATCGCCGTGGGCCCCATGAACAACAACGCCTATCTGCTGCGCTGCCGCGCGACGGACGAGCAGTTGCTGATCGACGCCGCCGCCGACGCGCACGCCCTGCTGGAGTCCGTCGGCGAAAACCTCGCCACCGTGGTGACCACGCACCGACACCAGGACCACTGGAACGCCCTCGCCGACCTCGTCCGCGCCACCGGAGCGCGGACGGCTGCCGGGCGGATCGACGCAGCGGGCATCCCGGTCCCGACCGACGTCCTGCTCGACGACGGCGACACGGTCCACGTCGGCCAGGTCCAGCTCACGGTCCGCCACCTGGTCGGCCACACCCCGGGCGCGATCGTGCTGCTCTACGACGACCCGCAGGGGCATCCGCACCTGTTCACCGGCGACTGCCTCTTCCCGGGCGGTCCTGGAAGGACGACAAATCCGGGTGAGTTCGCGTCACTGATGCACGACGTCGAGAGCAAGCTCTTCGACCCGTTGCCTGACGAGACGTGGGTGTACCCGGGCCACGGTGACGACACGACGCTCGGTGTGGAACGTCCGCACCTCGCGGAGTGGCGAGCCCGAGGCTGGTGATCCGCGTGGGGCCCCGTTCAGTGCGGGGCCCCGTTCAGTGGCGGGGCCCGTTCAGTGGCGGGGCCCGTTCAGTGGGGGAAGGGCAGGACCCCGTCGATTGCGGAGATGATCCCGTAAAGGGTGCTGCCGATGGATGCGAAGACGGTGCCGGCGAAGGCGAGGGCGGCGGCGATGAAGATCAGCGGGAGTGGACCGGACGGCATCACAGGCTCCAGGGGTCAGGTGGGTGCTGTGGCCAGTGGAGCAGCCGGCAGTCGTCGGAGCGGGCAGGTTGGACCGTTCAGCGCGTGTCGACTGCTCCGGCTCCGCTGAAGTTCCCCGTCAGCGGGCCGCTTCGTCAGCGCTGGGCGTCAACCGTCGGCCCCCGATGTAAGCCTTGACCGGAGCCACCCGCTCCGCGAGGATCGGCGCCCGGTGGTCCTGCCGCGTCCCCCGTCGGCAGGGCCACCACCTCGTTGCTCTGACGCCAGGCAGCCTGCCCCTCAGGCAGATCTCACCCGGTGGCCACAGGGTTCGAAGTCCAGGATCGGACGTCCGCCGCCGCCTTCGAAGTTGATCGCGGACGGCGTCTCCGAGCACACCGGGCATTGCAGAAGATCACCGCGATGCACCCTCCGCACCAGGTCTGCGAACTGGTGGGAATCCAGCTCAGTGGGCTCTTGATCGGTCATGGTTCTCCCTGTCCGGACCCCCGTGATCACTCCCAGGTCTGCGAGTCGCCGCCCTCCCAATCGACCAGGTCGGGGTCCTCGACGTCCAAGCCCACGCGGCGGATGAGCTCGATCACGTCTTGCAGCCCGTAGGCCTTCCCGACGGGCTGGCCGAAGATGGTGACACGCCGGAACGGTAGTCCGGCCTCGGGGTTGACGACGTGGTGGACGACCACCCGTCCGCCACGCCGTTCCTCACCGTCCAGATCGCTCATGGTTCCAGCGTGTGACCCGCTCCCGGCTCACGCATCCGCGTCCACCCGGACGAGCGAACGGCCCCCGACGCCGCGGCGCAGGCGAGCGAAGCCGAGATGCCGACGGGCGAGTGAGTCGAGCAGCAAGCTACCGCGCGAGATGTTCGACGCTGAACACCGCCGCGGTATGCACCGCTGCCCTCATGCTCTCCACCGCGTGACGCGCCTCCGCCTCGCTGCGCAGGCCGGTCAAGGTGTACAGCTGCTCGCCGGTGTCATCGCGGACCAGCGTCAGCGTCCACTCGCCCGGGACGATCTTGGTGATGGTGAAGGAAAGCTTCATGTGTCACCCCCAGAGCTAGGGCCCGACACCGGGCAGGCCCGGTCCGGCCGACCGGACCGGTAGCAGAACGGCCCCGGCACCCGTGACGGGCAGCCGGGGCCTTCCGCGTTGCGTGGGTCAGCTCCGGACGACGTTCTCGGCCTGCGGACCCTTCGGGCCCTGGGCGACGTCGAAGGTCACCTTCTCGCCCTCCTGCAGCTCTTTGAAGCCGCCGCCGGTGATGGCGCGGAAGTGGACGAACACGTCCGGGCCGCCGCCGTCCTGCTCGATGAAGCCGAAGCCCTTCTCCGCGTTGAACCACTTCACAGTGCCGGATGCCATTGCGTTCTCCCGTTCGGGACGAGGGGCCTGTCTCGTCAGTACCCCTGGGGTTGGTCGCGTCCTCGAACTGCAGAAGAAGCGGTAACGCGGACAGCGAACTTCAGTGATCACGCTAACCGGTGATCCGCTGCTTCGCCTGGCAAGCGGCGCACCACCCGACTGGACGTGTCGAAGCCGAGCGGCCGACCGCCCTCGCCCTCACGTGGTGCCCGACCTCAGACGGACTGTGGCTCCTGGGCCCGCGCCTCGCACGTGGGGCAGATGCTGTCGTTGCTCCGGGGAGTCGGAGGCCATGGTCCAAAAGCGGCGGGCACCGGATGCAGCGCGCGGGTGCTCTTCTCGCAGAGAGTCCACTGAGGACCGTCGGCAGCGTGGAAGACGCGCCAGCGAACCGGGCCGCCGGCAGCGGGGTCCAGACCCTGCTCTATCCACGTGACGACTCGCATAGCTCAACAATCGGCGTGGTGCCACGAGAGCGCATCCCGAGCAGGGCGATAGCCCCAAGGTCGGCAGTCGGGGCAGAGACCCGCGATGGTGGGCGGCGGCAGCGTAGGGTCGTGCCATGCCGACCGATGCGACCGATGCGAGGAATGGCCGGAGGCTGACCGCAGACGCGAGCGTGGTGGCCAAGCTCGGCGCGGAGCCGGGGCTTTGTGCGGCCTGCGCGCACGTGCACCTGAACGAGACCCGGCGTGGGACGGCTTATCTGCGCTGCACGCGCGCCGCGTGGGACGCGCGGCTGCCGCGCTACCCGCGTCTCCCCGTCCTGACCTGCTCGGGCTTCGAGCAGGGGTCCTCCTGACGTCGTCCCGGCCGCTGCCCGCGCCTCGGGTCGACTAGGGCCTTCCGCTCCTCGCGCTGCTACCCCCGCAGCCGCACCTCGAAGACCGTCCGGCCCGGCCGGGAGTCGACGTGGACGGAGCCGTCGTGCGCGGTGGCGACCGCGTGGACGATGGCGAGGCCGAGGCCGGTGGAGCCGGTGGCGCGGGTGCGGGCGCGGTCGCCGCGGACGAAGCGTTCGAAGACGTGCGGCAGCAGGTCGGGCGGGACGCCCGGGCCGGTGTCGGTGACCGTGAGCAGGACCGTGTCCGGCTCGGTGGCCGGGTCCGGGCGGGAGAGGGCGAGGGTGACCTCGGTGCCCGCAGGGGTGTGGGTGCGGGCGTTGGCCAGCAGGTTGGCGACGACCTGGCGGAGGCGGTCCGGGTCGCCGGTGATGAGGACCGGCTCCTCCGGAAGCTCCAGCCGCCACCGGTGCTCCGGGCCCGCCGCCTGCGCGTCCGAGGTGCAGTCGAGGGCGAGGCGGGTGAGGTCGACCTCGGTCGACGCCAGGGGGCGGCCCGCGTCGAGGCGGGCCAGCAACAGCAGGTCCTCGACGATCGCGCCCATCCGCAGCGACTCCGCCTCGATCCGCTGGAGCGAGTGGCGGACCGGCTCCGGGGTGGGCGTCGGATGCTGCAGCGCGAGCTCCGCATGGCCGCGGATGGAGGCGACCGGGGTGCGCAGCTCGTGGCTGGCGTCGGCCGCGAAGCCCCGCAACCGCTCCTCGACGGACTGCCGTTGGGCCAGCGCATCCTCGACATGGCCGAGCATCCGGTTGAGCGCGACGCCGACCCGACCGACCTCCGTCTCCGGGTCCTGATCGGGGACGCGCTCGCGCAGCGCGACCTGGCCGCTGGCCAACGGCAGGCCGCTGACCCGCTCGGCGGTGCCGGCCACCCGCTCCAGCGGGCGCAGCGTCAGCCGCACCCAGAGCGTCCCGGCCACGGCGGTGATCGCCAGCGCGACCGCGAAGACCAGTACCTCAATCACGATCAACTGCCGGACGGTGCCCTCGACCTGACTGAGCGGCAGGCCGGTGACCAGGACGTCGCCCTCCTTGCCCGCCTGGGCCATCATCCGGTAGTCGCCCATGCCGTCCAGCCGTACCTCGTGGGGCGGGCCGCCCACCGGGAGCGCGGCAAGCCGCGCCTGGTCGTGGGCGTCGAGCTTCGGATGGTCGTCGGGGTCGCCCCCGACCAGGTCGTCGGCATCGCCGTCGACCACACCGCTTGCGGTGACCTTGCCGTCCACGAGACGCGCGCCGAAGGTCCCGATGGACTGGGCTCGGGTGTCACCGTGGCTCTCGTGCTCGAAGCTGGCGGCGTAGCGGCCCCCGGTGGCCACGAGTTGCTGGTCGACCTTGGCGACCAGGAAGCGGTGCAGTTCCGCGGTCGTCGCCAGCCCGACACCCGCGCAGGTGACCACCAGCAGCGCCAGCAGACCGGCGATCAGCCGTCCGCGCAGGGTGCGCGGCAGCCGTGGGCGGCGCAGCCTCACGCGGGGGCCTTGATCAGGTAGCCCGCGCCGCGGACCGTGTGGATCAGCGGCTCGCGGCCGTGGTCGATCTTCTTGCGCAGGTAGCTGATGTAGAGCTCGACCACATGGGCCTGTCCGCCGAAGTCGTAGGACCAGACCGCGTCCAGGATCTGGGCCTTGCTCAGCACCCTACGCGGGTGCTTGAGCAGGTAGCGCAGCAGTGCGTACTCGGTGGGGCTGAGCTCGATCAACTCGCCGCCCCGGCTGACCTCGTGCGAGCGCTCGTCCAGGATCAGGTCGGCCAGCGAGAGGGTCCCCTCGTCCGCGACCACCGGCTGCGGCTCGGCGCGACGGAGCAGGCCACGCAGCCGGACCACGACCTCGGCCAGGCTGAACGGCTTGGTGACGTAGTCGTCCCCACCCGCGGCGATCCCGCCGATCCGGTCCTCGACGGCGTCGCGCGCGGTGAGGAAGAGCACCCGCACCTCGGGCCGCTCGGCGTGGATCCGGCGCAGCACCTCGAGGCCGTCGAAGTCGGGCAGCATCATGTCCAGCACGACCGCGTCCGGGCGCCAGTGCGCGGCCAGTCGGACCGCCTCCTGACCGCTGGCCGCCCCCTGGGCCTCCCAACCCTCGTAGCGCAGGGCCCCGCAGAGGACCTCGACGAGGTCAGGCTCGTCGTCGACGACGAGGATGCGGCGCGGCGCGACGGCAGGGGTCTCCGGGGCGGTGGCGTGCGACATGGGGCCCATTCTGCGGCAGGTGGGTGGTGCAGCCATGAGAATGCCATGAGATCCCGCCCACGAGAAGCATTCGGAGCGCGTTGTTCGCATCCGTCCTGACCTGGGAAAACGCCAGGTAGATCGCTCTTTTGCCGTCCTCGCACTCATAGCCAACTGAGAATCTGCGCTGTCAGGGTTGCCCCAGGATCGGCACGGCCGCACCCGTACGAGGACACCTCACAGGGTCGCCACAGCGACTCGGTGCAGAGTGGCACCACCAGCACGGCGAGCGCAACGGCGCGCCAGTCGGCGCAGCGACGCGGCGGCTCTGCAAGCTCAGCAGTCGGGCGGCTCAGTAGTCGGGCGGCACGGCGCAGAGGGAACGGCGCGGCGAGCAGCAGGCGGCGGAACCGGTCCGGAGCACCAAGGAACGGAGGCACGGGTGGCAACAGCGACCCAGCAGCGCGGTACGCAAGCCCGCCGCGCCCACGCGAGCCGGCCCGGCGGCGGCGCGCTCCCGGTGGACACGGTGGCCCGGGCGGCACTGGCTGCGATCGCCTTCGGCGCGCTGATCGTGATCGGCATCTGGTGGAAGAACACCCTGGGCATCGTCGGCACGGACCAGTGGCTGACGAACGCCGGGCGGATAACCGGCCTGCTGGCTGGGTACGCCGCGCCGGTCCTGCTGCTGCTGATGGCCCGCATCCCGCTGTTGGAACGCGAGATCGGCTCGGACCGGCTGGCCCGTTGGCACGCCATGGGCGGGCGCTACATGGTCGGCCTGGTCACCGCGCACGTGCTGAGTGTCATCTGGGGCTACTCGATGACCGACCACATCAATGTGGTGGGTGAGGGCGTCACCATGGTGTTGACCTTCCCCGACATGGTGAAGGCCGCCATCGGCACGGTGCTGCTCTTCGCCACCGGTATCTTCTCGGCGCGCGCCGCCCGCCGGAAGCTCAGCTACGACACCTGGTACTACCTCCACCTGGCCACCTACCTGGCCATCGCGCTGGGCTTCGAGCACCAGCTGACCAACGGCGCAGACCTGGGCTCGGGCATCGGGCGGCTGTTCTGGTACGCGCTCTACGTCGGCACCGCCGGAGTCCTCGGCTGGTTCCGGCTGCTGCGGCCCTATCTGCAGGACCGCAGGCACCAACTGCGGGTCGCCGAGGTCCGCCCGGAGGGCGCGGGGACGGTCTCGCTCTTCCTGACCGGCAGGTACCTCGACGAACTGGGCGCGGAGGCCGGGCAGTTCTTCCGGCTCCAGTTCCTCGCCCCCGGGCTGCGGTTCGCCGCCAACCCGTACTCGCTCTCGGCCCCGCCGACCGCCGAGTACCTGCGGTTCACGATCAAGGACCTGGGCGGGCACAGCGCCGCCGTCGCCCACCTCAAGCCCGGCACCAAGGTGCGCGCAGAGGGTCCGTACGGTGCGTTCACCGCGCGGCGGCGCCGGTCGCGGCAGGTGCTGCTGCTGGCGGCGGGCGTGGGCATCACGCCGCTGCGGGCCCTCTTCGAGACACTTCCGGCCCGACCGGGCGAGCTGACGCTCCTCTACCGGGCCAGCCGCGAGGAGGACGTCCTCTTCCACCGCGAGCTGGTGGCGATCGCTCAGTCACGCGGCGCCAGGCTGCAGTTCCTGGTCGGCCCGCGCTCGGAGGTCGGCGATCCGCTGGAGCCGAGCACGCTCAACCGGCTGGTGCCGGGACTCGCCCGGCACGACGTCTTCCTCTGCGGGCCGGACCCGATGATGGAGAGCGCCGTCGCCGCGCTGACCGCCGCCGGGGTGCCCCGACGAAACATCCACCACGAGTCGTTCAGCTTCTAGCCCGCGACCCTCGCGACCCCCGCGAGCTTCCGCATTCCACGAAGCTGACCGACACGCCTGACCGACACGAACCCGATCAAGGAGCTGCCGTGCGCCGCGCCATCGTCACCACCACCGCCACCGCGGCCGGCGTCGTCCTGCTGCTCTCGCTCAAGCCGCACGGGTCCGCGTCGGCGGCCGGCGCGCCGGTCATCAGCTCGGGCTCCGGCTCCAGCTCCGGTACGGCGGCGAGCACGGGCGGCCAGCCGAACGGCACGGCCTCGTCGCCCGCCACGGGATCGTCGTCCGGCTCAGCCGGTTCGACCGGTTCGACCGCTCCGACGGCGGGCTCGTCGGGCTCGTCGGCGTCGGGTGCCAAGTCCGGCACCTTCACCGGCCAGGCCGCGGACACCCGTTACGGTCCGGTCCAGGTCCAGTTGGTCGTCAGCGGCGGGAAGATCAGCAACGTCAACGTGCTGCAGTATCCGAACGAGAGCCAGCGCGACATCAACATCAACAGCTACGCGCTTCCGACGCTCAACCAGGAGGTGCTCTCCCAGCAGAACGCGCAGATCGACATGGTCTCCGGTGCGACGTACACCAGCAACGGCTACCTCCAGTCGCTGCAGAGCGCACTCGACTCCGCCGGCATCAAGTGACGTCGGGGTCAGGGACGTCGGGGTCGGGGACGTCGGGGTCGGGGACGGCAGAGCAAGGAGGGTCAGCGCTGACCACTACTACTCATGCCGAACACGTCATGGGGACGGTGTTCTCGTTCGCGGTGCGCGACCCCTCCCCCGCCGTGGACGAGGCGCTGCGCGAGGCCGTGGCCCGGCTGCACGCGATCGACGCACTGTTCTCGCCCTACCGCGAGGAGAGCGAGTTGAGCCGGGTCGCCCGGGGCGAGCTCGCGCTCGCGGACGCGGACCCGGAGCTGGCCGAGGTGCTGGAGCGCTGCCGCGAGGTGGAGACGGAGACCGACGGCTGGTTCACCGCCTGTCCGGGCGGTCGGCTGGACCCGAGCGGGTGGGTCAAGGGCTGGGCCGTCAACGAGGCCTGTGCGCTGCTCTGTCGGGCCGGTTCGACGGAGCACTGCGTCAACGGCGGCGGGGACATCCAGTCGGTCGGCGGCCCCTGGCGGATCGGCATCGCGGATCCGGCGCGGCCCCGCAAGCTGGCGGCGGTGCTGGCCGGGCGGGACCTGGTCGTCGCCACCTCAGGGACGGCGGAGCGCGGCGCGCACGTCGTCAACCCGCACTCGGGCGAGGCGGCCACGGATCTGCTCTCACTGACGCTGGTCACCAACGGCCCCGGGCGGCTGGCCCGCACCGACGCGTGGGCCACGGCCGTCTTCGCCATGGGGCCGGAACGCGGGCTGGCCTGGGCGGAGCGGCAGCCCACTCTGGAGGCGCTGGCGATCCTCCCCGACGGCACCCGCCTGGCCACCAACGGCTTCCTGCGCTTCGCGGGGTGACCGCGTCTGCGTCGGCCGGCCATGCCGGTCCGTCCCGTCAGACGCAGAACGCCCCGCCCGGCAGAACCGGGACGGGGCGCTTGTGCCTCCCACTGCGGCCTGAGCTGTGGCTCAGGGCCGACCGGGGGTCAGACGATGGTGATGTTCTCCGCCTGCGGGCCCTTCTGGCCCTGGGTGACGTCGAACTGGACCTTCTGACCCTCCGCCAGCTCGCGGAAGCCCTGCGCGTTGATGTTCGAGTAGTGGGCGAAGACGTCGGCGCCGCCGCCGTCCTGCTCGATGAAGCCGAAGCCCTTCTCGGCGTTGAACCACTTGACGGTACCGGTCGCCATAATCTGCCTCTTCTGTTTCTGCGGACGTGCAAGCCAAGACCGTACACGCTTGGCGATCACTCGACCACGATCCGCGCGGTACGCCACGCCGATGAGTGACGGAGTCGTCAATCCTGTAGGCTTGGGATCAGTTGCAGTCGTGGTTCCCTAAGCTTCACCGCCCGTGATCGCGATCACGGGCGTTCGTGCTTTCTGAGGTCTCTCCAGACCAGGGCGATCATTCCGGCGACATAGCGACCGCGGATTCCCGCGGTCGCTGATCAACTCTGGAACAAGGAGAAACCTATGGCCAGCGGTACTGTGAAGTGGTTCAACGCCGAGAAGGGCTTCGGCTTCATCGAGCAGGACGGCGGCGGCGCCGACGTCTTCGCGCACTACTCGAACATCAACTCTCAGGGCTTCCGCGAGCTCTTCGAGGGCCAGAAGGTCGAGTTCGACGTCACCCAGGGCCAGAAGGGCCCGCAGGCGGAGAACATCACCATCGTCGCCTGATCTCAGTCCGATCGCGGTTCGTCCGCATCGTGAGACAGAAGCGGTAAAGGGGCGCCCCGTCCGGTTCGACCGGACGGGGCGCTCGCGCGTTCCGGACTCTCCGCGAGCCCCCGGAACCCGCCTATGCGGCGTTCCGCCGACGACGGGGCCGACCCTCGTCGGGGAACTTGAACCCACCCATCAGGAAGGCCAGCAGGCCCGCGCAGATGACGATCACTGCGATGGAGAAACCGAACATCGCCAGGATCATCATGGTGTGCCCCTTTCCTCGCCTCACCCGACCCTAGAACAATTCGGTCATGCCTGCGATTCAAGTGCATTCCGGGCGCGTCGCAGCCTGCCGTGCCCCAGGCTCTGGTGCGCCTCAGGCCGTGCGGCGGCGCAGGGTTGCTGCTCCGAGGGCGAGCGCCAGCAGCGTGCAGCCCAGCACCACGCCCAGATCGACCGCCACACCTCCGCCGAAGCCGGACTGGTGGGTCAGCTTGTCCATCGCGTCCACCGCGTAGGAGAGCGGCAGCACGTCGGAGATCCAGCGCAGCAGCGTCCCCATCTCGGCGCGGGGCGTGAAGAGACCGCAGAGCAGCAACTGCGGTAGCAGGAAGGCCGGCATGAACTGGACGGCCTGGAACTCGGTCGCCGCGAACGCCGAGACGAAGAGGCCGAGTGCCATGCCCAGCACCCCGTCGGCCACCGCCACAGCCAGCAGCGCCCAGCTCGGCCCGGCGATGTCCAGCCCGAGCAGACCCACCGTCAACCCGAAGGCCAGCACGCCCTGCACCAGCGCGACCAGCCCGAAGGCGAGCGCGTAGCCGAGCAGCAGGTCGAGCTTGCCCAGCGGCATCGTCAGCAGCCGCTCCAGCGTCCCGCTGGTCCGCTCGCGGAGCGTGGCCACGGCGGTGACCAGGAACATCACGATCATCGGGAAGATGCCCAGCATGGGTGCCCCGATGCTGTCGAAGACCTGCGGGGAGCCGTCGAAGACGTACTTGAGCAGCAGGATCAGCACGCACGGGACGACCAGCAGCATGGCCACGGTCCGCGGGTCGTTGCGAAGTTGCAGCAGCACCCGGCGGGCGGTGGCGAGAGTCCGGCGGAGGTTCATCGGGACTCCTGAGCATCGGTCCGGCGCGGAGCTTCGACATCGGGGCGGCGTGGAACGTCAGCGTCGGTGCGACCTGGGGCTTCGCGGTCGAAGCCGGAGACGAGCTTGAGGAACGCCGTCTCGACGTCCGGTGCGCCGGTCGCCGCGAGGAGGCCGGTCGGCGTGCCGTCGGCCAACATCCGGCCGTCGCGCATCAGCAGCAACCGGGTGCAACGGGCGGCCTCGTCCATGACGTGGCTGGAGACCAGCAGCGTGACGCCGTCGGCCGCGAGCCGGTGGAACAGCTGCCACAGGTCCTGGCGCAGCACCGGGTCCAGGCCGACCGTGGGCTCGTCCAGGACCAGCAGCCGGGGCGATCCGAGCAGCGCCGCCGCCAGCGAGACCCGCGCACGCTGACCGCCGGAGAGCTGTCCGACCAGGTCCTTCTCCCGCCCGGCCAGGCCGACCTGCTCCAGCACCCGCGCCGGATCGGTCCTGGGCGCGCCGAGCACCTCGGCGAAGTAGCGGAGGTTGGCCCCGATGCCGAGGTCGGCGTAGACGGACGGGGCCTGGGTGACGTAGCCGACGCGGTCGCGCAGCTCGGGGCTTCCGGCGGGGCGGCCGAGCACCGTGACCTCTCCGGCCGCGGTCTTCTGCACGCCGACGACCGAGCGCAGCAACGTCGTCTTGCCGCAGCCGCTCGGGCCGAGCAGGCCGGTCACCGAGCCCGTCGCGACGGTGAGGTCGAGCCCGTGCAGCACGGGGCGTCCGCCGCGGACCACGCTGAGGCCGCGGACCTCGACGGCTGCTCCGGCCGCGGCGCTAGAATTCATCATGTGATGAGTTTTGCTCCGCGCAGCGCCACCCGTCAAGCACCCGAACAGACCGAAACCCGGCCCGAGCTCTCCCTGGCGCTCCCAGGCTCACCCCTGACTCACCCCGCGAGATACCGCTGGATCGTCGGCGCCAGCAGGGACACCAACTCCTCCGGGCCCACCGAGGCGATCGGCTCTGCGGCGACGATGTAGCGGACCATCGCCAGGCCGATGATCTGCGAGATCACCAGCTCGACCCGCAGCTCCGGCCGGTCGACGGCAAGGCCCTCCGCCAACCTGCCGACCAGCTCGCGGACCATGAAGTCGCGCAGCAGTTCGGCGATGGCCTCGCTGGCGACGACCGTCCGCACCACGGCCATCAGGCGATTCAGCACCTCCGGCTGCTCCCACAGCGCCACGACGAAGCGTGCGACCCGCTCCCCCACCTGCGCCCGGTCGCCGTCCAGGATCACCACCGCCACGGTGGCCGGGTCGATCGGGAAGTCCAGTGCGGCCAGGAAGAGTTGCTCCTTGCTGCCGAAGTAGTGGTGCAGCAGCGCCGGATCGACCCCGGCCACCCGGGCGATGCCGCGCATGCTCGCCTTCTCGTAGCCGCGCGCGGCGAACTCGGCGCGAGCAGCGTCCAGCACCACGCCACGGGTGTCGGCGCCGCCGGGCCTGCGCCCGGTGCGTTTGGCGGCCGCCTTTCCGGCGGCCTGGGTTCCGGCCCGCTCTTCGGACGACGGCGGCTGAGCGTCACTCATGTCTCCATCCTCGCCGACGGACGCCGAATGTTCTTTCACGCAGGGGCCATGACGCCGCAACAGAACAGGTTCAGAAGCCGCTGCGGGTGCACCTCACCGGGCGGACGCCTCCTCGGCGGACGCGGCACGCTCGGGCTGCTTCCGCGAAGCCCGCAGCGAGGTGACGGTGGTGACGGCGAGCACCACGACGATGAACCCGAGCGAGAGCGGGGTGCTGATCTCCGGCACCCCGTGCGCGCCCGCCTCGTGCAGGGCGTGGAGCAGCAGCTTGACGCCGATGAAGCCGAGGATCACCGACAGGCCGTCGGAGAGGTGGACCAGTCGCGTGAGCAGGCCGCCGATCAGGAAGTAGAGCTGGCGCAGGCCCATCAGCGCGAAGGCGTTGGCGGCAAAGACGATGTACGGGTCCTGCGTCAGCCCGAAGATCGCGGGGATCGAGTCCATCGCGAAGAGCACGTCGGTGCTGCCGATGGCGAGGATCACCACCAGCATCGGGGTGATCAGCCGCCGGCCGCCCTCGACGACGACCAGCCGCGTGCCGCGGTAGCCGTCGGTGGACGGGAATCGGCGCTCGACGTCCCGCAGGAAGCGGTTCTCCCGGTACTCCTCGCCGTCGTCGGCGGTCATGCCGGTGTCGGCGGTCATGCCGGTGCCGGCAGCGGGGCCGGTGGCGTGTCCTGCCCTGGCCTCCTTGATCAGCTTCCAGGCCGTCCAGATCAGGAACGCGCCGAAGAGGAAGAAGACCCAGGAGAAGCTGTCGATCACGGCCGCGCCGGCCGCGATGAAGACCGTGCGCAGCACCAGCGCGATCAGCACGCCCACCATCAGCACCCGCTGCTGGAGCTCGGCCGGGACGGCGAACTTCGCCATGATCAGCACGAAGACGAAGAGGTTGTCGACGCTGAGCGACTTCTCGGTGATGTAGCCGGCGAAGAACTGACCGGCTGCGGCTCCGCCCGAGTGCCACCAGAGGAAGCCGCCGAAGAGAGCGGCGAGGACGACCCAGACCACGGTCCAGATCCCGGCCTCGCGCAGCGAGACCTCATGGGGCTTGCGACCGCCGACGAGGAAGTCGGCGGCGATGAGGACGACGAGTACGGCGATGGTGACGGCCCACAGGGCCACGGACACGTCCATGGACGGGTTGCTCCTCCGGCAGGCGACAGCTGTTGTCTGCCGGAGGTCTCCTCCGCCCCACCGTCGATGTCGGTGTGGGCCGACGACCCCGGTCGGTGCTGGGCACCGACGTGCTGACGGGGACGTCGTTTCAGGGAGTACTCCCCTCCGCTTCCTGCCGAGGCTAACAGCAGCCCCGGCAGGAAAACGTAAGGAATCGCGCGAGTGCGGCGCTAGCGGCGCTCGCGGCGCTCAGTTGTAGACGCGGACGTAGTCCACGGAGAAGCTGATCGGCGCGGTGCCGCTCGGGGCCGGGTGGTACTGGCCCGCGGAGAGCGACAGGTTGAGGATCAGGTAGGCGGACCAGTTGGCGCCCACGCCCGTGTTGTCGGAGTAGACCTTCACGCCGTTGATGTACCAGTCGACGGAGTTGGCACCGTACTTGGTGCCGATGGTGACCCACTGGCCGGGCTTGATCGCGTTCGCGTCGGTGTAGTAGTCGTGCGCGGCGTTGACGTGGTTGGAGAGCTCGAGCAGGTTCGGGTTGTCCGGGTGGTACTCGAACGAGTCGATCTCGCCGTTGCCGTTCTTCCAGGTCCAGAGCGCGGGCCAGGCGCCCTGCTGGGTGGGGAGCTTGACGCGGGCCTCGATGTAGTCGCCGGTCTTGACCTGGAATCCCTCCTGCGAGCCCTCGGTGGTGAGCAGACCGGTGGTCCAGGCCTGCCGGCCGTTCTCCAGGGTGTGCGAGCTCGGCTGGGCGGTGAAGGTGGCGACGCCGCCCGCAACCGCGACGTCGTTCGGGTCGAGCCAGTCCAGCTTGTTGTCGCTGGGGTTGTGGTCGCCGTACTGGTAGGACGAGGTCGTGGTGCCGACCCAGCGCTGGCCCCAGGTGATCGGGTTGTTGAACTCCTCGTCCCAGACCGGGGTGGTGGAGGTGGCGACACCGGCGGGCAGGCTGCTGCTCGGAGCAGGCGTCGACGGAGCCGAAGTGGGTGCCGGGCTGGGCGTCGACGCGGACGTCGGCTTCGGGGCCGGGGCCGGGGTGCCCGTGGTGGCGGCGGAGCCGACGGCCAGCGTCTTGGCCGCCAGGTTGTGCCAGCCTGCGGCGTCCAGGTAGGCGCCCATCATCGTGTAGCGGCCCGGCGCGAAGGTGCGGCTGCCGGCGTGGAAGGTGAGCCCGGTCGGGCAGATCCGCGCGTTGCTGTCCCACTGCGGGAAGTCGACGTTGTTGCCGGACGCGTCACGGACGGCGACGCCGAGGCTCCGTACGGTGGTGCAGGCGGTGGAGCGGACCGTGAGCGTGACGTTGGCGGTGTTCCCGCTGGTGGTCGCGGTCAGGCCGGTCTCGCTGACGCTCGGCGTGGCCGCCTGGGCCTGGGTCGCCACGGCGCCGCCGAGCAGCAGGGCGGGCGCGGCCGTGAAGGCCAGTATTCGGGCAGGGGTGGACAGGGTGGATCGCATGGCGCCTCTCCGACGCCTGCGAGGTGAGCTGTCGGGTTCGGGCCGGAAGGCTGGCCCGGCCGCGCGGCGGCGGCTTCACCCCGAGCCCCGACCGGTCCCGCGCGTGGGCGCAGGGCAGAGCGGGGCGCTTACCTGGTTCCCCCGCTCCGGCCCGTGGTACTCGTGCGATCCGGCGTCGACGGGCAGGACAAGGCGTACCGGCGCACGGTGCCCGTCTGTGGCGACGGACTCGGGCAGGTTAGGCAGATGAGGTCGGCGCGCCCCAAGCCCTCGAAGGGTATTGAGGGCTATCTCACAGATCCTTTACACGACGCAGAAGGCCCTGCTCAGAGCCTGCTCAGGCGCTGCCAAGGCCCTGCCGAGGCCATTGAGCCGACCCTGCTCAGAGCGCCTGCTCGATCGCCGGGAGCATCTCCTGGAAGGTGCGGCCCTGTGCCGGGATGCCGATCGCCGCCATCTGCCAGCTGCCGCCCGCGTCCCGGTAGACCTTGGCCATCACCTGGCCGGTGTGCGGGCCGCCGCCGCTGAGCGTGAAGCGGGCCAGCTCGTCGCCGGTGGCCTCGTCGACCAGGCGGCAGTGGGCGCGCTGCACCTCCTGGAAGCTCTGGCCGTTGTAGGAGTTGACGGTGAAGACGATCTGGGTGATCCGGTCGGGGACCCGGCGCAGGTCGACCAGGATCGACTCGTCGTCCTCCCCGCCCTTGCCGCCGACCAGGTTGTCGCCGGTGTGGCGCACCGAGCCGTCGTTGCTCACCAGGTGCTGGAAGAAGACCACGTCGGCCAGCGAGCCCTGGGAGTAGAGCACCGCCGAGGCGTCCAGGTCGATCTCGCGGCGGCGGGTGCCGAACAGGCCCTTGCGCGGCGCCGCCTGCCACCCCAGGCCCATCCGCACCAGGGACAGCATGCCCCCGTCGTCCTTCTCCAGACTTACGCTCTGACCCTTGCTCAGATTCACCGACACGGCACGCCCCTCCCGAACTCGTTCGCGAACCGCAGCCTCGGTACCGGCGCCCGTCCGGCTCCGACGCAGCCCTCACTGCACCATACGACCCGGACGGGCCTGCGGGTTCCCCGGGAGTGCCGACGATCACTCAAGCGGTGCACTCGGGCGCACTCAAGCGGTGCACTCAGGCGAGGCCGGCTTCGCGCATCTGGCGCAACTCCTTCTTCAGTTCGTTCACCTCGTCGCGGAGCCGCGCGGCGACCTCGAACTGCAGCTCGGCCGCGGCGGCGTGCATCCGGTCGGTCAGCTCGCCGATCAGCTCGGCCAGTTCGGCGGCGGGCAGGCTCTTGGCGTCCTTCTTTCCCGCGGCGGCTGCGGCCTTGGCGCCGAGCGCCGGGACCGGGGCCTTCTGACCGCGCCCGCCGCCACCGCCGCCCTGGCGGTAACCGGTGCTGAGCAGCTCGGCGGTGTCCATGTCCTCGCGGGCGAGCGAGTCGAGGATGTCGCCGATCTTCTTGCGCAGCGGCTGCGGGTCGATGCCGTGGTCGCGGTTGTAGGCCTGCTGGATCTCGCGACGACGGTTAGTCTCGTCGATGGCCCGCTCCATCGCCGGGGTGATCCGGTCCGCGTACATGTGGACCTGGCCGGAGACGTTACGGGCGGCACGGCCGATCGTCTGGATCAGCGAGGTGGGCGACCGCAGGAAGCCCTCCTTGTCGGCGTCCAGGATCGCCACCAGCGAGACCTCGGGCAGGTCGAGGCCCTCACGGAGCAGGTTGATGCCGACCAGCACGTCGTACTCGCCGGCCCGCAGCTGGCGCAGCAGCTCGACGCGGCGCAGCGTGTCGATGTCGCTGTGCAGGTACCGGACCCGGATGCCGAGTTCGAGCATGTAGTCGGTGAGGTCCTCGGACATCTTCTTGGTCAGCGTGGTGACCAGGACGCGCTCGTCCTTCTCTGTGCGCAGCCGGATCTCGTGGACCAGGTCGTCGATCTGACCCTCCGTCGGCTTGACCACGACCTCCGGGTCGATCAGGCCGGTGGGACGGATGATCTGCTCGACCTGGCTGTCGGAGCGGGAGAGCTCGTAGGCGCCCGGGGTGGCCGACAGGTAGACCGTCTGACCGATCCGCTCGACGAACTCCTCCCACTTGAGCGGGCGGTTGTCCATGGCCGAGGGCAGCCGGAAGCCGTGCTCCACCAGCGCCCGCTTGCGCGAGGCATCACCCTCGTACATCGCGCCGATCTGCGGCACAGTGACGTGCGACTCGTCGATGACCAGGAGGAAGTCCTCCGGGAAGAAGTCCATCAGGGTGTTGGGCGCACTGCCGGGGTCGCGGCCGTCGATGTGCCGGGAGTAGTTCTCGATGCCGGAGCAGGTGCCGATCTGACGCATCATCTCGATGTCGTAGGTCGTGCGCATGCGCAGCCGCTGGGCCTCCAGGAGCTTGCCCTGCTTCTCCATCGTGGCGAGGGTCTGCTCCAACTCGGCCTCGATGCCGGCGATGGCGTGCTCCATCCGCTCCGGGCCGGCCACGTAGTGGGACGCGGGGAAGACGTGAAGCGACTGGTCCTCGCTGATGACCTCGCCGGTGAGCGGGTGGAGCGTGCTCAGCGCCTCGATCTCGTCGCCGAACATCTCGATCCGGACCGCGAGCTCCTCGTAGACCGGGAAGATCTCGATGGTGTCGCCGCGCACCCGGAAGGTGCCGCGGGTGAAGGCGAGGTCGTTCCGGTTGTACTGGATGTCGACGAAGCGGCGCAGCAGCGCGTCCCGGTCGATCTCGTCGCCGACCTTGAGCTGGACCATCCGGTCCACGTACTCCTGCGGCGTACCCAGGCCGTAGATGCAGGAGACGGAGGCGACGACGATCACGTCGCGCCGGGTCAGCAGCGAGTTGGTCGCCGAGTGGCGCAGCCGCTCGACCTCCTCGTTGATCGAGGAGTCCTTCTCGATGTAGGTGTCCGTCTGCGCGATGTACGCCTCGGGCTGGTAGTAGTCGTAGTACGAGACGAAGTACTCGACGGCGTTGTTCGGCAGCAGCTCGCGGAACTCGTTGGCCAGCTGGGCGGCCAGCGTCTTGTTCGGCGCCATGACCAGCGTCGGGCGCTGCAGCTTCTCGATCATCCACGCCGTGGTGGCGGACTTGCCCGTGCCGGTGGCGCCGAGCAGGACCACGTCCTTCTCACCCGCACGGACGCGACGCTCCAGCTCCGCGATGGCGGCGGGCTGGTCGCCGTTGGGCTGGTAGGGACTGACGACCTCGAAAGGCGCCACGGACCGCTGAAGATCGGTGATGGGTCTCACGCGACCAACCGTACGACCCCCCACTGACAAACCCGTCACGTAAGCGGAGAACGCCCCCCGGTCCGGCTCAGGCGGTCGCCGCTATCTGCTTGCTGTCGCGGGCCAGCGCGACGAGGCGGGATATCGCGCGGAAGTACTTCTTCTTGTACCCCCCGGCCAGCATCTCGTCGCTGAATATGGAGTCGAAGCCCGCGCCGGAGGCGACGATCGGCAGTTCGCGGTCGTACATCCGGTCCGCGAGGACCACGAGGCGCAGCGCCGTGCTCTGGTCCGCGACCGGGGTGACGCCGCGCAGGAAGACGGCGTCCACGCCGTCCAGCAGGGCGCCGTAGCGGCTGGGGTGGACCTCGGAGAGGTGGTTGAGGAGCGCGTCGAAGTCGTCCAGGGACGCCCCCTCGCCGTAGGACGCGGCGAGCTGCGCGACCTCGGCGTCGACGTACGGGGGCGGCGCCTCGGGGAGGCCGCGGTGGCGGTAGTCCTGGCCGTCGATGCGGACGCTGCGGAAGCGCGAGGCCAGGCCCTGGATCTCGCGCATGAAGTCGGACGCCGCGAAACGGCCCTCACCCAGCTTGCCCGGGAGGGTGTTGGAGGTGGCGGCCAGCTTCACGCCCGCCTCGGCGAGGCGGGTCAGCAGGCTGGAGACCAGGACGGTGTCGCCCGGGTCGTCGAGCTCGAACTCGTCGATGCACAGCAGGGTGTGCCCAGACAGCGCCTGGACCGCCTGCTGGAAGCCGAGCGCACCGACCAGGTTGGTCAGCTCGACGAAGGTGCCGAAGGCCTTGGGGCCGGGCGTGGCGTGCCAGAGCGAGGCGAGCAGGTGGGTCTTGCCGACGCCGTAGCCGCCGTCGAGGTAGACGCCGCCTGGACCGGCCGGGGTCGCGGGCTGCGTCGAACGGCCGAACCAGCGCTTCCTGGGCGCGGGCACGGTGCCGCGCGCGGCCAGGCCGGACGCGAACGCCTCCAGGATCCGTACGGCCTCGCTCTGGCTCGGCTGCTGCGGGTCCGGGATGTACGTGGCGAAGCGCGCTCCCTGGAAGCGCGGCGGCGGGACCATCTCGGCGATCAGCCGCTCGGCTGCGACAACGGGCCGGCGCTCGGACAGGGCTATAGGCGACACGAGTCCCAAGGGTACGGTCCGCGGGGGCGTGGAAGACTGCCCCATGTGCGCAGACTGCTTCCTCACGCCCCTGATGTGACCGACCTCACCCCGCAGACCCCCACGGGCGCGGGGAGCGGCGCGGGGACCGCGGACGTCGAGTGGAGCCTTGACGAGCTGGCCGCCGCCTACGCGTATCCCACCGAGGTCGTGGACGCGGGACGGCCGTGGTTGCGCGGCAACATGGTCAGCAGCCTGGACGGCGCGGCCCGGCTGGACGGCCTGTCGGAGGGGCTCTCCTCGGCCGCGGACAAGCGGATCTTCGGCGTCCTGCGGGCGCTGTCCGACGTGGTGCTGGTCGGCGCGCAGACCGTGCGGGCGGAGGGCTACCGTCCGGCCCGTGCGCGGGAGCACTTCGCGGCCGAGCGCGCGGCGCGCGGGCAGAACCCCGCGCCGGTGATCGCCGTCGTCACGGCGAGCCTGGACCTGGACTTCTCGCTGCCCCTGTTCACCGAGCCGGTGGTGCGGACGATCGTGGTCACCGCCGAGCGTGCCCCGGCGGACCGCTTGGTAAAGGCGCGTCAGGTCGCCGACGTCGTCCTGGCGGGCGAGCAGGAGGTCGACATGGCCCGTGCCGCGACGGCCCTGGCGGAGCGGGGACTGCTGCGACAGCTGACCGAGGGCGGGCCGCGCCTGCTCGGGCAACTGGCCGAAGCCGGGCGGCTGGATGAGCTCTGCCTCACCCTGGCACCCCTGATCGCGGCCGGCGACGCGCCGCGGATCGCCCACGGGGCGACCTCCGTGGCACAGCACATGGAGCTGCTCGGCCTGCTGGAGGAGAAAGGTTTCCTCTTTGCTCGCTACGCCCGTAGCGTGAAGATTGCGCAATAACGGAGCAAGAGACTCCACTTATTGCGAGAGGATGCACGACGGGTCTGAACCACGGGTTCGACGAGATCGAGAACGATGGCCGGGACAACCGAAAGGAAGCACGTGTTCACCACCGTACTGTTGATCGAGAGGGCCCTCTCCGATGCCGACGCCGACATGGTGACCACCCTGCACGGCGAGGAGCCCGTCTCGTTCCACGTCGTCATGCAGCCGCGCGGCAAGCAGGACGAACTGCTGCGCGCGATTGACGACGTCGCCTTCGGTTATCTGGAGCAGGCCGCGAAGGAGCGGGACGAGCCGCACGGCCAGGACGCGCTGACCGCCGCCGACACCGCCCTCCAGCACACCCTGCGGCTGCTGCGCGAGCACGGCGCGGGGCGCGCCGAGGGCGCGGTGGTGGACCACAACCCGCTGGACGGCCTGAAGGACCTGGTCAAGGAGGTCCAGGCGGACGAGGTCATCGTGCTGGCCGCTCCGCACTGGGTCGAGGGCCTGTTCCACCGCGACTGGGCCTCGCAGGCTCGGCACAAGGTGGGGGTCCCGGTACTGCAGCTCTTCGCGCAGCAGAGCTGACCCCCGGCGCGGGGGACTTCTGCAGGCGAGGTGCCATGCACCTCAAGGGCGCGGGGAACTGCGCGAACAACCCCTGATGAGCGGATGGCCGGAGCGTTCGGGACTCCACCTCGCAGGGTGGTTTCTCGCGCAGTTCCTCGCGCCCCTGGTAGTGCAACCAGGCGCGAGAGCAGAAGCACCGGCTTGTCGGGCCCACGCGGCGGCGCCGCAGATCAGCAGAGCTCGCGCCCCCGGATAGTGCAACTCATTGCCGGAGCGCATGCCTGCGACGGGCGGTGAGCCGGATGCGGCAGAATCGAGGCGACCGCACGCCCGGCCCGTCGGGCCGGCACGACCCTCGGAGCCCGACACCATGACCGCCGCCCCGGCAGCCACGTCAGCAACGTCCGCGCCTCTGTCCGCCCCGCACTTCATCGGCATCGGGGGCGCCGGCATGTCCGGGCTCGCCAAGATCCTGGCGCTGCGCGGCGCCCAGGTCTCCGGCAGCGACGCCAAGGAGTCCACGGTCGTCCTCGCCCTGCGTCAGCTGGGCGCGGAGGTCCACGTCGGCCACGCCGCCGAGCACGTCCCGGCGGAGGCCAGCTGCATCGTCGTCTCCAGCGCGATCCGCGAGGACAACCCGGAGATCGTCGAGGCGCGGCGACGTGACCTGCCGATCATCCACCGCTCCGACGCGCTGGCCGCGTTGATGGCGGGCCGCCGGGCGCTGGCCGTCGCGGGCACGCACGGCAAGACCACCACGACGAGCATGCTGGCGGTCAGCCTGACCGCGCTCGGCGTGGACCCGTCCTTCGCCATCGGCGGCGACCTCAACGAGCCGGGCAGCAACGCCCACCACGGCACCGGCGAGATCTTCGTCGCCGAGGCGGACGAGAGCGACCGCAGCTTCCAGAAGTACACGCCCGAGGTCGCCATCGTCCTCAACGTGGAGCTGGACCACCACGCCAACTACGCGTCCATGGACGAGATCTACGAGTCCTTCGAGGCCTTCGCCGACCGGATCACGCCCGGCGGTGCGCTGGTCGTCGACATCGACCACGCGGGTGCGGCCGAGCTGGCCTCCCGGGTCGCCGGACGGCAGTTCGAGATTGTCACCGTCGGCGAGGGCGAGCGCGCCGACGTGCGGATCCTGAGGATCGTGCCGCGCGGCATGACCAGCGAGGTGACCGTCGCCCTGCCGGGTGGCGAGGGGCAGACCCGCGAGGAACTGACCTTCACCGTCAACGTCCCCGGCCGCCACTACGCGCACAACGCCGTGGCCGCGCTGGCGGCGGGCGTGAAGCTCGGCATCCCGGCGGCACAGCTGGCCCCGGCGCTCAGCAGCTACCAGGGCGTACGGCGTCGGCTGCAGCTCAAGGGCGAGTCCGCGGGCGTCCAGGTGATCGACTCCTACGCGCACCACCCGACCGAGATCGCCGCCGACCTGCAGGCCATCCGCGGGGCGGCGGGCGAGGGGCGCGTGGTCGTGGTCTTCCAGCCGCACCTCTTCAGCCGCACCCGGGAGCTGGGCCTGGAGATGGGCGAGGCGCTCGCCCTGGCCGACCAGGTCCTGGTGCTGGACATCTACCCGGCGCGCGAGGACCCGATCCCGGGCATCACCAGCGAGATCGTCATCGAGTCGGCCCGCGCCAAGGGCACCGACGTCCAGGGCGTCCACTCGCTGGCGGCCGTTCCGGAGCTGGTCGCGGGAATCGCGAAGCCCGGTGATCTCGTTCTCACCATGGGCGCCGGGGACGTCACCTTCCTCGGCCCGGAGATCCTCTCCCGCCTGGACACCCTCGGCTGACCGAAGGAGCGCGCGATCATGGCCTACGACATCGAGAAGACGGACGCCGAGTGGCGTGAGGAGCTGACGCCCGCCGAGTACGCGGTGCTGCGTGAGGCGGGCACCGAGCGCCCCTTCGTCGGCGAGTACACCGACACCAAGACGGAGGGCGTCTACTCCTGCCGCGCCTGCGGCAACGAGCTGTTCACCTCGGGCACCAAGTTCGAGTCACACTGCGGCTGGCCGAGCTTCTACGACCCGCGCGACTCGTCAGCGGTGGAGCTGATCGAGGACCGCACGCACGGCATGGCTCGGGTCGAGGTGCGCTGCGCCAAGTGCGGCTCGCACCTGGGCCACGTCTTCGAGGGCGAGGGCTACCCGACGCCGACCGACCAGCGCTACTGCATCAACAGCATCTCGCTGCGACTGCGCGCTGCCGGGGAGTAGTTGGCCGAAATCCAGTAAGGAAACCTGATCAGACCTCGACTAGCCTGGCTCCCTGCTCACCCGCACAACTTGCAGAGAACGGGTAGACGAGGTCGTGCCTGCCATCGAGTTCCAGGTGCTCGGTCCGATGCGGGGCCGACGCGGCTCCTCGGCATTGGCGATGGGCACGCCGCAGCAGCAGGCGATGCTGGCCACCCTGCTGCTGCGTCCCGGCCGTTCGGCCGGGACGGACGAGCTGATCGAGGCGTTGTGGGGCGACCGCTCGCCCTGCCGGGCCAGGTCGATCCTGCGCACCTACGCCTGGCGCTGGCGCAAGGCGCTACGCTGCGACAGCGCCGCTGACGGCGGCCCGGGGATCCTGCTCTCGGTCTCCGGCGGCTACCGGGTGGACCTGCCGGACCAGGCCGTCGACGCCGCGCAGGCGGAACTGCTGGCCGCACGCGCCGAACAGGCGCGGGCCGCCGAGCGCCTCCACGAAGCGGCGGACCTGCTGCGCGAGGCGGTCGCGCTGTGGCAGGGCGAGCCGTTGGCCGGCGTCCCCGGCCCCTTCGCCGAGCGGCAGCGGCACCGCTACGCCGAGCTGCGGCTGAGCCTGGTCGAGCAGCGGATCGGGCTGGACGTGACGCTGGGACGCGCAGCCGCGTGCATACCCGAGTTGACCGCGCTGACCGCCGAACACCCGCTGCGCGAACGCCTGCACGGGCTGCTGATGCAGGCGTTGACCCAGGTCGGCCGCCAGAGCGACGCGCTGACGCTCTATCAGGACGTGCGCCGTCGCCTGGCCCGGGAGTTGGGGGTCGATCCGGGCCATGAACTGACCTCCGTCCACGCTGCCGTCCTGGAGGGCGGTGGTCCGGCTACCGCGGCCGCAGCCGCACCGCAGAGGCCGCGCGAGGTGGTGCCTCCGGCCGCGACCGCCGAGCCCGGCGCGCGGCCCGAGGGCGTACTCCGGTCCGAAGGGGCGTTCCGGGCCGAGGGGGCCTTCCGGGCCGAACGCAGGTCCCCGCCCGTACCGGCACAACTGCCGCCGCAGGAGCCGGACTTCGTCGGGCGCACCAGGCTGGTCGAGGACCTCTGCGCGGCGTTGGCCGGGCCGGAGCGGACCGCGCCGCCGGTGCTGGCGCTGTCCGGGATGGGCGGCGTCGGCAAGACCGCACTGGCGCTGCACCTCGCCCACCGCAGCCGTCCGGCCTTCCCCGACGGCCAGCTCTACGTCGATCTGCGCGGCAACACCGGTCGCGCCGCCGACCCGGAGGAGGTTCTCGGCGGCTTCCTCTGCGCCCTGGGCCTGGCTCCGGAGGAGGTACCGGACGGAGTCACGGCCCGATCGGCGCTGTTCCGGTCGACGGCGGACGGGCGTCGGCTGCTGATCGTGCTCGACAACGCGGCGGGGGCGGCCCAGGTCCGCCCGCTGCTGCCGGGGGCTGCCGCCTGCGCGGTGGTGCTGACCAGCAGGATGCGACTGGCCGGTCTGCCCATCACCGCCCAACCGGACCTCGGCGGCTTCGAGCCTGCCGAGGCGCTGCGCCTACTGCGGTCCGTGACCGGCGAGGCACGCGTCGACGCCGAACGCGAGGCGGCGGTCGAGCTGGTCCAGGCCTGCGGCCGACTGCCGCTGGCGGTGCGCATCGTGGCCACCCGCCTGGCTGCGCGGCCGTCCTGGACGCTGCGGGCCCTGGTCGGGCGGCTGACGGACGAGCGACGCCGGATCGACGAACTGCGGATCGGCGAGCTGGCGGTCGCGGCGGCCTTCGAACTCGGCTACGGCCAGCTCACGGAGGCGCAGGCGGAGGCGTTCCGTCTGCTCGGAGCCGTCGACGCGGCCGAGTTGGGGCTGGCCTCGGCCGCGGCCCTGCTGGACACCGACCCGACCCGCGCCGAGGAGTTGCTGGAGTCCCTGGTCGACATCGCGATGCTGGAGTCGCCCGCCGAGAACCGCTACCGGCACCACGGCCTGCTCCGCGACTTCGCCCGCCGCGTCTCGCTGCGCACCGCGCCCGGCGAGGAGCGGGCGGCGCGAGCGCGGCTGCTGGACTTCCTGCTGGCCGGGGCGTGTTCCGCGTTCGAGCGGGCGGTTCCCGGCGACTGTGTCCGGGACGCACTGGGGCCGTTGCCGTTGCCGGGTCCCGACTTCCCCAGCGCGGCAGCGGCCCGTAACTGGGCGCGGACGGAGGGTCCGGGCGCGGTGGACCTGGCCGCCCGGATCGCACGGGAGTCGCTCGACGAGAGCAACGAGCGCGACGGGCACGCCCAGCCCGACGAGCGCGTCGGTAGCGCGGAGCGCGACGGGAGAACGGAGCAGGGCGGGCACGCGGAGCAGAGCGGCAGCGGCCCCGGCTATGCGGCGCTGCTCCCCCGAGCCGTCAACCTGCTCATCGCGCTCAGCCCGTTCGGCCCCGGACCCCGGCGTCGCCAACTCGTGGAGACCGTCGACGCGCTGGCCCGCGCCGCAGCCCGGCACGGGGACCGGCACACGGAGGGGCGGGCCCGGTTCCTCGCGGGCAACATCGCGGTGGGTGCGGGCCGTTGGGCCTCAGCGGAGCCGGAGACGCTGCGCGCGGTGGAGCTGTGCCAGGAGGACGGCGATCTGGTGATCCTGCGTCAGGCGCTCAACGACCTCGGCGCGATCGCCCATGCGCAGGGCCGGGACGAGGAGGCCGTGCTGCGGTTCGGCGAGGCCGTGGCGCTGGCCCGCGTCCTCGGTCACCGCAGTGGGGAGACCGCCTCCCTGCTGAACGCCGCCGTGTCACGGATCAGCACGGGCCGCGCCGAGGAGGTGCTGGAGCAGTGCCGTCCGCTGCTGGCCCGGCTCCGGACGGAGGGGGACTGCGCAGGCACCGCGCACACCTTCTTCGTCCTCGGCCTCGCCCATGACGCGCTGGACCACCCCGCCGAGGCCGTCGCACACCTGACCGCGGCGGCGGAGGCGTGGACCGTGGCCGCCCTGCCCGGCCGCGCCGCGCACGCCCACCACCGGCTCGCCGTACTCCTGCATCGGGCCGGCGAGTCGGACCGGGCGCGCGTCCATGCCGAGGCAGCGCTCGACGAGTTCGAGAACTCCGGCAGCGCGGCCGACCGCCACAGCGCCCGACGGCTGCTCGACCGCACGTGCGCGGCAGTCGCTCCGGCGCTCTCCCCGGCACTCGTTCCGACCGAGCCGTTCACCGGGGACCGGCGCCGCCTCCGGTGACGATCGTGTTCCAGTCCTGCGTGCCGACGCTCATGGCGCTCATGGCGTGCTGTTCCTCCCGTAGCGGTGCACGTGAGCATGCCGGAGCGGAGTCTACGTCCCGTCTATGCGCGCGTAGATCCGACCTTGATCCCCGTCAGGCAGCCTGTGTCCCTGTCAGGCACACGCCGCCACAAGCGGATTGTGCATCACCCCGTTTCCACAGAAAGGGGACAGAGATGAAGGTCCTGTTCGCCGTTCGCAACGCCGTCTTCGCCCAGAAGAGCCTGAAGGCCAACGCCTGGTACCTGTGGTACTGAGCCGACGGACCCCATCCCCGCGCCCTGCGGGGTGATGCACCACCGGGCCCGCGTCCGGCACCGCCGTTCCCACGGCGTGCCGGGCGTGGGCTCTGCCCTTCGGCCGAACTCCCGAACTCCCGAACTCCCGGCCCCCGGAGACGCGTGATGCCCGCTGCCCGCACCCTGACCACCGGCCGGACCACGGTCCTCTCGCCGCGCCTGGCCGCCCTGCTCGACAACCACCTCGGGCAGGACGCCTTCCGCCTGGAACCCGACACCATGGGGGTCGCCGGCCACGAGCTGACGGACCGGATCCTCGCGGCCCGGCGTGCCACCGAGACCGAGCGCCCGACCTTCAAGCCGCTGCACGGCCGGTCCATCTCCCGACCCGAGGCGTCCTCGGTGACCCAGACCGTCGGTCGCGACGTGCGCCGAGCCCTGGAACACCCGATCCCGGCGGGCGCGGACCTCTCCGGCCCGTGGCCGCTCACCGGCCACATGCTGCTGCGCGACCTGGTCCTCGGTGGCGACCCGCGTCGGCTCACCATGCTGATGAGCCGCAACCTGGAACTGACGCCGGTCCTGACCTGGACCGTGATCGCCGCCGGTGCGGCGCTGCCGATCCGCCTCCGGGCCACTGCGGCGTCCAGCAACCTCGCCGAGCTGACCGCGCAGGCGGGCGGCTACCAGGACCGGCGCCACGCGATGGGCATCTACCGGCGGGCCGCCGCGCCCGTCTGCTTCACCGTCTCCACGCTGGTGGCCAACGCGCTCTGGCTGGGCGCGCCCTTCGACGAGAGGGTCTCGAACCGCAACATCGTCCTGGAGTCGCTGCGCCTGCTGCCGCCGTCCTGGAACATCCTGCGCCGCTCCTCGCCCGAGTATCCGGAGATCGATCCCCGGATCGGCCCGGCGGACGACGTGCTGGTGCTCCCTCTGCTCTCGCACCGCGACCCGGCGCTGTGGGAGGACCCGGACGAGTTCCGTCCGGAGCGCTGGGACGACCTCGATCCCGACCACACGCCCGGCTACCTGCCCTTCGGCCACGTCTCCGAACGCTGCTGGGGACGGCACATGGTGATGCCGCTGGCGGAACTGCTGCTCGACCGGCTCCGTGCGGACGGGCTGACCGTCGACCCGGACCAGCGCCGCGCCAAGGTGCCGCTGCTCGGCCTGCTGGGGGTCGAGGAAGTCCGGGTCACCCGGGTACGCAAGGCGCTGTGACGGTCGGCTGCCCTCCCGGATCAGGGATCAGGGATCCGGGAGGGCGGCCGACGGGTGTACAGCCCCGTGGTTGACGGTTGACGCTTCGTCAGCGGCTGAGCGGCATCGTCATCGTCGGCTTGACCGGCGTGACGTCCGGCCGGACCCGGCTGACCGCCGTACCCATCGAGAAGAACTCGATCGCGTGCTCGCCCCAGTAGCGGTGGTCGTTGACGAAAGTGCCGACGATGCCGTCGGAGCCGAGCTGCTGGCCCTCGTACTGCATCCGCGCCATCGCCAGCTCGCGGGCGTCGTAGAGGGCCTGGGTGAACTGCGGCAGTTCCGCGTTCTGGCCCACCTGCGACAGCAGCTGACGCATCGTCTGATGTGCGACGTGGTAGACGCAGTTGCCCAGCACCAGTCGACGCGGCAGCCAGCCGTGCTGCCAGAGCGTCCAGAAGTCCTGCCCGGTGAGGTTCGTGGTGAACGGCTTGCCGTTCGGCGCACGGTAGTTGGTTCCGTCGGTGGCCTTGACGGCGGTGCCGGTGGCGAAGAACTCGACGACGTCCGACATGAAGGCGTAGTTCACCGGCCGCAGTGTCACGCCGATGACGCCGTCCGCGCCGAGCTCGGCGGCCTCCGCCTCCATCCGGCTCATGGCCAGCTCGCGGACGTTGTACATCGCCTGGGTGAGTATGCCCAGCTCCTGGCTGGTCTTCCAACCGCCGTACTGGACACCGACGTGGTAGACGCTGGTGCCCATCACCATGCCGAGCGGCTCGAAGCCCGACTCGGTGACCAGGACGAACTCGTTGACCGACAGGTCCGAGGTGAAGCAGGGACGCCCCTGTCGCGACCCGTCCAGACGACCGCGCGCGATCTCGTTGAGCTGAACCTGCTGGTAGCCGGGCGTGCTCATGTGGTTCCCCTGCCTTCCCCGTGGATAAGTCCGGTCCGTCCGCAGCGCGACGGGCCGGCCCGACCCTACCCCGCGTGGCTGAACACCGGTCATTCAGCCTCCGTTCACCTGGAGCCCTCTTGGCGACCGCGGAGGGCATGGGTCAAAGTTGGCTATACAACTTTTGGAGAGAGGTCGAAATCGAATGACCACCACGGAGACGGCCGCCGCAGGCACGGGCCGAGCTCACGCACCGCGGCCCGCCGGCCTGTCGGCGATGTGGCTGCGCGACAACTGCGGCTGCGCCGAATGCCGCGACCCCGGGACGGGCCAGAAGCTGTTCCAGATCACCGAGGTGCCGCAGGCTCTGGCGCTCGCCGCGGCCGAGCGGCGTTCCGAGGCCGGACGCGACGGCTGGGACGTCGTCTGGTCCCCGGACGGCCACCGCTCGCGCTACGACGCCGACTGGCTCGCCGCCGCGGCCGAGCCCGACCCGCGCGCCGAGGACGGCAAGGAGCTGTGGCTGCGCGCCGAAACGCTGAACGGACGCCTCCCGGAGGCGTCCTGGGACGCGTTCATGGGAAGCGACGAGGAGCGCCGGCGGATGCTGGGCGCCGTCCACCGCCTGGGCTTCTGCCTGCTGCGGGATGTGCCGCTGCGCGACGGCCAGGTGCAGGAAGCCGCCCGCGCGTTCGGCTTCGTCCGGGAGACCAACTACGGCCTGCAGTTCGAGGTCCGGGTTGAGGAGCAACCCAACAACCTCGCCTTCACGAACGTCGCGATCACCCCGCACACCGACAACCCCTACCGCGACCCGGTGCCGACCCTGCAGTTGCTGCACTGCCTGGTCAACAACGCGCTGGGCGGTGACTCCGGCCTGGTCGACGGCTTCGCCGTCGCCTCGCAACTGCGCGAGGAGGACCCCGAGGCGTTCGCCGTACTGACCACCACCCCGGTCGAGTTCGCCTTCCGGGACGCGGTGACGGAGCTGAGCGCGCGCCGACCGCTGATCGACCTGGACGCCGAGGGCCGGATCCGCGAAGTGCGCTTCAACAACCGCTCGCTCGGCACGCTCCGACTCCCCAAGGAGCGGACCGACGCCTTCTACCGGGCCTACCGCGCCTTCGCCGAGCTGCTGCTGGCACCGGAGGCGCAGCTGGAGTTCCGGCTCGAGCCCGGCGACTGCCTGATCTTCGACAACACCCGTCTGCTGCACGCCCGCACGGCGTTCGAGCGCGGTGGTGCCCGGCATCTCCAGGGCTGTTACGCGGATCTGGATGCCCTGCTGAGCACGGTGGCGCTGCTGGGCCGCACGCGTCCCAGTGAGGAGAACTGAAATGACGCCCGATCAGATCGTGACCGCCATCGGCGAACTGTTCGCCGGCGAGGGTGCGGCGGACTACCTCGGCGAGCACGTCACCCAGGCCGAGCACATGCTCCAGGCAGCCGCTCTGGCCGAAGCCGAGGGGGCCCAGCCCGCGCTGGTCGCCGCCGCCCTGCTGCACGACGTCGGTCACTTCCGCGGCGCGATCCACGGCCGCGAACTGATGGCCGGGACCGCCGACAACCGCCACAGCCACCAGGGCGCGGACTGGCTCGCCCCCTGGTTCGGTCCGGCGGTGACGGTGCCGGTCCGCCTCCACGTCGCGGCCAAGCGCTACCTGTGCGCGGTCGAGCCCGCGTACTTCGACAGGCTCTCCGAGGCGTCCGTCCACACGCTCTCGCTCCAGGGCGGCCCGATGGACCCGGACGAGGCGGCGGCGTTCGCCCAACTTCCGCACGCCGAAGCAGCAGTACGGCTCCGCCGTTGGGACGACGACGCCAAGGACCCGGACGCGGTCACGCCGCCCTTCGCCCATTTCCGGGACCTGCTGGTCGAGTTGGCCTCCGCACCGGCGCAGGCCCGCTGACAGGCCCGCTGACCACCCTCAGCTCCCCGCCTCCCGCAGGCGCGCGAGCGTCGTCGCGGCAAGGGAGTTGTGGACGGTGAAGGCGACCGTTCCGGGCAGGTAACGGTCCTCGGACCACTCGATGGGGAGGCCCGTCGGATCCGTCGTCCGGCGGCGCTCGCGGAGCAGCGGCGCGCCGGGCTCGCAGCCGAGCAGGGCGGCGTCGTCCGCGTCCGCGAGGGTCAGGTCGATGGTGTGGTCGGCGTCGGCCAGAACCAGGCCGTTGGACTCGAGTAGTTCGGTGACCGAGACGGCGTCGCCCGGCATCTCCGCGACCAGCGCGCCGATCGGCTCGCCGTAGACGGTCCGTTCGACCATCACCGGGCGGCCGCCGAGCGTGCGGCAGCGGCGCACGGACAGCACCCGGTCGCCCTCGGTCAGCCGCAGTTGCGCCGCCTCCGTCGCGTCGGCCTCGCGCCACTGCAGGGCGACCACCGACCCGCCCGGCTCCTCGCCGAGCGAGCGGGCCCAACGCGTGAAGCTGAGCAGTTCGGTGAAGCTCTGCAGACGCGGCTGCTCCAGCACCACACGGCGGGTGCCCCGACGGGAGGTCACCACGCCCTCGGTGCGCAGCAGCGCCAGCGCCTGGCGGACGGTGCCGCGTGAGACGCCATGGGCGGCCGCCAGGGCCTCCTCGCTGGGCAGGCGTCCGCCCGCGCCGTACTCGCCGCTCAGCACGCCCGCACGCACGGCCGCCGCCAGTTCCCGGTACCTCGCCGGCTTCGCCATCGCCACGCCCTGATCCTTTCACGCCGAGCGGCAGCGCCTGCGCGCCTTGCTCTCCCGTGTCCTGCGCCTTCCTGTGCCCTGCGCCTTCCTGTGTCCTGCGCGTCCATTGCGATTCTCGCAAGCAGGTCGTACCGTGGGCCCATGGACGAATCCGTCTCCGGGCGGGTACGCACGGTGATCACGGCGGCGCGGATGAGCTACGCCGCCTTCGCCGCACGCGTAGGGATCACGCCCGACAAGCTCTCCAAATCCCTCAACGGCATCCGCCGCTTCAGCTCCACCGACCTCGCGCTCATCGCGGAGGCCGGATCGGTCACCGTGGACTGGCTGCTGACTGGCCGTCAGTTGCGCCGGGCCGGCGTGGCCGGACGCGGGGACGCCGCCGCGCACAGCAGTAGCCTGAGCGACATCGCCGAGCGATTCACGGCCGCCTACGAGGTCCTCGAACTCCTCGGCCGCGCACCGGAGATGCCCACGCTGCCGGAGGTGGGCCCGGGCGACCCGGACGAACAGGGCGAGCAACTCGCCGCCACCGTACGCGCCTGGTTGGGGCAGACCCTGGGCCCTGGCGAGCCGCTCGCCACCGATCCGGCGCTGCTGCCCACCGGCGAGCTCCTCTCCGTCATCGAGCGGGCGTTCGGCGTGGACTTCGCCGTCGTCGAACTCCCGGGCCTGGTCGACGGGTTCTCCTGGCAGCAGGAGGGCGGCCCACGCCTCGCCCTGGCCCGCAGGGACGACCGCTGGACCCGGCAGCGGTTCACCCTCGCCCACGAACTCGGCCATCTCCTCGCCGGGGACGCGGCCGAGCCGCGCACCGAGTCCCCGGTCGCGCCGGGCCACCAGGCCGAGCCCGACGAGGTCCGCGCCAACGCCTTCGCGGCCGCGCTGCTCATGCCGGAGGCCGACATCCGCCGGGCTGCGGCCCAGTCCGGGCCCGAATCCGCGGCCAAGTCCGGCGCCGACTTCAGTGTCGACTTCAATGTCGAATTCGCCGAGCTGGTGGTGAGGTTCCGGGTCTCCCCCAGCGCGCTCGCGGCCCGGCTGCGGCGACTCGGCCTGATCGACGCGTCCCAGCAGACACGGCTCCGGCGCCGGACGACTGCGGAGTGCCATCTCGCGGTCGGGGCCATGGACGCCTACCTGCGCGAGGCGGCCCTCGCCGAGGCGGAACGCCCACCCGCACGGCTGGCCGAGGGCCTCTACCTGGCGTTCCGGTCCGGGGAGACGACCCTCCGTCCGCTCGCCGCACTCCTCGGCGTCGAGCCGAAGGAGTTGGAGGACGACCTGCTGCAGGACGACCGACCGCAGGACGGCGCCGTCGAGCGGGACGGCGGGGAGCTGGTCTACCAGCCATGACCGAGTGGTGGTTCCCCGACAACACCGTCCTGTGCAACTTCGCCGCCGTGGACCGGGTCGCGTTACTCGAGAAGGTGCTCGACGGCCGGGGTCGCTGGTCCGAGGCGGTCGCCCGGGAGGCCCGGCTCTCCACCCGGCATCTGCCGCCCCTCGCCGGACTGGCCGAACGCGGCAGCCTCGGCGAACCGGTGGAGATCAGCGACCCCGACGAACGCACCGAGGTCGAACGCCTGCGGCGCGCGGTCTTCGGCGGCGACCGCCGCCGCCCGACCCAACACCTGGGCGAGGCCGAGACGCTGACCCTGATCACCCGCCGCCGAGATTTCCGCCACGCCGTCTGGATCTCCGACGACCGCGACGCCGCCCGCTACGCTCGTAGGCGCGGGATCACCACCCTGGAGACCTTCGACCTGGTCCGCGCCGCGGTCAGGGAGCAGCTCGTCGACGCCGCCGAGGGCCATGGCTTGCTGCTGCGGATGACCGGGGCCGGACGCCGCCTGCATCGCATCAGTGCAGGCCCCGAGGATCTGCTCGGCCCACGGTGATCGCCGGCCGAGACGGCCGCGATCAGGGCGACCCGCGAGGCAAGCCCGTGAAAGCTCAAATCTAGCTCTGAGAATCGCGCCGCCGTCTTCCTTGGCTCGCAGCCAGCCGACATGCTCTCCCCATGGAGCCAGGTGCGGGGGACCTGGCTCCTCCCATTCCTGGGAAGGGGTGTCCTGATGAGCCTCGGTCCTTTCATCGATCCGTTCGTCGATCCGTTCTTTCTGGCGTCCGCCACGGCGGTCGGTCTCGCCGGTGCACGGGTGCTCTGGACATCCCTGCGCACCGCGCCGAGGCAGCGCGCGGTACGCGGCGCGATCCGACTGCTGCTCGGCGCGCTGTTCTTCGCTCTCGCTCTGGCGACAGTGGCGACCTTCCGCTGGTCGGACGCGACGATCACCGGGAGCGCGACGCCCTCGGGCGCCTCCGCACCGTTCTGGCCGCCGCCGCTGCTGGCCTTCCTGTCACTCGCTGCGACGGCTCTGCCGGTCCTGGTCATCGGCCTGCGCCGGCGGAGCGACCGCCGATCACGGTTGGATATCCGTCCGCACACGGATCTTGAGCGGCGGTCAGGAGTGAGGTTGGTTATGCCTCATGGCGTACGTGTTCCTGATCCCCGCGTGCCTGCTGGCGATGCTCTCCGCGCTGAGACTGTGCCGCCTGGTCGCGACGATCGACCCAGCGGTCAACGGCACGTCCACGCCGGGCGGGTCGCCTGAGACCGGCTCCGAGGAGCTGTCCGACGACGAGCACGCGCCGGACCTCTTCGACGCGGCGTACCTGGCCGGCGGCCCCGAGCGGGTGGTCGAGCTGACCCTGGTCCGCATGGTGGCCAAGGGCGTGCTCCACCTCGCCCACACCGGCTGGACCTCCGTGGCCCGCCCCCACCCGCAGAACGAGCTGGAGGCGGCGGTCCTCACCGCGATCGGCCCCGAAGGCCAGTGCCGCACCGACGAGTTGCGCCGCGAGGTCGCCCACGGCACGGCGGTACGCGAGATCGCCGACCGGCTCACCCGCCGGGGCCTCGCGGTCGCCCCCGGCACACGGGACACCCTGGCGCAGGCCGTCACGGGCGTGCGGTGGTCCCTGGTGACCACCCTCGGCCTCTTCGCCGCCGCGCTGGGTGCCGCGGGCGCGCGTGACCTCACCGGCGCGAGGATCGGCCTTGCCGCGCTGGCGGCGTGGTTCACCCTGCCGCTGGTGCTGAGCGCAGGCACCCTGCTGATGGCCCGCATCGAGGTCTACCCGGTCACCCCCTGGGCCGCTCCCCCGGGCCAGGACCTCCTCCGCGGCCTGCGCGCGGGCACACGCCGCGCCCGCACCCACCACGCACGCTCCCGCGGCGCGGACCAGACCCTAGCTCTGATCCTCCGCGGCCCCGGCGCGCTGCGCGAGCCGTACCTCCGCGCAGCCCTCAAGCCCTCCCGAGCGCTGTAGGGACGGCAGACGGGGCGTTGCAACACGTCAGGGGCGCGGGGCTCCGCTTGATCAACTGCGCACGCGTCAAGCCACCCACGCAGTTGATCAAGCAGAGCCCCGCGCCCAGACGAATGCGACTACCTCTTGTTACGCCAGACCCGCGAGCAGCTCGCTGATCTCCTTGCGCCGGCCCGTGTAGAACGGGACCTCCTCGCGCACGTGCAGACGTGCGCGGCTCCCGCGCAGGTGGCGCATGAGGTCGACGATGCGGTGCAGCTCGTCCGCCTCGAAGGCGAGGAGCCACTCGTAGTCGCCGAGGGCGAAGGACGCGACCGTGTTGGCGCGGACGTCCGGGTAGCCGCGGGCCATCTTGCCGTGCTCGGACAGCAGCTCGCGCCGCTCCGCGTCCTCCAGCAGGTACCACTCGTAGGAGCGGACGAAGGGGTAGACGCAGACGTACGACCGCGGCGTCTCGTCCGCGAGGAACGCCGGGATGTGGGACTTGTTGAACTCCGCGGGACGGTGCAGGGCCATGTTCGACCAGACCGGCTCCAGCGCGCGGCCGAGCCGCGTGCGACGGAAGCGGTTGTAGGCCTCCTGCAGGTTGTCACTGTCGCCGGAGTGCCACCAGATCATCAGGTCGGCGTCGGCGCGCAGGCCGGACACGTCGTAGGTGCCGCGCACCGTGACGTCCTTCTCGGCGAGCTGCGCGAACAGCTCCTCGACCTCGGTGCCCAGGGCCGCGCGGTCCTCGGGCAGCACGTCCTTGAGCCGGAACACCGACCAGAGGGTGTAGCGGATGACGTCGTTCAGCTCACGCGCCTTCGGCTTCTGCGACTTCTCGCTGCCCTGCGCCTCGTGCGCGTTCTGCTCGCTGTGCTCACTCATGCGCTCATTGTCTCCCTTGCTCGGAACGCTCCGGTCACCAGGTCCACCGCTCGCCACGCGCTGCCGACACAGGCGGGGATGCCCACCCCGTGGTACGCCGCGCCGCACAGCGCCAGGCCCGGCAGCGCGGCGACCTCCGCCTCGATCCGGGCGACCCGCTCGGGGTGGCCCACCGGGTACTGCGGGAGGCCGCCACGCCAGCGGGTGACCGTATGCGCATACGGTCGCGCGGTGATCCCGGCCGCCTCGCGGAGATCGGAGAGCGATCGTTCGATCAGATCCGCATCGTCCTGATCGAGCACGGCCTCCTCGCCGTGGCGACCGAGCGAGGTGCGGAGCACGAACGTGTCCGGGGCGGACCGGTCGAGCCAGCCCCACTTGTTGCTGGAGAAGGTCGACGCCTTGATCGACCGACCGTCGACCGGCGGGACCAGGAAGCCGCTGCCCTGGAGCGCGCCGACGTCCGCGCGGCGGAAGGCCAGCGTGACCAGGGCCATGCCCGCGTACTCGACCTCCGCCAACTCGGCGGCGGCGCGCGGCGCGTGGGAGGTGAGCAGGCGGGCGGCGACGTTCGCGGGAACGGCGAGCACCACCGCGTCGGCGGCCAGCGCCTCGCCGGTCGCGCTCCCGCCGAGCACCGCGGTCCAGCCGTCGGCGGTGCGGCGGAGCGAGTCGACCGGGGTCTCGGTGCGGATGGTGACGCCCGCGTCGCGGCAGGCCTCGGCCACCGCGACGGGCAGACGGCCGATACCGCCCTCGATGCCCATGAAGACCGGGGCCGGGTTGGGGTTCTTCGCGGCTGCGGACAGGGTCGCCCGCACGCCTTCGATCGCCGATCGATCGCGCCGAGCGATCGCAAGCAGTTGCGGAACAGCGGCACTGAGCGAAATTCGATCAGCGTGACCGGCATAGACGCCGCCGAGCAGCGGTTCGACCAGTCGATCGACCACTTCCCGGCCGAGGCGCGCGGCGACATACTCGCCGACGGCGATGTCCTGACCGACCTCGGTACGCGGCAGGGTCTCGTCCTCCGCCGCGCGGGCCAACCCCTCGGCTGAGAGCACGCCGGAGGCGGCGAGCGCGTCGAGGTCCCCGGGCACGCCCATGAGATGACCGGTCGGCATCGGGCGCAGCGCACCACGCGTCCAGATCGCGGCCTTGGCGGTGGTCGGCGGCTGGAGGGCGTCGTCAAGGCCGACGCCACGGCCCAGCGCGACCGCCTCGGGCCGCCTGGCCAGCATGGACTCCGCGCCCAGGTCGACGGTGACGCCGCCGACCTCGCCCGTCCGGAGCTTGCCGCCGAGCCGGGGCCCGGCCTCCAACAGCGTCACCCGCGCACGGGCCGCATGCCCGTCCGCCCCGGCCAGCCGAGCCGCCGCGGCGAGGCCGGCGATACCCCCGCCGACCACAAGGACGTGCGGGAGAGAAGGGGCCTCGGAGGCGGACGTCGTGCTGTTCATGCCCTCACTCTCGCACACCCCCGTTCGGGTCCCCGAAAGCGCGGCGGCCTCCCGCCCCTTGCCCGCCTCGTTGCTGACAACTCGTCGGGAAACACGGGGAGTTGCAGCACGTCAGGGGCGCGGGGCGCTACGCGGAGAGCCACCCCGCGCGGACGGTCCTGCTCGCTCGGCCTGCCCCGTGGGCGGGTGGCTTGTCGCGCAGTTCCCCGCGCCCCTGGATGCCGACACCCGCGCGTCAGCGCTCAGTGCGCTCGTGCACGTGGGCGACCAGCTTGGTCAGGGCGTCCGGGTCGGTGGTCGGGTGAACCCCGTGGCCGAGGTTGAAGACGTGGCCGCGGCCGGAGGCCTTCGCCGAGGCGAGGACCTCGTCGGCCTTCTCGCGGACCACCGACTCGGGGGCGAAGAGGACCGTCGGGTCCAGGTTGCCCTGGAGCGCCTTGCCGCCGCCCACGCGGCGGGACGCCTCCTCCAGCGGGACGCGCCAGTCGACGCCGACCACGTCCGCGCCCGCCTCACCCATCAGACCGAGCAGCTCGCCCGTGCCGACGCCGAAGTGGATCCGCGGGACGCCGTACGAGGCGACCTCCGCGAAGACCTTCGCCGAGGCCGGCATGACCGAGCGGCGGTAGTCCTCGGGGGCCAGGCCGCCCGCCCAGGAGTCGAAGAGCTGCACGGCCGAGGCCCCGGCCTCGATCTGCACCTTGAGGAACCCGGCCGTGATCACCGCGAGCCGGTCGACCAGCGCGGCCCACAGGTCGGGCGCGCCGTACATCATGGCCTTGGTGTTCTCGTAGGTCCGCGACGGGCCGCCCTCGACCAGGTAGCTGGCCAGCGTGTACGGCGCACCGGCGAATCCGATCAGCGGGGTCGCGCCGAGCTCCGCGACGAGCAGGCCGATCGCCTCGGTCACGTACGGGACGTCGGAGGGCTCCAGCGGACGCAGTTGCTCCAAATCGGCGGCCGTGCGGACGGGGTTCGCGATGACCGGGCCGACGCCGGGCTTGATGTCGAGGTCGACGCCGATCGCCTTGAGCGGGACCACGATGTCGCTGAAGTAGATGGCCGCGTCCACGTTGTGGCGGCGGACCGGCTGGAGCGTGATCTCCTTGATCAGCTCCGGCATCATGCAGGAGTCGAGCATCGCGATGCCCTCACGGACCTTGCGGTACTCCGGCAGCGAGCGGCCCGCCTGGCGCATGAACCAGACCGGCGTGTGCGGAACCTCCTCCCCGCGACAGGCGCGCAGGAACGCGGAGTCGTACGTCGGCAGGTTCTCGGGGCGGGTGCTCTGGCTCTCGGTCACGCAGAAATCTTCGCACGCCGGACCACGCGTCCTTCGTGGTGTCGGCACTCAGCGGGCTGGCCGGGCGCATAGTCTTCCGGCATGGCTGCGGTGAACGGCGGGAGGCCGATGTACGAGGGTGGTTCCGCATTCGGCGAAGGGACCACGGGGGCGGAGACCGCGCCAGCCGCATTCCGCGCCGCGGTGGCCGAGTTGAAGAGCACCCGGGTGCGTCCCGAGGTGCGCATCGACGACACCCCCGCACCGCGACGGCTGGCACCGTACGCCTACGCACTGACCGCCTCCGTCGAGGTCGACGGGGAGGAGCTGGCCGACGGTCGGCTCGTACTGCTCCACGACCCGTCCGGGCACGAGGCCTGGCAGGGCCAGTTCCGGCTGGTCTCGCTGACGCAGGCGGACCTGGAACGGGAGATCGCGGACGACCCGATGCTGGCCGAGGTGGGCTGGTCCTGGCTGGTCGACGCACTGGAGCAGTTCGGCTGCGCCTACGTCGAGCCCGGCGGGACGGTGTCGCGCGCGTACTCCCAGTACTTCGGTTCGATGGTCGAGCGTCCGTCCAGCACCGAGATCGAGATCCGCGCGTCCTGGACACCGGTGCCGCCCGCCCACTCCGCGATCCCGTCACTACCGTCGATGCCGTCCGTGACCGGGGGCGGGGCAGCCGTCACCGGGCTCGGGCTGGGTGCGCACCTGCGTGCGTGGTGCGAGCTCCTGTGCCAGTGCGCCGGGCTGCCGCCGCTCACGGTTCCTTATCCGGCCACGCCCGTGGTGGGCGAGGGATCGGGCCAGGTCAGCAGCGTCGTGCCGATGCCGACGCGGCGGCAGCCGCGCGGCGGCGCGTGAAGCGGTCGCTGCGCGATCAGGTGAAGGATCGTCAGCTTCGACGTACGCTTAGGTTGCCATTTCGGACATTTCGGTCAGACGTTCGGCGTGTCGACCGCTTTTGATCACTTACGGGTGACTTAGGCTCAATCGGGTTGAACAAAATATCCGAACTGCCCGAATTGCCCCTCACTCAATCGTGATCATTCGCTAAAGCCGGGCACCGATGGTGCCGAAGCAGACAGTGACCCTCTTCCCGGCACCTCTCAATCAGGAGGCCTGGTGTCCGTTCTCCTTGAGCACCCCGCAAACCTGGTCGCCTATCGTCCGACGAAGCCCACCGCCATGGTGGTCATCGCCGACCCTCGCGTCCGCAGCACGGTCACCCGGCACCTCTGGGCCCTCGGCGTGCGCGACGTGATCGAGGCGTCCTCACTCGCCGAAGCGCGTCCGCGCGTCGGAACCCCACGCGACATCTGCGTCGCCGATGTCCATCTCCCCGACGGCTCCGGACTGGCGATCCTCGCCGAGACCCGCGCCGCAGGCTGGCCCAACGGGCTGGCCCTCTCCGCAGCCGACGACATCGGTGCGGTCCGGAGCGCGCTGGCCAGCGGCGTGAAGGGCTACGTCGTCACCGGTACCCGCGTCGGCAGCGGCATGCCGCAGCGTCCGGGCATGCCCGGCACGGGCGGGCTCCGGCCCGGCATGTCCGGCCACGTCCGCCGTCCCGGCATGCCGGGCGCGCCGGTCGGCGCGGGCGTCCCCGGCGCTCCGAACGGCGCTCCCGGCGCGACGCAGGCGGCTCCGCCGCAGGCGTACCGGGAGCTGTCCGGCCGCGAGGTCGAGGTCCTGCGGCTGGTCGCGGAGGGGCAGTCGAACAAGGCGATCGGCGTCGCCATGGGCCTCTCCGCGCTGACGGTCAAGTCCCACCTGGCCCGCATCGCTCGCAAGCTCGGCACGGGCGACCGTGCGGGGATGGTCGCGGTGGCGCTGCGGACGGGCATCATCCACTAGACCGACTCCCGGCCCCGCTTGCGAGGGAACGTTTCTTTCTTCCCCGTTCCCCGGCAAGCGGGGCCGAGACGTGCGCTGGCAGGCCGCCAAACGGGCGCGCGAGGAAGTTGCACGCCACCAGACCCCCACCCCCAGGTGGTGCGTGGTCCCCACTTGCCCATCCATTCCCCGCCCGCCCGTGTCCTTCCGTCAGCGGGAGCGGTGTCGTGGTCCGGGCGTACGCTTGGGGGCGTGACCGACGCCCGTGAAGATGCCATCGACGACGCCAGCGAAACCGCCCACGGGCAGGCGGTCCCCTTGCTGGAACCGCGTGAGGGCATCCCACCCGTCGTCTCCGACGCGGACTCGCTCGCCGCGATAGTGCAACGTTTCGCCGCCGGGCACGGGCCCGTCGCGATCGACGCCGAGCGGGCCTCCGGCTACCGCTACGGACAGCGCGCGTACCTGGTTCAGCTGCGGCGCGAAGGCGCCGGCAGCACGCTGATCGACCCGGTGGCCTGCCCGGACCTCTCCTCCCTCGGGGCCGCGCTGGCCGACACCGAGTGGGTGCTGCACGCCGCGACGCAGGACCTCCCCTGCCTCTCCGAGCTCGGCATGCGGCCGACGCGCCTGTTCGACACCGAGCTGGCCGGACGGCTCGCCGGCTTCCCCCGGGTCGGGCTCGGGCCGATGGTCGAGAACGTGCTCGGGCTGACCCTGGAGAAGGGACACTCCGCCGTCGACTGGTCGACGCGTCCGCTGCCCGAGCCGTGGCTGCGCTACGCCGCGCTCGACGTCGAGGTGCTGGTGCAGCTCCGCGACTCGCTGGAGCGGGAGTTGGCGTCGCAGAACAAGTTGGACTGGGGCCTGCAGGAGTTCGCGGCGATCGTCGCCGCTCCCCCGGCGGGACCGCGCACGGATCCGTGGCGACGGACGTCGGGCGTGCACAAGGTGCGCCGTCGGCGGCAGCTCGCCGCCGTGCGGGAGCTGTGGCTGGCGCGTGACCAGCTGGCGCGCGAGCGCGACGTCTCCCCCGGGCGGGTGCTGCCGGACTCCGCGATCGTGGCCGCCGCACTGGTGATGCCGTCGACGATCCCCGCGCTGCAGGCGGTGCCGGGCTTCGGCCCGCGCGCGCACCGGCGGGCGCTGGAGCAGTGGATAGCGGCGATCGAGACCGCCCGCACCATTCCCGAGCACCAGCTCCCGCCCGCCACCGCGCCGCACGACGGACCGCCGCCGCCCCGCGCCTGGGCCGAGAAGGACCCGCTGGCCGCCGCCCGTCTCTCCGCCGCCCGCTCCGCCGTGACCGCCCTCGCGGAGCAGCTGCACCTGCCGCAGGAGAACCTGATCACCCCCGAGCTGGTGCGCCGGGTCTCCTGGACTCCGCCCAAGAGCGCGACGGCGCTCACCGTCGGGGACGCGCTGCACGCGCTCGGCGCACGCGACTGGCAGGTGGAGCTGGTCGCACCGGTCATCGCCAAGGCCTACGCGGGCGCGAAGGCCGAGCCCCGGCCCGTCGTCGTCCCCGGAAAGGGCGCGAACTCGGCGGCTCGCAGCGCGGAAGCCGCCGCCGACGCGGGCATCGACGCGGCCATCGAGAGCGCCGCAGCACCCAAGAACGGCGTGCCGCAGCGCAGGGAGTGACCCAGAGCTCACTCCTCCCCTCCTTGGCCAGTTGGTTACCGGCGGGTAGCATCACTGTCGGGACGTGCATCCGTGGGCCCTTTTCGCCGTCGGCTGCGACCGTTCCTCTGTGACCGCACCGTGCCCGCTCTCGAACGGGCGCTTGGGAGGAGAGCCACCGTGCCTCGTACCGCGAGGGACGTCGTCTTCGTCGACGGCGTCCGCACCCCCTTCGGCAAGGCAGGCCCCAAGGGCATCTACGCCGAGACCCGCGCCGACGACCTGGTGATCAAGGCGATCCGGGAGCTGCTGCGCCGGAACCCGAACCTGGACCCGGCCCTCGTGGACGAGGTCGCGATCGCCGCCACCACCCAGATCGGCGACCAGGGCCTGACCCTCGGCCGCTCGGCCGCTCTGCTGGCCGGCCTGCCGAAGTCCGTTCCGGGCTACTCCATCGACCGTATGTGCGCCGGCGCGATGACCGCCGTGACGTCCGTGGCCGGTGGCATCGCCTTCGGTGCCTACGACATCGCCCTCGCCGGTGGCGTCGAGCACATGGGCCGCCACCCCATGGGTGAGGGCGTCGACCCGAACCCGCGCTTCCTCTCCGAGAAGCTGGTCGACGAGTCCGCCCTGTTCATGGGCATGACCGCGGAGAACCTGCACGACCGGTTCCCGCACCTGACCAAGGAGCGCTGCGACGCCTACGCCGTCCGTAGCCAGGAGAAGGCCGCCAAGGCCTACGCCGACAACAACATCCAGCCCGACCTGGTGCCGGTGGCGATCCGCCGCACCAACGCCGATGGCGGCGAGACCGGTTGGGGCCTGGCCACGGCCGACGAGCCGATGCGTCCGGGCACCACGCTGGAGTCGCTGACGGGTCTGAAGACCCCGTTCCGCCCGCACGGCCGGATCACCGCCGGTAACGCGGCCGGTCTGAACGACGGCGCCACCGCCTCCCTGATCGCCGCCGAGGACGTGGCGCGCGAGCTGGGCCTGCCGGTCAAGATGCGCATGGTCTCCTACGCCTTCGTCGGCGTGGAGCCCGAGGTCATGGGTATCGGCCCGGTCCCGGCGACCGAGAAGGCGCTGGCCAAGGCCGGTCTGACGATCGCCGACATCGGCGCGTTCGAGATCAACGAGGCCTTCGCCGTCCAGGTCCTCTCCATGCTCGACCACTTCGGCATCGCGGACGACGACGAGCGGGTCAACCCGTTCGGCGGCGCGATCGCCTTCGGCCACCCGCTGGCCTCCTCCGGCGTGCGTCTGATGACGCAGCTGGCCCGCCGCTTCGAGCAGCGTCCGGACGTCCGTTACGGCCTGACCTCCATGTGCATCGGCATGGGCATGGGCGCGACGGTCATCTGGGAGAACCCGCACTTCGACGGTAACGGGAGCAAGTGATGACCACCACCACCGAGCAGCTGCTCAAGGCTCACGAGCTGTTCCCGGACGAGGTCGTGACGACCGCTCACGTGCGTCACCTCGACCTGCCCCTGGGTGCCGGCCGCTTCGCGCTGATCACCCTGGACAACGGCTTCGACCACACCAAGCCGACCACCTTCGGCCCGGGCTCGCTCGCCAAGCTGAACGAGGCGCTGGACCAGGTCGAGCGCGAGGCCGCGGCGGGCGAGATCGTCGCCGTCGGCATCACCGGCAAGCCGTTCATCTTCGCCGTGGGCGCCGACCTCAAGGGCGTCGAGGTGCTCAAGGAGCACAGCGACGCGCTGGCCATCGGCAAGGGCGGCCACGACGTCTTCAAGCGGATCGCGGCCCTGCCCGTCCCGTCCTTCGCCTTCTACAACGGCGCGGCGATGGGCGGCGGCGTCGAGGTCGGCCTGCACTGCACCTACCGCACCGTCAGCACCGGCGTCCCCGCCTTCTCGCTGCCGGAGTGCTTCCTGGGCCTGGTCCCGGGCTGGGGCGGCTGCACACTGCTGCCGAACCTGATCGGCGCGGGCAAGGCCGTCCAGGTCATCATCGAGAACTCGCTCGCCCAGAACAAGCAGCTCAAGGGCAAGCAGGTCTTCGAGCTGGGCATCGCGGACGCGATCTTCGAGCCGGCCGACTTCGTCGAGCAGTCGCTGCTGTGGACCGCCGAGGTCCTCACCGGCGCCGTGACCGTCGAGCGTCCCGAGATCGACCGCGGCCAGGCCTGGGACGACGCCGTCGCCTGGGGCCGCGCCGTCGCCGACGGCAAGGTCCACGGCGCTGCTCCGGCCGCCTACCGGGCGCTGGACATCATCGCCCAGGTCAAGGACGGCGACCTGCAGGCGGGCTTCGACGCCGAGGACGCCGCGCTGGCCGACCTGATCATGGGTGGCGAACTGCGCTCCGGCATCTACGCCTTCAACCTGGTCCAGAAGCGCGGCAAGCGCCCGGTCGGCGCGCCGGACAAGTCGCTGGCCCGCCCGATCACCAAGGTCGGCGTCGTCGGCGCGGGTCTGATGGCCTCTCAGCTGGCTCTGCTCTTCGCCCGCCGCCTGCAGGTGCCGGTCGTCCTCACCGACATCGACCAGGCGCGCATCGACAAGGGTGTCGGCTACGTCCACGGCGAGATCGACAAGCTGCTCGCCAAGGGCCGCGTCAACGGCGACAACGCGAACCGCCTGAAGGCGCTCGTGACCGGCTCACTGGACAAGGCCGCCGCCTTCGGCGACGCGGACTTCGTCATCGAGGCCGTCTTCGAGGAGATGGGCGTCAAGCAGCAGGTCTTCGCCGAGGTCGAGGCCGTGGTCTCGCCCACCTGCGTGCTGGCGACCAACACCTCCTCGCTGTCCGTCAGCGAGATGGCGTCGAAGCTCGAGCACCCGGAGCGGGTCGTCGGCTTCCACTTCTTCAACCCGGTCGCGGTCCTGCCGCTGCTGGAGATCGTCCGCGGCGAGCAGACCGACGACGCGTCGCTGGCCACCGCGTTCGGTGTCGCGAAGAAGCTGAAGAAGACCGCCGTCCTGGTCAAGGACGCTCCGGCGTTCGTGGTGAACCGGATCCTCACCCGCTTCATGGGCGAGATCCAGCAGATCATCGACGAGGGCACGCCGATCGCCGTGGCGGAGAAGGGCGTCGAGCCGCTCGGCCTGCCGATGTCCCCGATCGTGCTGCTGGAGCTGGTCGGCCCGGCCATCGCCCTGCACGTGTCGGAGACCCTGCACGCGGCCTTCCCGGAGCGGTTCTTCGTCTCCGAGAACCTGGGCCGCGTGGTCAAGGCCGGCAAGCGCGGCTTCTACACCTGGGCGTCGGGCCAGCAGGAGCTCGACCCCGAGGTCGAGGCGCTGCTGCAGGTCGGCGACAAGGCTCTCACCGAGGAGCAGGTACGCGAGCGCGCGCTCGACGCGGTGGCGCAGGAGATCCAGCTGATGCTGGACGAGGGCGTCGTCGCCGAGGCGCAGGACATCGACCTGTGCCTGATCACCGGCGCGGGCTGGCCCTTCCACCTGGGCGGGATCACCCCGTACCTGGACCGTGAGGGCGTCTCCGAGCGGGTCAACGGCAAGCGCTTCCTCGCCCAGGGCGTGGCGAGCGTCCCGGCGTAACGCCGGCAGCTAGCACACAAGGGGCGGCTCTCCGAGAGATCGGAGGGCCGCCCCTTTCTCTGCAGACGAGGACCATGCACTACCAAGGGGCGCGGGGAACTGCGCGAGAAACCACCCTGTGCGGATGGCCCTGACCGTTGAGGACCATCTGCTGTGGGTGGCTTGTCGCGCAGTTCCCCGCGCCCCTTGGTAGTGCAACTACAGGTCAGTGCGAAGAAGACGTAGCGGACGGAGAAGCCGAGGCCGTCGCCTTCTTCTTGTGGTCCGCTGCGGCCTTGGCACTACCGCTCGGGCTCGCGCTGGCGGTCGCGCTCGGGGTGGCCGCCGCCTGCGGCGTCGCGCCGTTGGTGACCGGGATGGACGGCATGTCCGAGGCCGTCGGCGAGGCCGCGATCGCAGCGTCGGTGACGCGCGCGACCAGGTCCTTGACGCTGATCGACTGGGTCGCGGAGGCCAGCACCGTCTCCGGGGCCGGGTCCTTGACGGTGCCGCCGATCTGCATGGTCAGCAGCGGCACGGAGCCCAGCTTGGAGCTCTGGAGCAGCGAGGTGGAGTCCTTGACCCAGACCTTGTGGTCGCCGCCCGTCACGCACGCGCGGAAGACGTCGGTGTCCAGGTCCTTGACCTTCTTGGACAGGTCGATCAGGTGGTTCGTCGAGGCGAAGGCGTCGTCCGACACGGCCGGCTGGTTGTTCAGCAGCACCGCGCGGTAGTCGGCGAAGGCGTTCGCCGGCTTGGCCGAGTCCTGCGCGCAGCCGAGCGCGTTGCCCGCCTGGAGCGAACCGCTGCCGCCCTGGGCGGCGTCGATGCCGTCGGTCTCGCGGTAGTAGATGTTCGCCTGACCGGAGGCCACCAGCTGGCGCAGCGTGGCGCCGTAGGTGTTCTCGAACTTCAGCGAGTTCGGGTCCCGCATGTCCTCGTAGAGGTTGAGGGTGACCGGCGCGTGCCCGTATGCGGGGACGGCCAGACCGCTCGGGCCTGCGGCGGCGGTGGGGAGCTGCAGCTGCGACTCCTTGTTGCTGCGGACCACGGAACCGATCATTCCCGCGATCACGAAGACCACGACGATCGCACCGCTCACGGCCGCCCACCGTGTCCACGGCGTCGTACGCATGGACGCACCCGCCGGCTGCGGGTCCTTGTCCGGGGAGCTACTCACTTCCACCCATCCTCAACCACTCGTGTCCCCGCACTTCTGCGTCAGCGCGCGTGGATCGGACTCAGCATGTCATGCGGAGTTAAGAAGCCTTCAACTGGATCACGGCTTCCACTCATAAAGCACCGCGCCGCCGACCGTGCCCACCCTCGTGCCGTGGGCGGCCAACAGGGCCTGAAGTGGAGCGATGTGATCCGGGCCATACGGGGCGCCCTGGGAGTCGTCCACGAACAGGCCCGGCGGATGCTCACGCATCTCCTGTTCAAAAGTCTGCCATGAGCCGTTCACGCCTTGAGCCAGCCCCACTCCCCGACCGTCGCGGCCCCCGGCGAAGTTGGTCAGCAGACCCGCCGTCAGATAGCGGCTGGCGGGCGGGCGGTCGGCGAGCCAGTAGATCTCCGGGTGCATCCCCCAGACCAGCACCGGCTGCCCTGGCCCGGTCCGGGCGTCGACGGCCCGCGCGACGGCCTGCACGCGGGTCACCGACGCGGTCGACCACGTCAGCCCCAGCACGACGAACACGGCGCCTGCGGCGGCGCTCCAGGCGAGCACGGCCGGCGTCCAGCGCGTGGGCGCGCGGTGCAGTGCGGAGGCGCCGAGGAGGGCGAGCGGGGGGACCAGCTGGAGGTAGTAGTGGCCGAAGAAGTGCAGCCCGGTCACCACCCCGAGCGCGGAGCCGCCCAGCCACACCCACAGGTCGCCGTCCTCCCGCAGCGACGTCCGCGGATCCCGGGCGACGACGAGCAGGACGCCGAGCCCCGCGGCCCCGAGGAGCGCGGCGTTACCTGCAGCACGGGCGAGCGCCGTCAGCCAGGCCCCGTCGAGCGAGGCGTAGCCGCTGCTGCCGGAGACGACCCAGAAGAGGAAGTCGTGCGGCCCCAGCAGGACGGCCAGCGCGGCGACGGGCACGGTTGAGCCGAGCAGCACGCGTACCAGTGCGGCGCGACGGCCGTCGCGTTGGCGGAGGAGAAGGAAGAGGACGGGGAGCAGCACCGCTCCCCCGGTCTGCTTCACCATCGCGGCTGCGGCGGTCGCGAGCCCCGCGCCGGCCCAGCGCTGCCGGTCCGCGCACCAGAACGCGGCGGCGGTGGCGGGCAGCATGAAGACCTCGAAGGTCGCCGCCTGGCTGTCCTCGGGCGAGAGCCCGACGCTGAGCAGCAACGCGAGCACGCCCGCGACCAGCGCCGCGCGCGGCCCCCAGCGCCGCCGCGCGACGGACGCGAGCAGTAGCGCGGTGGCGAGGTGCGCGAGGACCGCGAGGACGCGCAGCGGCCAGAGGGAGTCGGAGCCGAAGACCCAGAACGCGGCCTGGTAGAGCCACGGCAGCAAGGGCGGCTTCCGGTCCACGACGGTCGTGTAGAGCGTCCCCCCGACAGCCAGCATCCGCGCCTCGGTGGCGAGGTAGCCCTCGTCGGGATTCCAGAACGGCCGTAGGAAGGAGGGGAGATGGGTCAGTACGGCGACGACGGCGAGAAGCCCTGCACTCCGCAAGGGGCGCGAGGAACTGCGCGACAAGCCACCCACGACGGTAGAGCCCCGAACGCGCAGGGCCATCCGCATGCCGGTGGTATCTCGCGCAGTTCCCCGCGCCCCTGGGTGTTGCAACTACAACACTGCTGCCGGGTCCAGCGAGACCTTCGCGACCAGCGCTGCCGTCTTCTCCGCCACGCCGTCGGCCGTCAGGCCGATCTCGGCGAGGATCTGGTCCCGCGTCGCGTGGTCCAGGAACGACTGCGGGATCCCGAGATCCCGGAGCGGGACGTCGACGCCCGCGTCGCGGAGCGCCTGCGAGATCGCCGCGCCGACGCCGCCCGCGCGGCCGTTGTCCTCGACCGTGACGACCGCACGGTGGCGCGCCGCCAGAGGCGCGAGCTCCGGGTCGACGGGCTTGACCCAGCGCGGGTCGACGACCGTGGCGCTGATGCCCTGCGCGGCCAGCTTCTCCGCCGCGTCGAGGCAGGTCTGGGCCATCGCGCCGACCGAGACGATCAGGACATCGGCATCAACGCCGTCAACGGCACCGTCGCGCAGCACGTCCATCCCGCCGATCCGGGCGACGGCCGGGAACGCCGGGCCGACCGTGCCCTTGGAGTAGCGGACGACCGTCGGCGCGTCCTCGACCGCGACCGCCTCGCGCAGCTGCGCGCGCAGCTGGTCGGCGTCACGCGGCGCGGCCAGCCGCAGGCCGGGGACGACCTGGAGGATCGACATGTCCCACATGCCGTTGTGCGAAGCGCCGTCCGAGCCGGTGACACCGGCGCGGTCCAGGACGAAGGTCACGCCGCACTTGTGCAGCGCGACGTCCATCAGCACCTGGTCGAAGGCGCGGTTGAGGAAGGTCGCGTAGACCGCGACGACCGGGTGCAGGCCGCCCGTGGCCAGGCCCGCCGCCGAGACGGCGGCGTGCTGCTCGGCGATGCCGACGTCGTAGATGCGGTCCGGGAACTCCTTGGCGAAGGGCGCCAGGCCGACCGGGTGCAGCATGGCCGCGGTGATACCCACCACGTCCTTGCGCTCGCGGCCGATGGCGACCATCTCCTCGCCGAAGACGGAGGTCCAGTCCTGGCCGCCGGAGGACTTCACCGGCAGGCCGGTGTCCGGGTGGATCACCGGGACCGCGTGGAAGCGGTCCTCCTCGTTCTGCTCGGCGGCGCGGTAGCCGCGGCCCTTCTGGGTGAGGCAGTGGACGATGACGGGGCCGCCGAAGCCGCGGGCGCGACGCAGCGCGGACTCCAGGGCCTGGACGTCGTGGCCGTCGATCGGGCCGACGTACTTGAGGCCGAGGTCCTCGAACATGCCCTGTGGGGCGATGAAGTCCTTGAGGCCCTTCTTGGCGCCGTGCAGGGTCTCGAAGAGCGACTGGCCGACGACCGGGGTGCGCTGCAGTGCGTCCTTGCCCCAGGCCAGGAAGCGCTCGTAGCCCTGGGTGGTGCGCAGGGTGGCCAGGTGGTTGGCCAGGCCGCCGATGGTCGGCGAGTAGGAGCGCTCGTTGTCGTTGACGACGATGATCACCGGGCGGTCGGACGACTCGGCGATGTTGTTGAGCGCCTCCCAGGCCATACCGCCGGTCAACGCGCCGTCACCGATGACGGCGACGACGTGGCGGTCGTCGTGGCCTTGGAGCTGATTCGCCTTGGCCAGGCCGTCCGCGTAGCCGAGCACGGTGGAGGCGTGCGAGTTCTCGATCACGTCGTGCTCGGACTCGGCACGCGACGGGTAGCCGGAGAGGCCGCCCTTGGTGCGCAGCTTGGAGAAGTCCTGACGCCCGGTGAGGATCTTGTGGACGTAGGACTGGTGGCCGGTGTCGAAGAGGATCCGGTCCTTCGGCGACTCGAAGACGCGGTGCAGGGCGATGGTGAGCTCCACCACGCCGAGGTTCGGGCCGAGGTGACCGCCCGTCTTGGAGACCTCCTCGACCAGGAAGCCCCGGATCTCCTCGGCCAGGACGGCCAGCTGTCCCGGGGTGAGACGGTCAAGATCGCGCGGTCCCCGAATGCGGGTCAGCAGGGCCACCCGTTCCTCCTCTATCTCTGTCGGCCGCGAGCGACCGCGAGCGCCCTCGCCCGCCGCCCGTTCACTCCGGGCTCGACCGTGGGTCTGTCCGAATCCGCTCAGTCTACGGCCCTGTCCCGGTGACGCGACCGACCGGAGTGCCGCCTTGGCCGGAACGTGCGACCACCCGGCACCGGAGCGGTTCGGTGCCGGGCGGTCCTTCTTGCAGTCCGTCAGCCCCGCGACCCGGTCCTCCCCCTCAAGAGGCCGGTTCGCGTTGCGGAGGGCCGACGGGCGTCGGTACGCCCGAACGGGCGAACGAGCACCTGCGGTCGGTGGGTCGTCGCAGCCTCAGCCGCGGCCGGAGGACTTCTGGGTGCGGCGCGACAGCGAGTCGACGACCACGGCGGCGAGCAGCACGACGCCCATGATCATGTACTGGATGTCGAGGTTCAGGCCGAGCATGTACAGGCCGCTCTGGATCGACGAGATCACGAGCATGCCCAGCAGCGCGGACCAGACCCGGCCGCGACCACCGAAGAGGCTGGTGCCGCCGATGACAGCCGCGGCGATGGCCATCATCAGGTTGTTCGGGTCGGAGCCCGCCTGGCCGGCCGCGCCGGTCTCGGCCGCGATGGCCAGACCGCCGAGGGCGGCGAAGGCGCCGGAGATCGCGTAGACCGAGATCCGGATCGCGGAGACGGAGATGCCCGCGCGGCGGCTGGCCTCGATGTTGCCACCCACCGCGAAGATCTTGCGGCCGTAGGCGGTGCGGCGGAGCACGAAGTCGGCGATGATCAGCAGCGCCAGGAAGAGCACGGCCGCGTTCGGTACACCGCTGGCCTGGTTCAGCACATACGCCACCCCGAAGGCGCCGATGGCGAGCAGGACGGAGCGCAGCACGATCTCGCCGGTCGCACGGAACGGTACACCGGCCTTACGACGGCGGCCCTGCTCCAGGAAGCTGCCCACCGCCAGCGAGGCGACGGCCAGGGCGGCCAGGATGTAGGCGCCGGAGATGTCGCCGCCGAGGAAGTAGGAGTTGCCGGACAGGAAGTGGATCAGGCCGGTGTCCGGGAGGTTGATCGTGCCGGTCGAGCCGAGCAGCCAGAGCATGACGCCCTGCCAGGCGAGGAAGCCGCTCAGGGTGACCACGAACGCGGGCACGCCGATCTTGGCGAAGACCCAGCCCTGCAGCGCGCCGACCAGCGCGCCGCCGGCCAGCGTGAGCAGCACCGCCAGCCACGGGTTCAGCCCGTCGTTGACGGATATCACGGCGAAGAAGGCCGCTGCCAGACCGCTGACCGAGCCGACCGAGAGGTCGATCTCACCCAGCAGCAGGACGAAGACCAGGCCGATCGAGAGCAGACCGACGCCGACCATGTAGTAGGCGACGAACTCGGCCGTCGAGGGAGCGAAGAACTTGCCGTCGTTGAGGCTGAAGACCGCCCAGATGACGATCAGGCCGATGATGACCGGGAGCGAGCCCAGCTCACCGCCGCGCACCTTGCGGACGAACTCGTTGACGTAGCCCTGCAGTCCGGCCTCGCGCTGAAGCAGGCGAGGGTCGACGGCGGGGGACTCCGGCGCGGGGGTCGCGGGGGTCTTGGTGTCGTTGCTCACTTCGCGGCCTCCGCCGTGCGCGCCTGACGCCGGGTCACCGCGTTCTCGGTGGCGCCGGTGATCGCGGCGATGATGGTCTCCTGGGTGGTCTCCTGGACCGGGAAGCTGCCGTTGTTCCGGCCCAGCCGCAGCACCGCGACGGTGTCCGCGACGGCGCGGACGTCGGCCATGTTGTGGCTGATCAGGATGACGCCGAGGTTCCGCTCGCGGAGCCGCTCGACCAGGTCGAGGACCTGCGCGGTCTGCTCGACACCGAGGGCCGCGGTGGGCTCGTCCAGGATCACGACCTTGGGCTCGCCGATCAGCGAGCGGGCGATCGCGACGACCTGGCGCTGACCGCCGGAGAGTCCGGCGATCGGTATGCGCACGCTCGGGATGCGGATGGACAGTGTGTCCAGCAGCTCCCGCGCCTTCTGCTCCATGGCCACCTCGTCGAGGGTGCCGCGACGCTTCAACTCGCGTCCGAGGAACAGGTTTCCGACCACGTCCAGGTTGTCGCAGAGCGCGAGGTCCTGGTAGACGGTGGCCACACCGAGCTGCTGGGCGTCCTGCGGACGCTGGATCGAGACGGGGGTGCCCTCCCACTCGATCTCGCCCTCGTCGATCGGGTGCACGCCCGCGATCGTCTTGACCAGGGTGGACTTGCCGGCGCCGTTGTCACCGACCAGCGCCACCACCTCTCCGGCGTGAACCTCCAGCTCGACGTCGGTGAGGGCCTGCACCGCGCCGAACCGCTTGGAGACCCCGCGCAACGCCAGTACGGGCGCGCTTGTCACGTGAACCAACTCCTTCTGCCCACCCGGTGCCTCGGATGGGCTGGTCGACGCCCGCGCGGGATCACCGCGCGGGGGACGACGTCTGACGAAAGCTCAGCACCAGGCGTGCCGAGGGGGAAGGTGCGGCCTACTGCAGGCCGGCGGCCTTGCAGGCGGCGGCGTAGTCAGCGGTGCAGATCTGGCTGACGCTCCAGAGGCCGTCCTGGACCACGGTGGACTTGATGTTGGCCTTGGTGACCAGGACCGCGGGCAGCAGGTCCGAGGGGGCCTTGTCGCCGGACAGGCTGGTGCTGGTCGTGGTGGCGACCGAGCTGATGCTGGTGCCGTTCAGCAGGTCCACGGCCAGCTGGGCGGCGGCGTCGGCCTCCGGCTTGTAGGCCTTGTAGACCGTGTACGCCTGGGTTCCGGCCACGATCCGCTGGATCGCGTCGAGCTGGGCGTCCTGACCGCCGATCGGCAGCGCGGACAGGCCGGCCGTCTTCATCGACTGGACGATACCGGCGGCCATGCCGTCGTTCGCCGAGTAGAAGGCGGCGATGTTGCCGGCGCCGAGCTGGTTGATGGCAGCGGTCGCCTTCTGCGCGGCGACGTCCGCCTTCCACAGGCCCGAGGCGTCGTAGGCGATGTTGACCTTCCCCGCGACGGCCTCCTGGAAGCCCTTCTTGAAGTAGGCGGCGTTCGGGTCGGCCGAGTCGCCGTCGATCTCGACGATCTTGGCGGTCGGCGTGGCCTTGCTGCCCAGGGCGTTGAGCAGGCCCTGGCCCTGGAGCTCGCCGACCTTCTCGTTGTCGAAGGAGACGTAGGCGTCGATCGGGCCCTCGGCCAGGCGGTCGTAGGCCACGACCTTGATGCCCTTGGCGTGGGCGGCCACGACGGAGGCCTTGATCTGGGTGGCGTCCTCGGCGTCGACGACCAGGACCTTGACGCCCTGGTTGATCATCGTCTGCACCTGCTGCGCCTGGACCTGCGCACTGCCGCCGGCGTTGTCGTACTGGACGGTCGCGCTCGGGTCGAGCTGCTTGACCTGGGCCTCGAACAGCGGCTTGTCGAACTGCTCGTAGCGGGTGGTCTGGTTCTCCGGGAGCAGCAGGCCGATGACCTGGGAGCCGCTCGAACCGGAGGAGGAAGAGGAAGAAGAGCTGGAGCTGCTGCCGGCCTTGCCACATGCGGCCAGACCAAGTGCTATGGAAACGGCGGTGGTTACCACGACCGTGCGGCGCAGAGTGCTGTTCATCGTGTGGGGTGCCTCCCTGACGCGGTCGCAACGTTGCGACCGAGGTGTGAGGGAGTCAACCCCGCACACCCCGATGGCGTCAATAAGTAAAACCGCACTCTGTTGAATCCGAACCCTTTCGTTATCTTCCTGAAGACACAGGGGCAACCAAGCCCCTGTAAGCCGAACCTCAGCCCATCGGCAATGCGTTGGAATCGCTCATTTCCGACATCACCAACGCCAAGGCTCCAAGGACCTCGGCCCGGCCGCCGAGCGTGCCGGGCACCACGGAGAGCTGCCGCGCGGCGCTCGGGATCGCGTAGCGCGCCACCGACTCGCGGATCGGGTCCAGCACCAGGTCGCCGGCCTCGGCCAGGTCGCCGCCGAGGATCACCCGGCGCGGGTTGAGCAGGTTGCACATGGTCGCCACGCCGCTGCCGATCTGGCGTCCGGCGTCGGCCAGCACGCGACGGCAGCCCAGGTCACCGCGCTGGGCCAGCTCGACCACCTTCGGGATGCTCAGGTCCTGACCGTGGCTCTGCTGGAGCAGGCCGAGGATGTGCCGGGCGCCGACGAACGTCTCCAGGCAGCCGCGGTTGCCGCAGCGACAGACCGGTCCGGCCTCGTCCAGGGTGATGTGCCCGATCTCGCCCGCCGTGCCGCCGGGGCCGCGGTAGATCTGACCGGCGATCACCAGGCCCGCGCCGACGCCGCTGGCCACCTTGATGTAGGCGAGGTCCGACAGCCCGCGACCAGCACCCCACACCAGCTCGCCGAGCGCGCCCAGGTTGGCGTCGTTGTCGACGCGGACCGCCATGCCGAGCCGGGCGGAGAGCTCCTTGGCCGGGGAGATGCCGCTCCAACCGGGCAGGATCGAGGTCGAGCCGAGGGCGCCGGTCTCCACGTCGATCGGTCCGGGCACGCCGAGGCCGACACCGATCACCTTCTCCGGGGCGAAGCCGGTCTGCTCCAGCAGCCGGGCGACCAGCTGCTCGGTGCGGCCGAAGCCCTGCTCGGCGGAGGCGTCCGTGTCCAGCGGCTCGCTCTCCTCGGCGAGCACCCGGTGGGCCAGGTTGCCGATGGCCACCCGCAGGTGGGAGTGGCCGAAGTCGACGCCGACGACGATCCCCGCGTCCGCGCTGAGCGAGACGCTGCGGGCCCGCCGGCCACCGGAGGAGGTGGGCGTGACCACGACCGTCCCGGCTTCGCTGAGCTCGCGGACGATGTTGGACACGGTCGCGGCGGACAGCCCGGTGCTGCGCGCGATCTCGGCCTGGGTCAGCGAGCCGGCCATCCGGACCGCCCGGAGCACGCGCTCCAGGTTCGCCCGGTGCAGCGACGACTGGGATCCCGGCGTTTCCACGGACATGAGCGTTCCATCCTCGCCGCCCGCGCCGCGTCCTTGCGGCGGAGCCCTCTGCGTGGCCTTGAATTCGGCCTTGAATACAACTTCTGAACTTCAAGCAGAGCCAACAGGGTGAACTCATGTCAAGAGTGAAGGGAAAGAGATGCCCTAAATGTTGCTGAAACGCGCCCACCCCGGACTGAAGGCGGTCCGGGACGGGCGAAGGCAGGGCCTGACTTCAGGCGGTGCGCGGCGTCAGGCCACGCCCCGGATCCGGCGGACCAGGAGGCCGCCGGCCACGGTGACCAGGGCCGTCGCCAGGTAGAGCCCGGTGTAGCCGCCGGCATGGGCGATGACCGGTGCCGCGAGGGCCGGGGCGAGGACCTGCGGGCCGGAGTTGGCGATGTTGATCACGCCGAGGTCCTTGGCCCGGTCCTGCGCCTGCGGCAGCACCTGGGTGACCAGCGCCTGGTCCACCGCGAGGTAGACGCCGAACCCCGCGCCCAGCACGGCGGCGGCGACCATGGCGGCCGCCCAGCTGTGCAGCAGGGCCAGGATCACCGCGGCCACGGCCATGATCGCCGCCGACAGCAGCACCAGCCCCTTGCGCCGACCGCGCCGGTCCGAGAGCACGCCGACCGGGATCGCGGTCAGCGCGGCGCAGACGGTGTAGATCACGGTGAGGATCAGCACGCCCGTTCCCGGATCGGCGTAGTGCACCGAGTCGGTGAGGTAGTAGAGCAGGTAGAGGGTGCCGAGCGCGTTGCCCAGGTTGATCAGGAACCGGGTCAGCCAGGCCCAGCCGAAGTCCGGGTACCGGCGCGGGCTGACCCACAGCGTCCGCGCGATCACGCGGGCGTCCCAGGCTGGCCGCAGCGCACGCGGCAGCACCGGCTCGCCGTGGCGCAGCACGAACGGCAGCGCGAGCACGACGGTCAGCAGCGCCAACGTGCCGTAGCCGGACCAGATCCCCGTCACCAGCAGCGTGGTGATCAGCGCGCCCAGCACCAGCCCGAGCGACTGCATGATCCCGGTCCAGCCGCTGACCTCCGCCCGCTGCGCGACCGGCACCCGGTCCGCGATCGGGGTGGTCACCCCGGCCAGCATCGCGTTCAGCCCGGCCTGCGCGACGCACCACCCGAGCGTCACCCCGAGCAGACTGTGCTGCGCGGCGGTCACCACCAGCCCGACGGCCCCCGCCACGGCCCCGCCCAGGATCCACGGCCGCCGCCGGCCGAACCTGCTGGTCGTCCGGTCCGAGAGCGCCCCGGCGAGCGGGTTGGCGAGCACCGCGACGAGCGCGCCGACGCCGGTGACGACGGAGAGCGCGGTGTCCTTGCCGTGCAGGTCGATGTGTTCGAGCTGGAGCGGCAGCAGGATCTGGATCGGGGTCATGAACGCCATGAAGACAGCGAGCGTGGCGAGCGACAGTCCCCCGGTCCAGCCCGCCCGCACGCGCTCGTCGGGTTCGGCGAAGACATCCGGGAAAGGAGTCGCGGACTGCTCCACGGCTTGCTTCATGGCGACTCCTCGACGAAATTCATGAGCCCATTCATGAGCATGACTCATGTTTTTCGCCGGAGTCTAGGACCGGGAGAGCCCTTTGAACAGGGGTCGCGTCCTCACATTCTTGCCACCGCCGGCCCGTCAGGCACTCGCGGTGTGGACGAAGCCGAGCGTGTCGAGGCCCTCGGCCTGGCACAGCGCGTCGGAGGCGCCGCCGAGTCGGGTGAGCAGCAACTGGTAGTCGGCGCCGCTGGACTGCCCCCAGTGCATCGCGGCGCGCCACAGCCTGCGCCCGTGGCCGTGGCCGCGCTGCTCGGGCAGGACACCGAAGTACTGCGGCAGCAGACGGACGCGCCCGGCCGGGTCCTTCATCGTCTCCATCGGTCCGATCGCCCCGACGATCCGTCCACCGGACACGATCGTCAGAACGGGTCCGGTCTGGGCGTCGGCCTGGAACCGGCGCCACAGGAACGCGAAGCCGTCCGCAGCCATCTGCTCGGCGAACACCGCGAAGCGGGCCCGGACCTGCTCGGGCAGGTGCCGCAGATCCTCGACACCGTCGACCGGCTCGTTCTCGCCGGGGCGGAAGGTCTTGAGCTGCACGCGGGTCACGGCGACGCCGGACTGCCGCTCCGGCCGGTCGGCCTGGTCGGGCCGGTCGACCTGCTCCGGCTGGTCGGGCCGGTCGGGCCGGAACCAGATCGCGCGCGCCCTGTCGACGTCCTCGCGGGCGGCCAACTTCCGTGCAAACTGCAGCAACTCCGCCACGGGCGCAGGGTCAGTGCCGAAGTAGTGCACCTTCACCATCCCGCGTCCCCAGGGGCTGATCGTCGGGATCACCGTCCGATCCGGGCCGTGCTCGACGTCCTGCGGCATGATGCGCTCGTCCTTCACCCCCGACCAACGATGGTCCTTGTCGTACGGCAGGAACCGCCCGGTTCCAGCGACCGCCAACACGTCGGCGAGCAGGTCCGGGCCGAGCGCATCCGGGTGGATCGGGCCGAGAGTCGGGACGTAGGGAACACGCATCACGGGGCGCAGCAAGTCCCACGAGAGGTCCATGGCCGCACCCTACTCGCGCCGCGCACGCGGAACGAGCCCCGACACTGGTCAGCGCGGCGACGCGGCCTGTCGCTGCGCGGCGATGAAGGCCCGGTACCAGTCGAAGCTCGCCCGCGGCGTGCGGGTCCGCTCCGGGGAGTCGAAGTCGACCTCGACCAGGCCGAAGCGCTGGTGGTAGCCCTCCGCCCACTCGAAGTTGTCCAGCAGCGACCAGGTGAAGTAGCCGCGCACGTCCACCCCTTGGTCCATCGCGTCGCGTACCGCCGCGATGTGCCCGGCCAGGTAGGCGATGCGCGCCGGGTCGTCCGGCCCGGCGGGCTGGGAGCAGCCGTTCTCGGTGATCCAGACCGGCGGGAGTGCCGCGCCGTAGCGCTGCTTCAGTCCCACCAGCAGCTCGGTCAGCCCGTCCGGCACGACCGGCCAGTCGAACGCGGTGCGCTCGTAGGCCTCCTGCGGCTCCACCAGGTCGAAGGGCAGACCCGCGCCCTCGCTGGGAGCGCTGATCCAGGTGGGGTTGTAGTAGTTGATCCCCAGCCCGTCCAGCGGCGCGCCGACGATCTCCATGTCGCCGTCCCTGACCACGCCGCCCCAGCTCGGACCGTCCACCCCGAACGCCGACAGGTCCGGGTAACGCCCCAGCAGCAGCGGGTCGTTGAAGAGCCGGTTGTGCAGCGCGTCGTACACCTCCGCCGCCGCGAGGTCCTCGGCCCGGCCTGCCGTGCGCACCGGGCTGCAGTTGTTGGCGATCAGCACCTCGGCACCCGGCACCGCCGCACGCAGCGCGGCGACCGCGAGGCCGTGGCCGAGCAGTTGGTGGTGCGCCACCGGCACCGCGTCGAGCAGCAGCGCCCGCCCGGGAGCGTGGACGCCGAAGGCGTAGCCGAAAGCCATGTGCACGAAGGGCTCATTCAGCGTGATCCACCGCCGGACGCGGTCGCCCAGCCGTTCCGCGACGACCGCCGCGTACTCGCCGAAGCGGTACGCGGTGTCACGGGCGAGCCAGCCGCCGCCGTCCTCCAGTGCCTGCGGGAGGTCCCAGTGGAAGAGGGTGGGCGTCGGCGTGACGCCCGCTTCGAGCAGGGCGTCGACGAGGCGGTCGTAGAAGTCGAGCCCGCGCGGCTCGACCTTCCCCTCACCCGCGGGCAGCACGCGCGGCCAGGAGAGCGAGAAGCGGTAGGCGTCCAGCCCCAACTGCCGCATCAGCGCGACATCCTCGGGAAACCGGTGGTAGTGGTCGCAGGCGATGTCGCCCGTGTGCCCGTCGCGCACCGCGCCCGGTCGGCGGACGAAGGCGTCCCAGATCGACCGGCCCTTTCCGTCCTCCTCGGCGGCGCCCTCGATCTGGTACGCGGCGGTCGAGGCACCCCAGACGAAGGAGGCGGGGAACCTCGGCTCCTGGGAAGTCGGCGGGGTCGGCGACATGCGGATCACACCCTCACGAGCGAGCACAGGCGGGAACATGGAGACGCAAGAACATGAGAAACACTCATATTAGAGACTCGCCAAGCGTACACTCGATCAGGCAGAGTGAGGCCATGCACGTTCCCGCGTCCTCCGCAGGCATCGTCCGCCGTCGGCCCGTGCAACGGCGCAGCCAGGAACGCTTCGACCGGATCCTGGACGCCACCGCACGGCTGCTCGACGAGGTCGGCTACACCGCGCTGACCACCAAGGAGGTCGCCCGCCGCGCGGAGGTCCCGATCGGGACGCTGTACCAGTTCTTCCCCGGCGTCGACGGGCTGCTGGGCGCGCTGGCGGAGCGCAATCTCGAACACTTCATGGACCGTCTCACCCGGCGAATGGAGGCCGAGCGGCCCTCCGACATCGCCACCCTGGTCGACCTCGCGGTCGAGGAGTACGTCGCCATGCACCGCGCCGTCCCCGGTTTCGGCGTAGTGGACTTCGGCGCGGTCGGCCGCGAGGACAGCCAGAGCGTCCACCTGCTCGACGCGGTCCTGGAGAACAACGCCGCCGTCGCGGACCGCCTCTGGCTCCTCCTCGGCGACCTGATCGGCGGCGCGGACCGAGCGGCCGCGAGGGTCTCGCTCCACGTCGCACTGGAGTGCGCGGACGCGGTCCTCCGGCTGGCGTTCCGCAGCGATCCCGAAGGCGACCCGGTGCTGATCGCGGAGTGCAAGCGCCTCTTGCGGGGCTACCTCGCGTCGACGGACTGAGCAGCCCTGGGCACAAGGGGCGTTGCGCGCGCCCCCGCGTAGTGCAACTGCCCCTGCTCAGTACCACTGCGTAGTGCAACTACCTGATCTGCGGCATCACTTCGTCCGTGAAGAGCCGGAGGCTCTCCCACCCCGCCTCGACCGGCATGCCCCCGCACAGCGGATGCAGCATCAGCGTCCCCATCGCCCCTTCCTCCGCCGCAGCCGCGACACACTGCTCGGGCGTCAGGCAGCAGTACACGCCCTCGGCCCGGAGTTGATCCACCGTCAGCGCCTTGGTGGAGACCGCCGAGCGGATGTCCGCCGTCTGCCAGGACGCGTACGTCCGGGCCTCGTGGAGGAAGTGCTCGCCGTAGCGGGCCCAGGCGCGGTCCGGGTCGTCGGTGCAGTGGAGCATCCGCGTGCGTTCCGGCGGCAGCAGCACGAAGCCGCCGTCCCAGCCGGCGCCAGCGGCCAACGCGTCGTAGTACTCGACCAGTTCGGGCAGGTGGGCGGCCGTGAAGAGCGGCAGCCGCAGGCGCACCGCGCGGCGGACGGCCGCCTTGGAGGAGCCGCCGACGATCAGCGGCGGGTGCGGCGCGGTCAACGGCGGCGGCGTGAGCCGCACCCTGCGGCCCCGGTGCTCGAACTCCTCGCCGGACCAGGCCGCAAGCAGCGTCTCCAGCACCTCGTCCTGGATCCGGCCGCGCTCCTTCCACTCGACGCCCATCAGCGCGTACTCGGCCGGCCGGTAGCCGATCCCCGCGACGGTGGTGACCCGCCCGTCGCCGAGATGGTCCAGCACGGTGAGCTCCTCGGCCAGCCGCAGCGGGTCGTAGAGCGGGGTGATCAGCGCGCAGAGCATCATCGGGATCCGGCTGGTCGCCCCCGCGATCGCCGCCGCCGTCGTGATGGGCGCGGGGCTCCAGCCGTCGTCGACACCGTGGTGCTCCTCCAGCGTGATCAGGTCGAAGCCGTGCGCCTCCGCATGGACGGCCATCTCGACGGTGGCGCGGTAGCGGGCGGCAACGTCCTTGCGGTCCAGGCCGGGGGCGACCTGGTTGAAGCGCAGCGTGGTGACGGTCACTGGCCTGGTCCCTTCCGAGCACCGCAAACTGACGGATAGTCAGCTCAGCTATGCGAGATGGGTACCACCGGCCGCGTGAGAGAACAAGAGAAATCACCACTCACAGACGGGGCACCCAGCGCACCCCCGAGAGGGCGTCCTCGACCGACTGCACCTGGCGCACCAGAAGGTTGAGCCGAGCGCCCTCCTCGGCATACGCGCGCAACCGCTCCTCGATGGCATGCGGCTCGAAGTGGTCGGCGAGCTCCACCCGCGCGCGCGAGTACGCGGACCTCGCGGCCTGCAGCGAGCCTTCGGCGAGGTAGCGCACGTCGCGGGCGAGCATCAGCGGGTGCTTGTAGAGCACGTGGTACCGCCGCCACTCCCCGGGGGCCTGGTCGTAAAAGCCACCTCCTGGCGGATTCCTCCCAGCCGGGACTGCCGGGTGGCTGGACGCGTTCTGGCCAGCCGGGAGGGACAGGGGAGGTGTTCACTCCTCCAGTATAGGAACATATTTTCGAATACGACGCGCCCACGTGCGCAATGTGACCGGGCATGCTCAAGGCCGACTACTGTGCGTATACGGATGGATACGTAGCATCGAGCAGAGGAATCCCATGACTTCAATGTCCCGCACGGCAAAGTCCCGCACGGCTCTGAAGCACACCCTTCGGCTCTCCGCCGCCCTCGCGTTCGTCACGGCGACGACCAGCGCGTTCTCCCCCGCAAGTGCCATCACCCACGTCTCGCACCGCAGTTGCGCGGTGGTTGTGAGCAAGGCGGGTTCCGCCGGGCACCGCTCCCACATCATCAAGACCGTGTGCGCCGAGAGCCCGGACGCGAAGGCGCTCCGGGCCGTCCGCTCCGGCAACACGCTGCTGGTCACCTTCTGGGAGGACGCCAACTTCGGCGGCCTCCAGACCAGCATCTACGGCGCCAGCGGCCCCTGCGACTCCTCCGGCTACACCTTCAACGACACCAGCGGGGCGAACGGCCTGGTCAACGGGATCTCCTCGTACCGCGTCTACAACAGCTGCAACCTCTCGGCCATCTGGACCGAGAGCGGTCAGAACGGCTACGGCAGCGGCAACCGCCGCGGCGACGTGTCCTACGTCGGCGACCAGTGGAACGACAGCGTCAACTCGATGAAGGTCTGGAACGGCTGACGTTCCGTCCACCGAACGGGGACTGAGCCGGGCACGCCGCACCCGGCTCAGCCGGAGCGGTCAGAGACCGGCATTGCCCAGTCGGCGTTCGATCGCGTCCAGCCGCTGGACCAGCTTGTCGAGAACCGCCGTCGTCGCCGAAGCGGCCGAGGCCGCCGACGCGCGCGACTGGGCGAAGCCCGCGAGCGCCGAGCTGATCGACCTGCGGACCCCCGCCGCGTCGAGGCCCGCCTGCTGAAGCACCCGACCCGCCCCGCTCCCAGGGTCGGCAAGCAGCCCCAACAGCAGGTGCTCGCAACCGATGTAGTTGTGCCCGAGGTCGATCGACGCTTCCAGCGCCGCGCCGATCGCGCTTCGGGCCGACAGGGTCAGCCCCGACCAGAAGCCGCCCTCGCTGCCATCGGTCGGCGCGGTGGGCGCGGTCGGTGCGGCCGTCGGCATCGGCTCCGCCACGGTGCTCGTCAGCGCCGCCTCGCGCAGTTCGTCGACGTCCTCGTCGAGGGCTTGGAGCAGTCGCACCGCAAGGTTGTCGTGCTCGTCGATCACGCCGACCAGCAGCGACCCGGTGCCCACCGGCTGCCCGGCCGCGGCCTCGCGGCCGAGCTCGATGGACCTGCGCAGGCGGTCGGTCATCCGGTTGGCCAGCCGGGTGGCGAACTCCGGCCGGGCGTCGGGGTCGAAGTCCGGGTTGCGCAGCGCCGCGATCCCCTTGCGCGCGACCGTCACCACCTGCACGGCGTCAGCCAGCGCCTTCTGGCAGACAGCCGACACGGGGATCTCGGCGGCCTTCACGGCGGCGGCGAGCTCGTCGGGCAGATAGACGTTGATCTTGGGCATGGCATACCTCCGACGGAGAGTCCCTCATCTCTAACCCCATCTAGGGTTACAGGCAGGGTTATATCCGTCAATGGCCTGTCGTCAACGGCCTGTCGGAGAACCAGGAAAACGCAGAGCGGCCCCGCTCCCCCGGAAGGGAGCGGGGCCGCTCGGAGCAGCAGCGCGTGATTACTTGATCAGCGAGCGCAGCACGTACTGCAGGATGCCACCGTTGCGGTAGTAGTCCGCCTCGCCGGGGGTGTCGATCCGGACCTTGGCGTCGAAGGAGACGCCGCTGTCCGTGGTGACCTTGACGGTCTTCGGGGTGCGGCCCTCGTTCAGCTCGGTCACGCCCGCGAAGGAGAAGGTCTCCTCGCCGGTCAGGCCGAGGGAGTCGGCCGTCTGGCCCTCCGGGAACTGCAGCGGCAGGACGCCCATGCCGATCAGGTTGGAGCGGTGGATGCGCTCGTAGGACTCGGCGATGACGGCCTTGACGCCGAGCAGCGCGGTGCCCTTGGCCGCCCAGTCGCGGGACGAGCCGGAGCCGTACTCCTTGCCGGCCAGGACGACCAGCGGGGTGCCGGCGTTCTGGTAGTTCTGCGAGGCGTCGTAGATGAACGACACCGGGCCGTCAACCTGCGTGAAGTCGCGGGTGTAGCCACCCTCGGTACCCGGCGCGATCTGGTTGCGCAGACGGATGTTGGCGAAGGTGCCGCGGATCATGACCTCGTGGTTGCCACGGCGCGAGCCGTAGGAGTTGAAGTCACGCTTCTCGACGCCGTGGGCCTTGAGGTACTCGGCGGCCGGGGTGCCGTCCTTGATGTTGCCGGCCGGGGAGATGTGGTCGGTGGTGACCGAGTCGCCCAGCTTGGCCAGGACGCGGGCACCGGAGATGTCGGTGACCGGAGCCGGCTCGTGCGCCATGCCCTCGAAGTACGGGGGCTTGCGGACGTAGGTGGACTCGGCGTCCCACTCGAAGGTGTTGCCGGTCGGCACCTGCAGGGACTGCCAGCGGTGGTCGCCCGCGAAGACGTCCGCGTAGTCCTTGGTGAACATGGCCTGGTCGATCGAGCTCGCGACGACGTCCGCGACCTCCTGCTCGGTCGGCCAGATGTCGTGCAGGTAGACCGGGTTGCCGTCGGCGTCGGCGCCCAGCGCGTCACGCGTGATGTCGACGTTCATGTTGCCCGCGATGGCGTAGGCGACCACCAGCGGCGGCGAGGCCAGGTAGTTCATCTTGACGTCGGGGTTGATCCGGCCCTCGAAGTTGCGGTTGCCGGAGAGGACCGAGACGACGGCCAGGTCGTGCTCGTTGACGGTCTTCGAGACCTCCTCGGGCAGCGGGCCCGAGTTGCCGATGCAGGTCACGCAGCCGTAGCCGACCAGGTTGAAGCCCAGCTTCTCCATGTACGGGAGGAGACCGGCCTTCTCGTAGTAGTCCATGACGACCTTGGAGCCCGGCGCCAGCGTGGTCTTGACCCACGGCTTGACGGTCAGGCCCTTCTCCACGGCCTTCTTGGCCAACAGGGCGGCGCCCAGCATGACCGAGGGGTTGGAGGTGTTGGTGCAGGAGGTGATCGAGGCGATCACGACCGCGCCGTTGTCGATCTCGTAGGTCGTGCCGTCGGGGGCGGTGACCGGAGAGGGGTTGTGGATGCCGTTGGAAGAGGCCGGGGAGTCGGAGGCCGGGAAGGACTCCTCGCCCGACTCGTCCGAGGTGGAGATGTAGTCACGCACGGCGGAGCGGAACTTGGTGGCGGCCTCGGCCAGGACCACGCGGTCCTGCGGGCGCTTCGGGCCGGCGATCGACGGAACGACGGTGGCCAGGTCCAGCTCCAGGTACTCGGAGTAGACCGGCTCCTGCGCCGGGTCGTGCCAGAGGCCCTGCGTCTTGGCGTAGGCCTCGACCAGCGCCAGCTGCTGCTCACTGCGGCCGGTCAGGCGCAGGTAGTTGATGGTCTCGCCGTCGATCGGGAAGATCGCGCAGGTCGAGCCGAACTCCGGCGACATGTTGCCGAGGGTGGCGCGGTTGGCCAGCGGCACGGCGCCGACACCGTCACCGTAGAACTCGACGAACTTGCCGACGACGCCGTGCTTGCGCAGCATCTCGGTGATGGTCAGCACCAGGTCGGTGGCGGTGGCGCCGTCCGGCAGCGCGCCGGTGAGCTTGAAGCCGACCACGCGCGGGATCAGCATGGAGACCGGCTGGCCCAGCATGGCCGCCTCGGCCTCGATGCCGCCGACGCCCCAGCCCAGCACGCCCAGGCCGTTGACCATGGTGGTGTGCGAGTCGGTGCCGACACAGGTGTCGGGGTAGGCCTGGCCGTTGCGGACCATGACGGTGCGGGCCAGGTACTCGATGTTGACCTGGTGCACGATGCCGGTGCCCGGCGGGACGACCTTGAACTCGTCGAACGCGCCCTGACCCCAGCGCAGGAACTGGTAGCGCTCCTTGTTGCGGCCGTACTCGATCTCGACGTTCTGGGTGAACGCGTCCTTGGTGCCGAACTTGTCGGCGATGACCGAGTGGTCGATGACCATCTCGGCGGGGGCCAGCGGGTTGATCCGGGACGGGTCGCCGCCGAGCTCCTTGACGGCCTCACGCATGGTGGCGAGGTCGACGACACAGGGCACGCCGGTGAAGTCCTGCATGATCACACGGGCGGGGGTGAACTGGATCTCCTCGCTGGGCTCCGCGGACGGGTCCCAGCCGGCGAGCGCCCGGATGTGGTCGGCGGTGATGTTCGCGCCGTCCTCGGTGCGGAGCAGGTTCTCCAGCAGGACCTTCAGGCTGTAGGGAAGGCGCGCGGCGCCCTCGACCTTGTCGAGCTTGAAGATCTCGTACGACTCGTCGCCCACCTGCAGCGCGCTGCGGGCGTCGAAGCTGTTCGCGGACACGACTTCTCCCTGTGTTCTGGGTCTATCGACAAGCACGGATGCGCGGCGGCGTTGACGAGGCGCGGGTGGTTCCGAGCGCGCTGCTCACGCGATCAGGGTCGAGTGTAGCGGCAGATATCTTGATGTCGAGATACCACCCTAGTACACGCCGTGGAATGGTGCGAAACCAAGGGCCGAACGATTGGTTCAGGTGGCCCACAGCGGTTGCGGCTCGGCAGCGGCGGCCTGGAAAGCAGTCCAGTTCATACACGCTGATCCACTGCATCGGCACGGCGGCAACGCTAGCGCCGCAAGGCACCGGAGTCGCGTGACCCCGGCGCCCGGCAGGTACCGCCTCAGCCGATCAGCACCGGCGCGTTCGCATCCTCCGCGGCGTCGCTCGTCGCCTCCGCACCAGCCGCGTCCGGCGCGTGCGTGGAGCGCTTGGGGAGGGCGGTGATCAGGAGGGTGACGACGGCCAGCGCGCCGACCATCCAGAGCATCGCGTGGCCGAAGGCGTGGACGACGGTGGTGCCGGTGAATGCGACCGAGGTCAGGGCCAGGCCGAAGGCGTTGCCGAGCTGGTTGGTGGTGTTGATCAGGCCGGACGCGGAGCCCGCGTGTTCGCGCGGGACCTCGGAGAGGACAGCGTCCGTCAGCGGGGAGAAGATCATGCCCATCCCGGCGCCCATCACCAGCAGCGGGAGGGCCATCTGCCAGGAGTGGACCGCGTGGCCGTAGCGGTAGGCCTCGCCGATGTAGAGCAGTGCGCCCGTCGCCGTGATCAGCGCGCCGCCCTGCAGCACCCGGCGACTGCCGACGCGGGGCACCAGCAACTGGACCGAGAGTCCCGCCGTGGCCGAGCACGCGACCGTGAACGGCAGGCCGGTCAGCCCGGCGTGCAGCGGGCTCCAGCCGAGGCCGATCTGCATGTAGAGGGTCCAGACCAGGAAGAAGATGCCGCACGCCGCACCGAAGACCAATTGCACGCCGACCCCGGCCGCAAAGCTCTTGGCTCGGAAGAGCGTCAGCTCGACCAGCGGCGAGCCGTCCTTGGCGGTCTTGCGCCGCTCGTAGCGGACGAAGCCGCCGAGCACTGCCACCCCGCCCGCCATCAGCAGGTAGCCCCAGACCGGCCAGCCCAGCTCACGTCCCTGGACCAGCGGGTAGACCACGAGCAGCAATCCGACCGTCGCCAGCGCCACGCCGACCAGGTCCAGCCGCAGCGCCTGCGGGGCCTTGGACTCGTCGATGAACCGGCGGCCCAGCACCAACCCGGCTATCCCGAAGGGCAGGTTGATCAGGAAGATCGGCCGCCACTCCAGCCCGAACAGGTTCCCCTGCGTCAGCACTGCGCCCAGCAGCGGTCCGGTGACGGCCGCCAGGCCGATGATCGCGCCGAACATTCCGAAGACCTTGCCGCGCTCCTCGCCGGTGAACGTCGCGTGGATGATCGACAGCACCTGAGGCACCATCAGCGCCGCCGTGACGCCCTGCAGCATCCGCGTCGCGACCAGCATCTCCGGGTTGACCGCGAGCCCGCAGAGCAGCGACGCGGCGGTGAAGCCGGCCGTGCCCAGCAGGAAGACCCGCTTGCGCCCGTAGATGTCGCCGAGCCGCCCGCCGGTGATCAGCCCGACCGCGAAGGCGAGGGCATAGCCCGCGGTGATCCACTGGATCGCGCTGAAGCCCGCACCCGTGTCCCGTTCGATGCTCGGAATCGCGACGTTGACGATCGTCGCATCCACCAGGTCCATGAAGCTGGCCGTCATCACGACAGCCAATGCGAGCCACCGCCTGCGGTCCGTACTACTACTCATCGGGCTCTCCCGCCGCTCTCTCGTTGACGGGACCTACGCTAGGAGCGATATAGGACAGGTCTTGTCCTAGTGGACGCCGAATCTGGAAAGCATGATGGACACCTCCGCACGGCTGTTGAACCTCCTCTCCCTGCTGCAGACGCCCCGGGAGTGGCCCGGCAGCGAGCTCGCCGAGCGGCTCCAGGTGACGACCCGGACCATCCGGCGGGACGTCGACCGGCTGCGTGAGCTCGGGTACCCCGTCGAGGCGACGCTCGGCGCGGTGGGCGGGTACCGGCTGGTGGCCGGAAAGGCGTTGCCGCCCTTGCTGCTGGACGACGAGGAGGCGGTCGCGATCGCCGTCGGCCTACGCGCGGCGGCCGGGAGCGCCGTGGGCGGGATCGAGGACGCGTCGCTGCGCGCCCTGACCAAGCTGGAGCAGGTGCTGCCGTCACGACTGCGCTACCGGGTCGGGGCGTTGGGGTCGGCGGTGGTGACGATGACGGGCGGCGGCCCGCGCGTCGAGCCGTCCGTGCTGACGGTGCTGGCGGGCGCGATCAGCAACCACGAGCGGGTCCGCTTCGCCTACCGCGCCGCGGACCGCACGGAGACACGACGGCACGTCGAGCCGCAGCGCCTGGTCGCCACCGGGCGCCGCTGGTACCTGGTCGCCTGGGACCTGGAGCGCGACGACTGGCGGATGTTCCGCGTCGACCGCCTGGACGCGCCGCAGGCGACCGGCGCCCGCGCGACCCCGCGCGAGCTCCCGGCGTCCGACGCGGCGGCGTTCGTCAAACAGAAGCTGCGCGATCTTCACCAGGGGGCGAGCGCGGTGGTGCTCGTGGACGCCCCGGCCGAGGCGTTGCGCAACCGGCTCGGTCCGCTGGGCGAGGTCGAGGACCTGGGCGACGGCCGCTCCCGCTGGCGCTTGGACGCCGACCGCCTCGACTGGACGGCCGTCCGCCTGCTCATGCTCGACCTGCCGTTCCGGGTCGAGTCGCCCCCGGCGCTGGTCGAGCAGATCCGCCTGCTGGGCACGCGGGCGCAGCAGGCGCTCGGCTGAGGCCCGGGGGGGAGACGGGCCAGGACGGACCAGGACGGCTCCGGACGAATCAGGGACGAATCAGTCGCCCAGCGTGGCGACCATCACGGCCTTGATGGTGTGCAGGCGGTTCTCCGCCTGGTCGAAGACGATGGCGTGCTTGGACTCGAACAGCTCGTCCGTGCACTCGAGTTCGGACATGCCCGTGGCCGCGTGCATCTCGCGGCCGACCGCCGTGCCGAGGTCGTGGAAGGCAGGGAGGCAGTGGAGGAACTTGGCGTCCGGGTTGCCGGTGGCGCGGATGGTGTCCATGGAGACCTGATAGGGCGTCAGCAGTGCGATCCGCTCGGCCCAGACCTCCTTGGGCTCGCCCATGGAGACCCAGACGTCGGTGTAGAGGAAGTCCGCCCCGGCCACGCCGGCGGCCACGTCGTCGGTGAGGGTGATCCGCGCGCCGCTGTCGTCGGCCAGGCGGCGGGCCTCGGCCTGGACCTCGTCGGTCGGCCAGAGCTGCCTGGGCGCGACGATGCGGATGTTCATGCCCAGCAGCGCACCGGTGACCAGCAGCGAGTTGCCCATGTTGTTGCGCGCGTCGCCGAGGTAGGCGAGGGCCACCTCGCCGAGCGGCTTGTCGCAGTGCTCCCGGATGGTGAGCATGTCGGCCAGCATCTGGGTCGGGTGCCACTCGTCGGTCAGACCGTTCCAGACCGGGACGCCCGAGTAGGCAGCCAACTCCTCGACGATCTCCTGACCGTGGCCTCGGTACTCGATCCCGTCGAACATCCGGCCGAGCACCCGGGCACTGTCCTTGACCGACTCCTTCGCTCCCAGGTGGGAGCCGCTGGGGTCGAGGTAGACGGCGTTGGCACCCTGGTCGGCAGCGGCCACCTCGAAGGCGCAGCGGGTGCGGGTCGAGGACTTCTCGAAGATCAGCGCGACGTTCTTCCCGCGCAGCCGCGGCTGCTCCGTCCCCGCGTACTTGGCCGCCTTGAGCTGGGCCGACAGGTCGAGCAGGAAGCGGAACTCCTCGGCGGTGAAGTCCAGCTCCTTGAGGAAGTGCCGGTTGCGCAGGTTGAAGGCCATGCCGGGCTCCAGAGCTTGTACGGGGACGCTACCCAGGAAGCATATACGACGAGCCGAATGATTATGCATGAGTTGGCTCGGTTGTGCGTGCTTCAGTCCGAGCTCTTCAACCCTCAGCCCGAGCTCCTCAACCCAAGCTTCATCTCCAGTTCGGCGAAGCTCGGATCGCGCGAGTACGGCATGGTGTCCCCGGTCAACGTGAAGCCCCGGCGCTCGTAGTAGCACCGGGCACGCGGGTTGGCCTCGTGCACGTGGAGCCGCATCTCGGGCACCCCGGCCTCGTCCCGTGCCCAGGCCAGGCAGGCGTCCAGCAGCGCGTCGGTCACCCCGGGCGCCCGACCGCGGTGGGCCGGGTCGACCCAGACGCCGTAGGGCGGCAGCTCACCGGGATCGGCGACGGGGAGGTAGGAGTTCATGGTGCCCACCCACTCCCCCGTCGCCGCGACCACCGCCGCGTAGCCGGTGTTGCCCGGCTGGGTGCTGCGCCCGGCCCGGAAGCGCCACTTGTCCTCGCCCAGGGTCAGCGCGGTCTCGTGCGTCTCGATGTACGCCATGGGCGTGTCCTTGGTCATCCGCAGCCGGATGTCGCGGACGCGCTCCCAGTCCGCCGGCTGGACGCGGTCGATGCGGTAGGTCATGTGCACATTCCTTGTCTCTGTCGCGGTCTCTGTCGCGCCGCTCAGAGCCGGGGGTCGACCGGCTCCGACTCCAGCGCGAGGACGGCGAAGACCGACTCGTGCACCCGCCACAGCGGCTCGCCCTCGGCCAGCCGGTCCAGCGCCTCCAGGCCCAGGGCGTACTCGCGCAGCGCGAGCGAGCGCTTGTGGCCCAGGGCGCGGGCCCGCAGCCGGCCCAGGTGCTCGGGACGGGTGTAGTCGGGGCCGTAGATGATCCGCAGGTACTCGCGCCCACGGACCTTGACGCCCGGCTGGACCAGCCGACCGCTCTCGGTACGGACCAGCGAGGCAAGCGGCTTGACCACCATGCCCTCGCCGCCGCGCGCGGTCAGCTCCTCCCACCAGGCCGCGCCCGCCGCGCAGGAGTCCGCGTCGGCGGTGTCGACGAGCAGGCGGCGCGTGCCGTGCAGCAGGCCGCTGTCGTCCGCGGCGATCATCCTGTCGATCCAGTCGAGGTGCTGGTCGTGCGGGCGCACGGCCAGGTTGGCGCCCTCCGCCGCGAGCAGCTGGAACGGCGCGATCCGGATCGCGTCGATCCCCTCCACCGTCCAGCAGTAGCGGCGGTAGGCGTCGGTGAACGCGGACGCGTCCGCCGCGCGTGCGGCCTGACGCTCCGACAGCTCCCGGACGTCCACGCCGAGTGCGGTCGTCGCATCGAGCGCCGCCCGTGCCGCCGCCAACGCAGCGCCCGACGCCGCGCCGACCGCCGCGTACTGACGGCGCAGCAGGCCGGTCGACTTGAGCGACCAGGGCATCAACTCGGCGTCGAGCAGCAGCCAGTCGCTCTTCAGCTCGGCGAAGAGCCCGGCCGCCTCGGCGGCGGCACGCAGCCGCGTCAGGACGGCGTCGTTCAGCGCCGGGTCGTCGAGGAAGGCACGCCCGGTGCGGGTCCAGACCTGTCCGCCGGTCGGCACGCCGAACCGCTTCTCGCCTGCCGAAACTTCACCGTCACCGTCAGGGGTGTCCCGGCAGACCAGGACGACCGCGCGCGAACCCATGTGCTTCTCCTCGCACACCAGGTGCCGCACACCGTCAGCCCGGTACGCGGCGAAGGCCTCGTCCGGGTATTCCAGCCAGTCCTCACGCTGCGAGGTCGCGACCGGGGCCATGGTCGGCGGCAGGTAGGCGAGCAGGCGCGGATCGATCGCGAACCGGCTCATCACCTCCAGCGCCGCCGCCGCGTTCTCCTCGCGGACGGCGACCCGTCCGTGGTGGCGGGTCTCCACGATCCGCTTGCCCGCGACGTCCTCGATCGCGAGCGGACGCCCCTCACGCCCGCCCGGCGCGTCGGTCGCCAGCGGACGCACCGGCTCGTACCAGACCTGCTCGGCCGGGACCTCGACCAGCTCCCGCTCCGGGTAGCGCAGCGCGGTCATCGTCCCGCCGAAGACGCAGCCGGTGTCCAGGCAGATGGTGTTGTTCAGGAAGTTCGCCACGGGCGTGGGCGTGTGGCCGTAGACGACCAGGGCCCGGCCCCGGTACTCCTCCGCCCACGGGTAGCGCACCGGCAGCCCGTACTCGTCGGTCTCGCCGGTCGTGTCCCCGTAGAGCGCGTGCGAGCGCACCCGGCCGCTGGTGCGGCCGTGGTACTTCTCCGGCAGACCGGCGTGGCAGACCACCAGCCGGCCGTCGTCCAGCAGGTAGTGGCTGATCAGGTCGCCGATGAAGTCGCGTACCCGCTGCACGAACTCCGGCGGCTCGGCGGCCAGCTGGTCCAGCGACTCCTGCAGCCCGTGACTGACCGTCACCTTGCGGCCGGACAGCGCTCGGCCCAGCTTGTTTTCGTGGTTGCCCGGGACGCAGAGCGCGTGCCCGGCCGCGACCATGCCCATCACCAGGCGCAGCACGCCGGGGGTGTCCGGACCGCGGTCGACCAGGTCACCGACGAAGACGGCGGTGCGGCCCTGCGGGTGCACGGCGTCGACCGCGCGCCCCTCGGCGTCACGCAGGACCTCGTACCCGAGTCGGCCGAGGAGGGTGACCAGCTCGGAGCGGCAGCCGTGGATGTCGCCGACGATGTCGAACGGTCCGGTGAGGTGCCGCAGGTCGTTGTAGCGCTTCTCCAGCACGATCCGGACGGCGTCGACCTCTGCCTCCGAGCGCAGCACGTGCACCTTGCGGAAGCCCTCGCGCTCCAGGTGGCGGAGCGAACGGCGCAGGTCGCGCTGGTGGCGCTGGAGCACGTGCGGCGGGAAGTGAGCACGGTCCGGCTTACGGGAGTTGCGCTCGGCGCAGAGCTGCTGCGGCACGTCGAGAACGACGGCGACCGGCAGCACGTCGTGCGCGCGGGCCAGCTCGACGAGCTGCCGCCGCGCCTCCTGCTGCACGTTGGTCGCGTCGACGACGGTCAGCCGCCCGGCGTCGAGGCGCTTGCCGACGATGTAGTGGAGCAGCTCGAAGGCCTCCTTGCTCGCCGACTGGTCGTTGGGGTCGTCGGAGACCATGCCGCGGCAGGCGTCCGAGGAGACGACCTGGGTGGGCAGGAAGTGCTTCGCGGCGAAGGAGGACTTGCCGGAGCCGGTGGCACCGATAAGGACGACCAGGGAGAGGTCGGGCACGGTCACCTTGCGGGTGACCCGCTCGGCGCCGGTGGCTGGTGTGGGGTCCGTAGCGTCGGTCATCTGGGTCACTCTCCCTTCGCGGTCTGGGTGTTGGTGGTGGTGCTGGTGTCGGGGTGGTCGGGGAGTTCAGGGCGGTCGGTGCCCGGGGCGTCGGTGCCGGGGGCGTCGTCGGCGCGGCCGAGGCTGAACGTGGCGAGCTGGGTGGGCGCGCCCACCTCCGGGTCGTCGTCTCCGACCGGGCCGAAGGCGACCTCGTACCCGTAGCTTCGCCCGACCCTCTCCGCCCAGGCGCGGAACTCCCCGCGGTCCCACTCGAAACGGTGGTCGGCGTGGCGCATCTCCCCGGCCGGAAGGGTCTCCCAGCGCACGTTGTACTCGGCGTTGGGCGTGGTCACCACGACCGTTCGCGGCCGGGCCGCTCCGAAGACCGCGTACTCCAGCGCGGGCAGGCGCGGCGGGTCGACATGCTCGATCACCTCGGAAAGGACGGCCGCGTCGTAGCCGGTCAGCCGGGAGTCGGTGTAGGTGAGCGCGCCCTGGAGCAGCCTGATCCGGGCGGCCTGACGCTCGTTCATCCGGTCCAGCCGGAGACGGCGCGCGGCGATCACGAGGGCGCGTGCCGACACCTCGACGCCGACCACCTCGGTGAACGTGCGGTCCTTGAGCAGCTCGGTCAGCAGGGCGCCCTCGCCACAGCCCAGGTCCAGTACGCGTGTTGCCCCGGCGGCGCGCAGCCGCGCGAGGATCGCCTCGCGACGGCGGACCGCGAGGGACACCGGCTTGGGGTCGGCGTCCGGCTGGGGGTCGGCGTCCGACCGGGCCGCAGCGTCCGCCGGGAGCTCGCCGGTTTGCTGCGTCTCGTGCGTCTCGTGCGTCTCCTGCATCTCGTGCGTCTCGTGCGTCTCCTGCGGGACGGCGTTGTCGATCTCCTCCAGCTCGCGGTCGTCCGCCTCGGCCAGCCGGGCCAGCTCCAGACGGGCCGTCGCGGCGCGCGCCAACGACCAGCGGCGGGCCAGGTAGCGACGGGTGATCAGCTGCTGCTCCGGATGGCGCGGCAGCCAACCCTCGCCACGGGCCAACAACTTGTCGACCTCGTCCGGCGCGACCCAGTAGTGCTTCGCGTCGTCCAGGACCGGCAGCAGCACGTACAGCTGGCTGAGGGCGTCCGCCACCCGCAGCGTCCCGGTCAGCCGCAGCTCGACATAGCGCGAGTCGCCCCACTCCGGGAAGGTCGGATCCAGCACGATCGGCTCCGCCTCCGCCTGCCAGCCGAGTGGCTCGAAGAGCCGGTGCACCAGTTCCACCCCGCCCTTGGCGGGCACGGCGGGCAGCTCCACACGCAGTGGCTGCGGCTGGTCGGCCAGCTCGGGACGGGCGGTGCAGACGCCCTTCATCGCGCTCTTGAACACCGCGCTCATCGCCACCGCCAGCAGCGAGGACGCCGCGTACGGACGGTCGTTGACGTACTGCGCGAGCGCGAAGTCGGGCGAGGACCCCCCGCGTCCCTTGCTGCCGCGGCCCCGACGCACCAACGCGATCGGGTCCACCTCCAACAGCAGCGCGGCCGTGCACCGCTCGGCCGTCGCCTCCGGATAGAAGACGTGCGCACGACCGTGGGCGGTGCTGAACGACTGCGCCTTGCCGGGGTGCTTGTGCAGCAGAAAGCCCAGATCGGTCGCGGGACGCTGGTCAGTGCCGTGAGTGCTGATCGTCAGGAACACACGGACGAGTATCGTCCCGCGGCCGGATTTCGCCCACAGACTTTTCGGCGTACGGGCGTTACACGGTCGTCTCCTCGACCGGCCCGTCGTGGCGTGCGCTGGACCGCCAGTCCGCCACGCGGACCAGTGTCTCCAGGAAGGCCAGCCGGAACGGGCCCAGGTCGGCGCGGCGCAGCAGCGCAACGGCGTTCGCAGTCAGACGTACGGCGTTGCCGGTGTCCAACACCTGAGCGGCGAACCGCTCGCCGCTCGACAGCTCGACGGGCGGGGTGCGGTCGCCGTCGAGGACTCCGAGCAGAGCGGGTTGCTCGTCCGGCTCGGGCAGCACGCTGACCCGGATCCGGCCGTGGTGGGCGGCGACGAGGTAGGGCAGCAGGTCGGCAAAGTCTGCGCCTGCCGGGGACTGGTGGAGCAGGATCAGTGCGCTGACCAGCTCGTGGCGGAAGTACGGACGAGCGTAACGGCCGCCGTTGTGGGGCGCCTTGGACTTGGCCAGCAGCCCGGCGGGAGGGTCGCCGCCGCCACTGCGGATCATGTCCTGGAACAGGTCGTGGCTCTTGCCGAGGTCGTGGTAGCGCGCGGCGCGGGTGACCGCGTCTCGGTGATCCACCGTCAGGCCGGGGTGCGTGAGGGACTCCAGTGCGAGGGACTCCGGAGCGAGGGACTCCAGCAGGGCGCGCGCCTCGTGCTCGGTCTCCTGCAGGTGCTGGTCCAGGCTGACCCACGCGGTGCAGGCGAAGGACCGGGGGGCGGCGGTCCCGTCGCCGAGCGGTTCCACAACGGCCACGCTGTCCGGGGTCCAGCCCTCCTCGGGCGTCCAGCCGCCGTCGGCGGCGTCGAGCAGCATGGTGACACCGGGCCGCAGGTCCGCCGCCGAGGACTCCGGGTCGACCGGCCGCCACGCCCAGTCGAGCCGCCGGTCCCGTATCCACGCCGTGCGGGCCCGTGTCCGCGTCCGCTTCCGGGGCTGGGCGGCCAGCGCGGCACGGAGTTCGGCCAGCGGGACCGGGCATAGCTCCTGGCGAGTCGGGTCGCTCTCCTCCGGGCCGGGGCGGTCCGGAGTCTCACCGTCGGGTGCGTCGGTTCGTGCGTCGGTTCGTGCATCGGTTCGTGCGTCGGACCAGTCGCGCCAGGCGACAAGGACGGTTCCGGGGTCACGGCCTGGCGGACTCACCCAAGGGGTGACGTCGATGTCGGGAGCGGTGTCGAAGAGGCGGAACAGGTCTGCGTCGCCGGGCGGCGGCGGACCGACGGCGGGCGTGCTGACCTGGGCCTCGTGCAGGTCGCGCAAGCTGACGGTCCGTCCGTCGTGTGCCTCCAGCCAGTCCGCGACCGGTGCGAGCGCGGAGGGGTCTGCTGAGGAATCGGAGCCCGCATCCGGGCCGGCACTCCAGAGCAGTTCGCCCGCTCCGTCGGTGAGTCGGCCCGCACGAAGAGCAACGGCGGCCCAAGGCGCGAGCTCCGTGTAGACCGTGCGGGCGGGCAGCTCCCCGCCCAGGTCCAGGGCGTGGCCGACAGCGACCACGATCCGGTCGGCGGCCGGCTGCTCCAATGCCTCGGTCAACTCCCGCAGTTCGGGCTCACGACGGTAGGGGTGGGCGAAGAGCAGCTCCCGGTCCGCGTTACGCGCACGCAGTGCGCGGACCAGGGCTCGCGCACGGGCGAGGGAGCCGAGCACGGCCAGGGTCTGCGTGCCCGCGACGTGCACTGCGGCGAGTGCGGCGGCAAGGGAGCCGATGTCCTGCGGGTCGAGGCCCGGATCGAGTCTGCGCACCCGGAACGATCCGCCGGATCGCGCGCCCAACCCGCCTGCCCAGTCCGCGTCGCCGGGACCGGCGACCGCGTCCGGCCCGTCGAACGCGGAGCGGACGCTCGACACCAGCGTCGTGCCGGTCGGCGCCGACGTGCCGAGCCGCTCGCGGAGCCCCTGCAACGCCAACGCCGTTCGCGCGCCCGCCCCGAGGAGCGTGGGCTCGTCGAGCACCCAGTGGGCGTCGTTGTGGAGCAGCGCGAAGGAGACGTCCGTCATCGTCGGCCCGTCGGCGAAACCGCGCAGCAGGGCCCGGCTCAGCAGCACCTCCTGGGTGCCGATCAGGATCGCGGTGCGTTCGGGGGCGCGCCGCCAACCGCCGTCGCGCGCCGACGCGCCGGTGAGCAGATGCAGACCGACCTGGTCCGCACCGCCGAGCGTGCCCAGGCGTTCGAGCCAGCGAGCGACGGTGGCGTGGATGCTGCCCGCGAGGCTGCCCTCCGGCAGGACATGGACCAGCCTGCGCGGGGTGCCCGGCGGATCGGCGATCAGCCGCCGGTACAGCCAGGCGAGCACGACGGCCTCGGCCCCGCCGCCACCCGGAGGCGCGGCCAGACGCTCCGGCAGCGGATCGATTGGCACGCGCGGATCGAGCGGCTCAGCCGCCAGTTCGGCCTGGTACGGGTAGGGGGTGTGACCGGTCGCCACCGTCGTGAACCGGGCGAAGTCCAACGCTGCCTCCGACATCAAGACCCCTCTCCGCTGATCCGGTTGGTCCGGCCGCTTGCGCCCCGTCGGCGTACGCGGGCGTCTCGGCGCGAGCACGAAGGCGACGCAGCATCCGGGCGTCGTCGAAGCCGACCTCCCTGGCCGCCGTCTCGACCGTCGTGCCGTGGCTGATCAGGTGCTCCGCTCGCTCGACGCGCAAGGTCTGCTGGTAGCGCAGCGGAGTCAGGCCGTCGGTCGCACGGGTGAACAGCCGGGTCAGAGTGCGCTCACTGACCCCGGCGGACGCGGCGAGCAGCGCGAGCGGCAGCGTCTCGGCGAAGCGTGCGTCGATCAGGTCCTGCACCCGGTGCACCGTGTCGTCGAGGTGCGCGCGGTGTCGCAACATGGCGCTGGCCTGCGGCTCGTGGCCGTTGCGCCGGGCATAGACGACCATGTCGCGGGCAACCTGCGCGGCCACCGCCGGTCCGTGGCGACCCGCGACCAGATGCAGGGCCAGGTCTATCCCGGACGCGATCCCGGCCGAGGTGACCACCCGGTCGTCCGTGGTGAAGAGCACGTCGCGCACCACCTGGGCGCACGGGTGACGGCGTGCCAGCTCGTCCTGGATGTCGTGGTGCGTGGTGCAGCGCCGCCCGTCGAGCAGCCCGGCCGCGCCGAGCGCGGCGGCACCGGCGCAGATACTCGCGACGGTGCCGCCCGCCTCGTGGTGGGCCCGCAAGGCCTCCAACACGCCTGCGCCGAGCGGTGGGACGAGCCCCGGGACGACTGGGGGGACTGGGGGGACTGGGGGGGCATGTGCGGGGACGAGTGCGGGTGGCGCGCCCGCATCGGCATCCGGCACCCGCCAGCCCGGCACGACCAGCAGGTCGTCGGCGTCGAGCTCGGGCCACACCGTCGTGGCGTGCAGCGGCAGCCCCTGGGCGCTGGGCACCAACTCCTGCTCCGCGACGTAGTCCAGCCGGTAGGGGAAGCCGAAATCCCCTACCGTGTCGAAGACCTGCGCCGGGCCCGCGAGGTCCAGCAGATGGACCCCGGGCACCAGCACGAACACGACGCGGTTGCTCACGAAGTCATCATCCCGCAGGGCACTGACACTCCGGACAGTCCTGGGGTGTTACCTGTGTCGCCTACCACCCGCTCGCGTCACTCGGCCGAGGCCGCCCCGGCGGCGACCAGCTCGTCCACCGTCGCGATACGCGCGAACCGGTCGCGCAGGACGGCGGTCGTCCGCTCGATGATCGCGGCGGCGCTCAGCCCCCCGATCGGGTGGGTGGTCGTGGCGTCGACGACGAAGGTGCAGCGGTAGCCGAGGTCACTGCCGACCCGGGTGGTGGTCTCCACGCACTGCTCGGTCCGGATGCCGCAGAGCACCAGCTCGGTGACGCCGCGCTCGGTCAGCTGCTGCTGCAGGTTGGTCGTGGTGAACGCGTTGTGGCTGGTCTTGTGGACCGTGAGCTCGCCGGGACGCGGCTGTTCCAGCTCCGCGAGGAGCCGGACATGGCCCTGGACCGGGTCGAAGACGGTGTCGCTGCCGGGCTCCTGGTGCAGTACCCACACCACGGTGTCGCCCTGCTCACGGGCCAGCCGGACCAGGCGGTTCACCGGCTCGGCGATCTTCGGATTCTCCACCAGCGGCCAGTCCTCGCCACGGGCGCGGAAGGACTCCTGGACATCGATAACGATCAGTGCGCGACTCATGGAACCAATCCTGGCCTGGCCGGGAACACCGGGAGAAGGCCGGATCGGGTCCGCCTACGGAACGATCCGGTCACCCACTGATCACGTCCGACACCCGGGACGGTTCGGCATCCGGGCACCCGATTGGTTAGCGTTCTGGCGTGACTACTGAGACTTCCACCTCCTCCACCGCCCCCAAGGGCGGCGCCGTCGCCGCCGGCCTGGCCACGATCGCCGCGGACGGCACCGTCCTCGACACCTGGTTCCCCGCTCCGGAGCTGGTCGCCGAGGCCGGTCCGGCCGGGACCGTCCGGCTCAGCGCCGAGGAGGCGGAGGCCGCGCTCGGCGCCGGTGCCGCTGCCGCGCTGCGCTCGGACGCCCGTCGCGGCGTCGAGGTGATCGCGGTCCGCACGGTCATCGGCTCGCTCGACGACAAGCCCCTCGACACGCACGACGTCTACCTGCGTCTGCACCTGCTCAGCCACCGCCTGGTGCAGCCGCACGGCCAGAGCCTGGACGGCATCTTCGGCATGCTGGCCAACGTCGCCTGGACCAGCGTCGGCCCCACCCCGGTCGACCGCGTCGAGGCGGCCCGTCTGGCCGTCCGTGCCGAGGGCGGCCAGCTGGCCGTCTACGGGATCGACAAGTTCCCGCGCATGACCGACTACGTCGCCCCGACCGGCGTCCGCATCGCCCACGCCGACCGGGTCCGCCTCGGCGCGCACCTGGCCGAGGGCACCACCGTGATGCACGAGGGCTTCGTCAACTTCAACGCCGGGACCCTCGGCACCTCGATGGTCGAGGGCCGGATCTCGGCCGGTGTGGTCGTCGGTGACCACAGCGACATCGGCGGCGGCGCGTCGATCATGGGTACGCTCTCCGGCGGCGGCAAGCAGGTCGTCTCGGTGGGCCAGCGCTGCCTGCTCGGCGCCAACGCGGGTATCGGTATCTCGCTCGGCGACGACTGCGTGGTCGAGGCCGGTCTCTACGTCACCGCAGGCACCCGGGTGACCACCCCGGACGGCGCGATCGCCAAGGCGGTCGAGCTCTCCGGCCAGTCCAACCTGCTGTTCCGCCGCAACTCGCAGAGCGGCGCGGTCGAGGTCATCGCCCGCTCCGGCTCCTGGGGCGGCCTCAACGCGGAGCTGCACGCGCACAACTGAGCCACGTTCAGCTCAGGGCGCTGACAGCTGGCAGCTGTCAGCCGACAGCTGCCAGTCGGCAGCCGACACAGGTGGTCAGGGGGTCGGGCGGTACGCGCCCGACCCCCTCCCGCGTCCCCGCAGCACCGCAGCAGACTCCGCGAACTCCGCGAACGCGCCCTACCAGGCCGAGGGCCTGCGGCCCAAGCGGCGTCCCGCCTCGGGGTGAACGCGGGTGAACCGGCGGCCCGTGGGAGCGCCCGTCGGTGTGACAGGCAGTGACCGGCGGTGGGGGCCGATCGTTGGCCGCACGGGACCGGCACCGTCTGCCGGCGCCCCTGTCCGTGCCCGCCCCCTGAAGGGTCAGCCACCCATGTCCGATGCACCCCCCGCTCCCGACAGCCCGCAGAGCCTGCTGGCGCAGATGGAGCAGATGCTGGCGGCCCTCAACGCCGACCTGTCCCAGTTCGACGCGGACCTGCAGACACCCGATTCGCACGCGACCGGCCACGCGAGCGGCAGCGACGACGCGCAGCAGCCGGACGAACTCGCACACGAGTAGCCCCGGGTAGCCTCCTGCCGCCGCCGGGCCCGTGCCAACCGGGCCCGCACCGGCTCGCCGCTCCCTCCCACTCCACTGCCCTGCCCCTCCTCCCCCTGCTCACCCCGTCGGCGGCTCCAGCCGGACCACCGCGGCAGCCGGGCCGAGGACGGCCCGCCCCAGCTCCCGGGAGCCGACGCCGACAGGGCCCGGCTCGTCCAGCCTCTCGGCCTGCGGCGCTTCTTTCGCCGTTTCCTCCGCTGCTTCCTCTGCCCCGTCCGCGTCCTCCGCGCCGACGGCGCGCAGCAGCTCGGTGAGCAACTCCCGTGCCGGATGGGCGGCGTCGACGCCGTCGACGCAACTCCAGTACAGCTCCTGCTCGTCCGCGCCGCAGGCCACCACCAGCAGTGACTCGGCGGCCTCCTGGATCAGCGACCGCAGCTCGCGCAACGTCCCGCCGAGATCCGCGAGCGCGGTGAGCCGGGAGGCGCGCTCCCCGGTGACCGGTTCGTCCGGCGGACGCCCGATGCACTCGGCCGCATGCGACGCGGCCTCGGCCAGGGCCCTGGCGATCTCGACCGCCCCGCAGCCGCCGCCGGTAAGCGCCCGCTCGGTCAGCACCAGGGCCGAGGTCTGCCCCACCGCCTCCGCCAAGCGGCAGGCCTGCCAGGCCTCGACCATCACGTCGGACGCGGTCCGCGCCTCTGCCAGCGCATGCCGGGTCGCCTTGATCAACCGCACTGCGTCCACGACGCCACCCGCCCCTCGGGAGCCGCCCGGCGGCCTCTCCGCCGAGTCTGCGCCCAGCCTCCGCCCGCCCGCGGACTGCCGCGACGAACCGGCCACCAGGCTGTGGACAACCCGGGGGTGTGGAAAACCCGACCACCCGCAGGGGTGAGTCGGCGAGGCCGTCGGACCGGATCAGTCCAGCGGCTGCGGCTCCGCCGCGGGGAAGCGGAGCTCGTTACGGTCGATCTTGGCGGCAAGGGCCGTGAGGGGGTCGACGCCGAGGACGCCACAGAACTGGAGCAGATAGGCGAGGACGTCGGCGACCTCGTCCTCGACCTGGTGGGCCCGCTTGGGGTGGGACATGACCTCGGCGGCCTGCTCCGGGGTGAGCCACTGGAAGATCTCCAGCAGCTCCGACGCCTCCACGCTGAGCGCGGCCGCGAGGTTCTTGGGCGTGTGATACGGCTGCCAGTTGCGCGCCGCCGCGAAGTCGCGCAGCCGCTGCTGCAGCGCCTCGACGGTCAGGTCCTGGTCCTGGTCCTGCTCCTGGCCGTAGCCCTGGTCGTGGCCTTCGTCATGGCCGTGGTCGTGGTCGCGGCCGGAAGCAGGGGTGACGTCATCCATACGGTCATTCTCGCGGATCAGCCGACCGGAACGGCGGGGTGATCCACAGGCGCACTCACCGGAGCGTCCTCCGGCACCAACTCGCTCCGCCCCGATGCCGGATCGACCGCGCACCGGACCGGGAAGACCCCGGGCACCACCGCCCGCTCCGTCGCCGTCGCCAGCAGCCGGACGTGGCCGCGCGAGGCCACCTCCACCGCCAGCCGGAGCAGCGACTCGACCTGCGCGGCGCCGAGTCCCAGGTCAAGACCCTCCCCCAGCACCGTCAACAGCCGCTCCGCGTCCGGGACTTCCATCGCCGGGCTCATCTGGAGCACGCCGGGGCCGGTCAACAGCACCGTCGCGAAGGCCAACTGCCGCAGCACGCCCGAAGGGAGCAGCTCCGCTCCCAGGCGACGGCCGTCACCGAGCTGCAGCGCCGCGCAGACCCGGGTCGTCCCGTCGGCGGCGGTCGAGCGCAGCGCGCCGAGGCCGGAGACCAGCACCGGGCTCATCGCCCGGGTCGCCTGGACCAGCTTGCCGAAACGGATCCGGCACTCGCCCTCGATCCGGGCGATCACCGCCGACAGGTTCTCCGCCGAGCCGCGCAGCCGGGCGTCGTCGTCCGCGCGGACCCACTCCCTCATCGCCACCGGAACCGGCTCCAGCGCGAAGCTCTCCCGGAGCGCGGTGAGCACCGCCTCCGCGGCTGCCAGGACCAACCGCTCCCCCGGCGTCGCACCGGCGACGCGCAGCGGCAGTTGGGCCGTGACCAGGCCGTGTGCCCCGAGCGGTGCGCGGATGTCGCCCTGGCGGCCGTCGCTGTGCCAGGCGGCGTCGATCCGGCTGCTCGACGCGTCCAATGCGCCGGTGGTCAGCAGCAGTCGGCCGCCGGCAGTGAGCCGCTCCGAGGTCAGCAGCACGGTCCCTCCCACGCGCTGGAAGGAGACGTCGAGCCGCACCTCCCCGACCGCCGCGGCGACCGAGCAGCCCAGCCGGACGGTGTCCGCGCCGAACGGCAGGCAGCCCGCCACGCCGCCCCGGACCAGGGCGAGCGCCTCGTCGGCGTCCTCGCCCTCGGCCAGGGACGCCAACACGCGCAGGCCTTCAAGGGCGTTGGACTTGCCCGCGCCCGACGGACCGTGCAGCAGGGTGACCCGTCGCAACGGCAGTACCGCGTCCCGGAAGGACTTGAAGGCACCGAGGCGCAGTTCGACCAAGGCGGGGCGGAGCACGGGGGGAGAAAGCGCATCGGGGCGGGGCACAGCGGAGGAGAGCGCATCGGGGTGGAGCACTTCGGGCCTGGGCACGGGGATGGTCACACCCGCGAGGCTAGACCGCCCACCACCTGCGGAAACGTCCCTCCAGCCATCCCGTCCACCGGGTGCGACGCCCAGATCACCCGGACAGGCGAACGAAACGGCTGAGCGTCACCGACGCGGTGACCTCGACCGGGTCCGGCAGTGCGGCGATGCGTGCCGCCAGCGCGTCCGGATCGGTGTGCCAGGCGCTCGGGCCCATGCCCACCACGGTGGCGACCTCGGCGTGGGAGAGCCGGACGCCGAACGTCAACTCCCGTGCACCCGCCGGGGAGAGATGCGGCACCAGCGTGCGCGCCAGCCGCTCGTCCTTGCGCTCGTCGACCCCAAGTAGACCCAACTCGCCCACCAGCTCCCGCAGATGCTTCGACGTCGGCGAGACGACCAACAGTTCGCCGCCGGGCCGCAGCACCCGCCGGATCTCCTCGCCCCGGCGCGGGGCGAAGACGTTGAGCATCACGTCGGCGACCCCGTCGCGCAACGGGAGCGGCTTCCAGGCGTCGCAGACCACGGCCGCCGCGCGCGGATGCGCCTTGGCTGCGCGGCGCAGCGCGAACTTGGAGATGTCGAGGGCGAGTCCGGTCGCTCCGGGCACCGCGTCGAGGGCGGCGGCCAGGTAGTGACCAGTGCCCGCACCCAGGTCGACGACGCGTCCGGCCTCGGCCTCGCGGACCGACTCGGCGAGGGCGGTCGCGATGGGCGCGTAGTGGCCCGCACCCAGGAAGTCGACGCGGGCGGCGACCATCGCGGTGGTGTCGCCGGTGCCGGTGTGGGCGCCGCCGGGCAGCAGGTTGGCGTAGCCCTGCTTGGCGACGTCGAAGCTGTGGCGGGCCGGGCAACGCAGGGCGCCGCCGTCCTGAGCGAGCGTCAGTTCCTCGGCGCAGACGGGACAGCGCAGCCACGCGGCGACCCGCTGCAGCACGGGGTTCACAGAGGTGGTGGGCATGGGTGGTTCGGCTCGCTCAGTCCCCGGCCCCGCCGTCGGCGCTGCCGTGCTCGTCGTCGTCCCGGCCGCCCTCATCGCCGAGGTCGTCCCGGTCGTCCTGGTCGTCTTCGTCTTCGTCGTCCCCGCCCTCGGCTCCGATCGACTCCGACTCGGGGGCCTGGTCGACGACCCAGCCCGCAAGCCGCTCGGCGGTGCCGGCGACGCCGAGGCGGCCGTCGCACAGCGCGCGGGCCAGGGAGCGCATCTCGCGCGTGGTGGTGGCCACCGTCGCGCCACCCGCCACCAGGTAGGCGAAGGCCACGGCGGTGGCGAAGAGTTCGTTGTTGCGCTCCAGCGCGGGCACCCGGATCAGCTGGTGCATCAGCGCGGCAGCGCGGTCCTCGGGCTCGGGGTAGACGAGGACGTCGAAGATCTCCGCCTGATGCCGGGTCACCGCTGCGACCAACGCGCCGTAGTCGGTGACCCGGGGGTCGCCAGGGGTGTACTGCTCGGCGACCATGAGCAGCCAGGACAGATCGATCTCGATGTTCAACGGCGCGTCCCCGCGCCCTCTCGCTCGCCACCGAACTCGGCGAGGAAGACGGACTCGTACTCCTTCATGAACTGTGCGGCGGCGTCCACGAAAGCGCGTCCGGTCTCGCCCATGTCCTGTTGGACCAGCTTCTCGATGTACTGGTTCATGCTGATCCCTTCCTGTTCCGCGCGGGCCCGGGCGACCTCCGCCGTGGCGACGTCGACCCGGACGTTCAGCTGCTTTTTACTCATAGCTCGAAGCTAGCGCGATTCCGCTAGCACAGGAAGGGGTATCAACATGGTCATTTTCGGACAGCTCCCCGGCGCTTCACTCGAACCTCTGGCGACGTTCCGCAAGCGGTCACTTCCGGACAGTTCCGAGCAGCTGTGGAGAACTCATTCCCCGCCGACGGGCTCCAGAATCGCCACGCACTCGAAGTGGTGCGTCATCGGGAAGAGGTCGAACGCCCGCAGCCCGGCCACGCGGTAGCCGGCGTCGGCGAAGAACTTCAGGTCGCGGCTGAGCGCCGCCGGGTCGCAGGCGACATAGGCGATGCAGCGGGCACCGAGACCGGCCAGGTGGGCGACGGTCTCGCGGCCCGCGCCGGCGCGCGGGGGGTCGAGGACGATCAGGTCGGTCTCGGTGATGCCGGTGCGGGGCAGCAGCTTCTCGACCTTGTCGCACTCGATCCGGACGCGCTTCTCGCCCACCAGGTCGGCGAGGTTGTGGCGGGCGTCGGCGACGGCCTGCTTGCTCGACTCGATGCCCAGCACCGCGCCGTCCTCCCCGAGCCGCTCCGCCAGCGCACCCGCGAAGAGGCCGACGCCGCAGTAGAGGTCCAGCGCATTTTCGCCCTCGCGCGGCTGCAGGCCGTCAAGGATCGCGTCGACCAGGGTCTGCGCGGCAGCCGGGTGGATCTGCCAGAAGCCGCCGTCGCTGACCCGCCAGGTGCGCTCCGCCGCGCGCTCGCGGACGAAGTTGCGCCCGTGGACGCGGTGCACGCCGCCGTGGTCGTCGATCCGCTGCACCGAGACCGGCCGGTCCAGCTCGACGATCGGCAGCCGTCCGCCCGCGACGGGCGTCAGGATGACCGCGCGGTCGGAGGAGCCGGTCGCCGCCACGGCCTCGACGGTGTCGATCTGCGGCCACTCGCGCTTCTCGATGCCCAGCTCCTGCACGCCCGGAGCGGCGATCAGGCAGCGCTCGACGGGAACCACCTCGTGCGAGCGGTGGCGCCGCAGACCGGCCCGACCGGTCTCCTGGTCCACGGCGTACTGGACCCGGGTACGCCACGCGGGCACCTCACCCGCCGGGAGCTTGTCCCCCGGCGCGGGCTCGACGCTGCCGTCCCAGCCCGCCTGCTCCGGCGTCAGACCGGCCAGCTTGGCCAGCTGTTCGGTCAGCACGGAGGCCTTGAGCTTGCGCTGCGCACCCGGGGTGGCGTGCTGCCAGTCGCAGCCGCCGCACAGGCCGGGGCCCGCGTACGGGCAGGGCGGGGTGACCCGCTCCTTGGCCGGCTCCAGCACCTCGACCGCGTCCGCGCGGAGGAAGCGCGAGGCCTCCGTCCCGTCCGTCACCAGGGCGACCACCCGCTCGCCCGGCAGCGCGTGCCGGACGAAGAGCACCCGGCCCTCGTGCCGGGCCACGCAGTGGCCGCCGTGGGCGACCGGGCCCACCTCGACCTCGTAGCGCTCGCCGACGAGCGACGGCGACTCCGGTGCGCCGGAAGGGCGTGCGGCGGGACGCGCGCCGGAGTTGGTGGAGGCGGAACGGGAGCGGGTGGTGCGGCGGGATGTCACGCCTGGTCGTCCTTAGCGGCTGCGGGTGCGGGCACGGGTGCGGGTCCGGTCGTCGCGGAGGCGGCGGCCATGGGCCGTTCCTCGCGGCGTCCGACATCGCCGCGCCGGACCTGTCCCGGCGCGATCCACGGGCGCGGCTTGCGGCGGCGCTCGGAGGACTCCAGCTGCCAGGGTACCGAGGTCACCATCACCCCGGGCTTGAAGAGCAGGCGACCCTTGAGTCGCAGCGCGCTCTGGTTGTGCAGCAGGTGCTCGTACCAGTGGCCGACGACGTACTCCGGGATGTAGACCGTCACCACGTCGCGCGGGTTGTTACTGCGCAGCTGGCGCACGTGCTCCACCACCGGGCCGGTGATCTCCCGGTACGGCGAGTGCAGCACCTTGAGCGGGACGTCGATGCCGCGGCGGTCCCACTCCTCCTGCAGCGCCTTGGTGTCGACCGGGTCGACGTCCACGGTGACCGCCTCGAGACGGGCCGTGCCGCGCGAGGAGAGCTGGGCGTACGCCAGCGCCCGCAGGGTCGGCTTGTGCAGCTTCGAGACCAGCACCACGCTGTGGATCTGGGCCGGCAGCGCCTCCTCCTCGTCCGCCGCGTCGTCCAGCGCGAGCTCGGTGGAGACCCGGCTGTAGTGGCGGTTGATCGCCTTCATCAGCACGAAGAAGACCACCATCAGCAGGCAGGACATCCAGGCGCCGGACATGAACTTCGTGGAGAGCACGACCACCAGCACGCAGGCGGTGCAGGCGAGGCCGATCGTGTTGATGACCCGGCTGCGCATCATCCGGCGGCGCTCCGCCGGGTCGGTCTCGGTCTTCAGCAGCCTGGTCCAGTGCCGGATCATGCCGGTCTGGCTCATGTTGAAGGAGACGAAGACGCCGATGATGTAGAGCTGGATCAGCCGGTTCGGGTCCGCGCCGTAGCCGATGATGAAGACGATCGCCACGCCCGCCAGCAGAATGATGCCGTTGGAGAAGGCCAGCCGGTCACCGCGGGTGTGCAACTGCCGCGGCAGGTAGCGGTCCTGGGCGAGGATCGAGCCGAGCACCGGGAAGCCGTTGAAGGCGGTGTTGGCGGCCAGCACCAGGATCAGGCCGGTGACGGCGGCGATGAAGTAGAAGCCGGGCGTGAAGTTGGAGAAGATCGCCTGCGAGATCTGCGCGATCGCGGTCTTCTGCTGGTAGCCCGCCGGGGCGCCGATCAGCTGGGCCGGGTTCTCGGCCATCTTCAGGCCGGTGAGGTTGCCCATCCAGATGATGCCGATCAGCATCGTCACCGCGACCACGGCCATCATCAGCAGCGTGGTCGCCGCGTTGCGGCTCTTCGGCTTGCGGAAGGCAGGCACGCCGTTGCTGATCGCCTCGACACCGGTCAGCGCGGCGCAGCCGGAGGAGAAGGTCTTGAGCAGCAGCAGGACCAGCGCGATGCCGGTCGGATCGATGTGCCCGGCCTCGGGCACCAGGTGGAACCCGGCGCTGGCCGCCTGCATGTGCTGACCGAAGAAGAAGTCGCGCACCGCCGCCCAGATCATCAGCAGGAAGATCCCGCCCATGAACCCGTAGGTGGGGACGGCGAAGGCCGTGCCGGACTCACGGACGCCGCGCAGGTTCATGCCCATCAGCACGAGCACCAGGACCACCGAGATGAGCACCTCGTGGCCGTGCAGCGCGGGCACCGCGGAGACGATGTTGGCCACGCCCGAGGTGGTCGACACCGCCACCGTCAGCACGTAGTCGACCAGCAGTGCGGAGGCGACGGTCAGACCGGCGTTGCCGCCCAGGTTGACCGTGGCGACCTCGTAGTCGCCGCCGCCGCTCGGGTAGGCGTGCACGTTCTGCCGGTAGGAGGCGACGACCACGAGCATCACCAACGCGACCACCGCGCCGATCCACCACGAGAAGTGGATCGTGGCGATGCCCGCCACCGACAGCGTCAGGAAGATCTGCTCGGGGGCGTAGGCGACCGAGGAGAGCGCGTCGGAGGCGAAGACGGGCAAGGCGATCCGCTTGGGCAGCAGCGTCTCGCCGAGCTTGTCGCTCTGCAGCGCTCGCCCGATAAGGATCCGTTTCGGGAGGTCAGTGAGTTTTGACACGAGGAGGATCGTAGAGGGTCTCCCAGGTTCGCAGGCAGGGAGCCCGGGAAATAACCCGGTTCGTAGGTGCCGCAGGCTCTCCACCTGCGGTGACGGGCAGCGGACGATCGCCGGGGATTCTGTGCGGTGGTTGTGCCGACTGCATACAAAATCGCCTTGGGGGTGCCACCCTGGTGACAAGAGGGCGTTAAGAGACTGTCACTATCGAGCACGAGACACCGAGACACCGACACCGAACCGGAAGGACGGTCGTGCACATCGTCATCATGGGATGCGGTCGCGTGGGTTCCTCCCTCGCGCGCGCCCTGGAGAAGCAGGGTCACTCGGTCGCCGTGGTCGACCAGGACCCCACGGCGTTCCGCCGTCTCGGTTCGGACTTCGCCGGCAAGCGGGTGACCGGGGTCGGCTTCGACCAGGACACCCTGCGCGAGGCGGGGATCGAGCAGGCCGGCGCGTTCGCCGCGGTCAGCAGCGGTGACAACTCCAACATCATCGCGGCGCGCGTGGCCCGGGAGAACTTCGGCGTCGAGAACGTCGCGGCCCGGATCTACGACCCGCGCCGCGCCGAGGTCTACGAGCGCCTGGGCATCCCGACGGTGGCCACCGTCCGCTGGACGGCCGACCAGATGCTGCGCCGCCTTCTCCCGTCCGGCGTCGAGCCGCACTGGCAGGACCCCAGCGGCGCGGTCGAGTTGGCCGAGGTCCCGGTGGCGACGGCCTGGATCGGCCACCGCATCGTCAGGCTGGAGCAGGCCGCGCCCGTCCGCGTCGCCTTCGTCACCCGGCTCGGCCAGGGCCAACTGCCCACCCCGGACATGGTCCTGCAGGAGGGCGACCTGGTGCACATGATGATGCGCACCAACGACCTGGACGCCGTCGAGGCGATCTTCGCCAAGGGCCCGGAGGAGCACTGATGCGGGTAGCAATCGCCGGAGCGGGCGCGGTCGGCCGCTCCATCGCCGGAGAGCTCCTGGAGAACGGCCACGAGGTGCTCCTCGTGGACAAGAACCCGAAGTCCATTTCGGTCGAGCGCGTGCCCCAGGCCGAGTGGCTGCTCGCCGACGCCTGCGAGATCACCTCACTGGACGAGGCGGCGCTGCAGCGCTGCAACGTGGTGATCGCAGCGACGGGTGACGACAAGGTCAACCTGGTGGTCTCGCTGCTGGCGAAGACCGAGTACGGCGTCCCTCGGGTCGTCGCCCGGGTCAACAACCCGAAGAACGAGTGGCTCTTCAACGAGGCCTGGGGCGTGGACGTCGCCGTCTCCACGCCGCGGCTGATGTCGGCGCTGGTCGAGGAGGCCGTCAGCGTCGGCGACCTGGTCCGCCTGATGCGTTTCAGCCAGGGCGACGCGAACCTCGTCGAGCTGACGCTCGCCTCGGACGCGCCGCACGTCGGCACCCAGGTCAAGGCGATCGCCTGGCCGGACGACACGGCGCTGGTCACCATCATCCGCGAGGGCCGCGTGCTGGTCCCGTCGGGCAGCGACACCCTCGAGGGCGGCGACGAACTGCTGTTCGTCGCAACGGCGGAGAGGGAAGCGGACCTGGAGGCACTGCTCTCGCCGTCGGCGAGCTGAGCGTTCGCACGCCGCGGAAGCGGTCGCGGGTCTTCGGACTTGCGGCCGCTTCCCCGTTTTGTGAGAGGGACAGTTGCGCTGTTCAGGGGCGCGGGGCTCTGCTGATGTGCGGCTCCGCCGCGTGGGCGCGACAAGCGAGCCTGCGCTGCCGCAGGTAGTTGCAACGCTCAGGGGCCCGGGGAACTGCACGACAATCCCCCAGCCTTCGGCCAGGGGGACCCCCATCCCACGAAGGTAGAGCCCCGAACACGCAGGGCCATCCGCATGGGGGCACCTCCCGGCCGAAGGCTGGGGGACAGTGGTTACTCGCGCGCGCAGTTGATCGAGCAGAGCCCCGCGCCCCCGGAGATGCTGCAACTTCCCTGCGTGCCCTGACTAACTCTCGACTGCCTGCTCGGACTCGGCGTCCTCGGTTTCGACGTTCACCTTGATCGGCGCCGGGGCCTTCGACAGGATCAACCACGACAGGTAGATCGCGACCAACCACGGCGGGACGCCCAGTCCGATCTTCGCGACGCCCAGCCACGTCACCTGCCCCGCCCAGTACAGCGGGAAGAGGATCGCCGCCCGCAGGGCGAACAGTGCGACCCAGACCCAGGTCGCCTTCGTGTACGCGGACAGGCGGCCGGGGTTCTGCGTCCGCCAGGTCATGTTCTCGCCGAGGACCGGGCCCAGCATGACGCCGAGCAGCGGCCACTTCACGAGCGCCGAGATCGCGTACGCGACCAGCAGGACCAGCCCGTAGATCATCGACGGCAGGTAGAAGTCCTGCGGCTTGCCGGACTGCATCGCGATGAACGCGCCGATGCCGACGCCCAGCACGCCACCGAAGGCGTGCTTCAGCGTCTCCCGCCGCGCGACGCGTACCACCGCGAGCAGGACGGTGACGCCGACCGCGGACCAGGACGAGATCGCGACGTTCTGGGTGATCGTGTAGAGGACGACGAAGACCAGGCCGGGCACGGTCATGTCGATCATGCCGCGGACGCCGCCGAAGGCGTCGATCAGCGAGGTGTCGACGGGCTGCTTGGAACGGTCCCCGGCGTCCGTGGGGTTCGTGGCAGCCGGGCTCGCGTCGGCGAGAGGGGCGCGGTGGCTCACGCGATCACTCCTGTCCCGTCGGGCGGAGTTCGTAGCGCGGGTTGAAGAGCACCCGGCGCCCGCGCGCGTGACTGATCCGGCCGCGAGCGACCACCTTGCGGCCGGGCTCGATTCCCACGATCGAGCGACGGCCGAGCCAGACCACGTCCAGTGCGTCGCTGCCGTCGAACAGCTCGGCCTCCAGCGCGGGGACGCCGGCGCGCGGACGCAGGGTGACCGCCCGGAGCGTGCCGGTGACCGTGACCTCCTGACGGTCGCCGCAGGCCGCGATGGGTGTGGCACCCGTTTCCTCGGCGTCGTGGCGCAGCTGCTCCGCGTTCAGCTCCTCGTTGGAGGTGCCGAGCTTGCTGAACATGCGCCTCAGCCGGCCCTGCGGCCGTGCGCTGGAGATCTCACTGCTCATGCCCGAAGGGTACAGGCCGCGCCCCCGCCGGGAGGCGTCCTCGCGCAGTCCGAGCGGCCTCCCGAACACCCGTACTCACGGCTCGAAGCGGTAACCCATACCCGGTTCGGTGACGAAGTGCCGCGGGTGGCCCGGGTCGACCTCCAGCTTGCGGCGCAGCTGGGCCATGTAGACCCGCAGGTAGTTGCTCTCGGTGCCGTACGCCGGCCCCCAGACCTCCTGGAGCAGCTGCTTCTGGCTCACGAGTCGGCCGCTGTTGCGGACCAGCACCTCCAGCAGGTGCCACTCGGTCGGGGTGAGCCGGATGTCCTTGCCGTCGCGGCTGACCCGCTTGGCCGCCAGGTCCACGGTGAAGCTCTCGGTGCCGATGACGGCGCTCTCGCTCTCCGGACCGGCCGGCGCACCGCGCCGGACCGCCGCGCGGAGCCGGGCCAGCAGCTCGTCCATGCCGAAGGGCTTGGTCACGTAGTCGTCCGCGCCCGCGTCCAGGGCCTGGACCTTCTCGTCCGAGGTCTGCCGGGCGGAGAGGACGATGATCGGCACCTTGGTCCAGCCGCGCAGGCCGCGGATCACCTCGCTGCCGTCCATGTCGGGCAGGCCGAGGTCGAGCAGCACCGCGTCGGGGTGACGGGCCGCGGCCAGCTCCAGCGCGGTGGCGCCGTCGTGGGCGGCGTCCACCTCGTAGTGGCGGGCCTTGAGATTGATCACCAGGGCGCGGACGATCTGCGGTTCGTCGTCGACGACCAGGACCCGGATCATGAACGCTGCTGCCTTTCGGTCTGCTGCTCCAGCGGCAGCGGCTCTGCGGACACGGCCTCGACCGCGATCCGGGGACCGGTCTCGAGATCGGTCTCGGAACCGGCCTCGGAACTGACCTCGGGATCGGTCCCGGTCGCGCCGTCGGACGCCTCGCTGCTCTCGTGCGCGACCTGCGCACACGGAAGAGTGAACACCATGGTGAGACCGCCACCGGGCGTGTCCTCCGCCGTCAGGGTGCCGCCGGTGGCCTCGACGAATCCGCGGGCGACGGCGAGCCCCAGGCCGACGCCCGCGCCGCGCGGGGCGTCGCCGTAGCGCTGGAAGGGCTCGAAGACCTTCTCCTTGGCCTCGTCCGGGATACCGGGACCGTGGTCGGCGACGCGGACCTCCACGCGGCCGTGCAACACGCTGGCCGAGACACCGACCTGGCAGGGAACACCGTTGACCTGCTTGCGGCTACCCGCGTTGTACTTCACCGCGTTCTCGATCACGTTGCCGAGCGCACGTTCGAGCAGCCCCGGGTCGGCCGAGACCATCGGCAGCTCCTCAGGGATGTCGGTGCGCACCGCGTCCTCGGGGACGCCGAGCAGGGCGAGGGGCACGACCTCGTCGAGATCGGTCTCGCGAACGATCGGAACGACCGTTCCGGTCTGCAGCCTGCTCATATCGAGCAGGTTACCGATCAAATGATCGAGTCGATCAGCGCCCGCCTCGATACCCGCCAGCAGTTCGGCCTCGTCGTCCGGCGTCCAGGCCACGTCCTCGGCGCGCAGCGAGCTGACCGAGGCCTTGATCCCGGCCAGCGGGGTGCGCAGGTCGTGGGAGACGGCGGCGAGCAGTGCGGTGCGGATGCGGTTGCCCTCGGCCATCCGGCGGGCCTCGGCGGCCTCCGTCTCCAGTCGGCGCTTCTCCAGCAGCACCGCGGCCTGGGCGGCAAAGGCGACCAGCACACGACGGTCGGCGGCGGGCAGCACCCGGCCGCTCAACGCCAGCGCCAGCCGGTCGCCGACGGGCACGTCGACGTCGGCGTCCTCGGGCCGGGAGACGGGGTCGGGACCGACTGCCCCGGCGAGGCGCCACGTCGAGAAGTCGTCGGGTCGCTCCAGCAGGGCGACCGACTCCATCTGGAAGGTCTCCTGCACCCGCTCCAGCAGCGCCGGAAGACCGTTCCGGCCGCTCAGCACGCTGCCGGCCAGGAAGCTCAGCGTCTCCGCCTCGGCCCGGCTGCGCGCCGCCTCGGCGGTCCTGCGTGCGGCCAGGTCGACCACGTAGGCAACCGACAGCGCCACCCCGAAGAAGACGCCCACGGCGATCACGTTGGCGATCGATCCGATCGTGAGCGTGTGCAGGGGTGGGGTGAAGTACCAGTTGATCAGCAGTGAGCCGACGACCGCCGAGGCCAGCGCCGGGAACAGCCCGCCGAGCAGCGCCGCGCCGACCGTCAGGCCCAGGTAGAGCAGCATCTCGGTGTGGGTGGTGCTGCTGCTCGGCAGCAGTACCAGCACCCAGGTCAGCAGCAACGGGCCGGCCACGCCGACCAGCCAGCCGGCCACGGTGCGGGGCAGGCCGAGGCTGGCGATCCGCCGGATCGGACGGATCCGCCCGCGCGCCACGTGCTCGTGCGTGACGATGTGGACGTCGATGTCCCCGGCCTCGCGGGCGACGGTCGCGCCGACGCCGGGGCCGAAGATCCACTGCCAGGGCTTGCGGCGGCTGCTGCCCAGCACGATCTGGGTGGCGTTGACGCCTCGGGCGAACTCCAGCAGCGCCTCGGCCGCGTTGTCGCCGAGCACGTGGTGGAAGCTGCCGCCGAGGTCCTCGACCAGGCCGCGCTGGACGGTCAGTTCCTTGGGTGAGGCGCTGGTCAGGCCGTCGCTCTTGGCCACGTAGACGGCCAGGATCTCGCTGCCGGAGCCCTTGGCCGCGATCCGCGCCGCCCGCCGGATCAGGGTGCGGCCCTCGGGACCGCCGGTCAGACCGACCACGATCCGCTCGCGCGCCTGCCAGGTGGAGGCGATGTGGTTCTCGGCCCGGTAACGCTGCAGGTACTCGTCGACCCGGTCGGCGACCCAGAGCAGCGCCAGCTCGCGCAGCGCGGTCAGGTTGCCGGGCCGGAAGTAGTGCGCCAGCGCCGCGTCGATCTTCTCGGGCGCGTAGACGTTGCCGTGCGCCAGTCGGCGGCGGAGCGCCTCGGGGGCCATGTCGACCAGCTCGATCTGGTCGGCCCGGCGTACCACCTCGTCCGGCACGGTCTCCTGCTGGCGCACCCCGGTGATGCCCTCGACGGCGTCGCCCAGCGACTCCAGGTGCTGGATGTTCAGGTTGGAGATGACGTCGATGCCCGCGTCGAGCAGCTCGTCGATGTCCTGCCAGCGCTTGGCGTTGCGGGAGCCCGGCACGTTGGTGTGGGCGAGCTCGTCGACCAGCGCCACGGCGGGGCGCCGGCGCAGCACCGCGTCGACGTCCATCTCGGTGAACTCGGCGCCGCGGTGGGTCATCGCCTTCCGCGGCACCACCTCGAGGCCCTCGATCTGGGCGGCGGTGTGGGCGCGGCCATGCGTCTCCACGAAGGCCGCCACCGCGTCGGTGCCACGCTCGGCCCGGCGCTTGCCCTCGTTGAGCATGGCGTACGTCTTGCCCACCCCGGGGGCTGCCCCGAGGTAGATGCGCAGCCTGCCACGTCCCATAACGTCCATTCTCCTTGCCGACTCCCTGAGCCGAACAGCGAGGGTACGGCAGACCGTCGCCCGAGTGGACCAGTCGTGCATGACACCGGCGGCGTGGTCGGGGGTCCGCTGTTAGGAAGGACGGGCAGGACAGGAGCCGGAGATGGCCTGGCCGAGGGGGCGCGCGGGAGGCCTCACTGCTGCTAGATTGGTCTATACCACATAGTGCGTACGCGCCTCGTGCATGCCCCGTACGTGCCGTACACGGCCCCAGCACAGCACCGTGCGCGCCCCGTGGAGCCCTTCTCCTCGTCCCAGCTTCGTCCAGCTTCGTCCAGATCGGTAGGTAGGCCAGCGTGGAAGTTGTGATCGTTCCTGACGCCGCGGCGGGCGGCGAGCTCATCGCCACGGCGATCGCCGATCTGCTGACCCGGAGGCCGGACGCACTGCTCGGCGTGGCCACCGGATCGACCCCGCTGCCGATCTACCAGGCGCTCGCCACCAAGGTGCGCTCCGGCGCGGTCGACGCCTCCCGGGCCCGGATCTGCCAGCTCGACGAGTACGTGGGCCTCCCGCCCGGTCACCCCGAGTCCTACCGCTCCGTGGTGCTGCGCGAGGTCGTGGGGCCGCTCGGGCTCTCCGAGTCCTCGTTCACGGGCCCGGACGGTTCCGCCGCCGACATCACGGCCGCCTGCGCGGACTACGACCGGGCGCTGGCCGCCGCGGGCGGGGTCGACCTGCAGTTGCTCGGCATCGGCACCGACGGCCACATCGGTTTCAACGAGCCCTGCTCGTCACTCGCCTCACGCACCCGGATCAAGACGCTCACCGAGCAGACCCGGATCGACAACGCGCGCTTCTTCGACGACGACATCGACCAGGTGCCGCACCACGTGATCACCCAGGGCATCGGCACCATCCTGGACGCACGCCACCTGGTGCTGCTGGCGACCGGCGCGGGCAAGGCCGAAGCGGTCGCCGCGACGGTCGAGGGCCCGGTCGCCGCCCTGGTCCCGGCCTCGGCGCTGCAACTGCACCCGCACGCCACCGTGGTCGTCGACGAGGCCGCCGCCGCGGGGCTCAAGCTGGCCGACTACTTCCGCGCCACCTACGCGGCCAAGCCGCACTGGCAGGGGCTGTAGCGCGGCACCAGGTCGTAAGGCGAGCTCGCTTCGGCGCGGGGCGCGGACACCCGGAAATTGCCGGGCGTCCGCGCCCGTGTCGGCGTTATGGTGCGTCATGGAACAGAACCCGCCGGCCCGCAGGGCCGCCGCCGTCCCCGAGAAGCCCTCCCTCGACGGGCTCGAAGAGAGCTGGTCGCGCCGGTGGGACGAGTCCGGGGTATTCGCCTTCGACCGGACCAGGCCCAGGGCCGAGGTCTTCTCCATCGACACGCCGCCGCCCACGGTCAGCGGCTCACTTCACGTCGGCCACGTCTTCTCGTACACGCACACCGACACCGTCGCCCGCTACCAGCGGATGCGCGGCCGGGCCGTCTTCTACCCGATGGGATGGGACGACAACGGCCTGCCCACCGAGCGCCGGGTCCAGAACTACTTCGGCGTCCGCTGCGAACCGTCCCTCCCCTACGACGCGGACTTCACCCCGCCTGAGCATCCGGGCCGGGAGCAACTGCCGATCTCGCGCCGGAACTTCATCGAGCTCTGCGACCGGCTCACCGAGCGGGACGAGCAGGCCTTCGAGGAGCTCTGGCGTCGGCTCGGCCTCTCCGTCGACTGGTCGATGACCTATCGAACGATCGACACCCGTGCGCGTTCGATCTCGCAGCGAGCGTTTCTTCGGAACCTGGCCCGGGGCGAGGCGTATCTGGCCGAGGCCCCGACGCTCTGGGACGTCACCTTCCGCACCGCAGTCGCCCAGGCCGAGTTGGAGGACAGGGAGCGCCCCGGCGCCTACCACCACCTGCTCTTCCACGCTCCGGACGACAGTGGAGTGGAGATCGCCACCACCCGCCCGGAACTGCTGCCCGCCTGCGTCGCCCTGGTCGCCCACCCCGACGACGAGCGCTACCGGGCGCTCTTCGGACGGACCGTCCGCACCCCGCTCTTCGGTGTCGAAGTCCCGGTCCTGGCACACCCGCTGGCCGATCCGGAGAAGGGCACCGGCATCGCCATGGTCTGCACCTTCGGCGACACCACCGACGTGGTCTGGTGGCGGGAGCTGCAGCTGGCCACCCGACCCGTCATCGGCTTCGACGGCCGGTTCCTGCCCGAGCCGCCGTCGGGACTGACGAGTGATCAGGCTCTGTCCGTCTACGCCACCCTGGCCGGCGCCACCGCGCACACAGCGCGGGAGCGGGTCGTCGCCGCGTTGCGCGAGAGCGGCGAACTGCTGGGCGAGCCACGGCCGGTGACGCACGCGGTCAAGTTCTACGAGAAGGGCGACCGCCCGCTGGAGATCGTCACCACCCGCCAGTGGTACCTGCGCAACGGCGGCCGGGACGAGAAGCTGCGCGCCCGGCTGCTCGCACGTGGCGACGAACTGCGCTGGAGTCCTGGATTCATGAAGACCCGTTACGAGAGCTGGGTCTCCGGCCTCAACGGAGACTGGCTGGTCAGCAGGCAGCGGTTCTTCGGCGTCCCGATCCCGGTCTGGTACGAGCTGGACGAGCACGGCGCGCCGCGCCACGACCGGCCACTTCTCCCCGACGAGTCGCGGCTGCCGGTCGACCCGAGCACGGACGTGCCGGACGGATACCGCGAGGAGCAACGCGGCGTCCCCGGCGGCTTCGTCGGCGACCCGGACGTCCTGGACACCTGGGCCACCTCCTCGTTGACCCCGCTGATCGCCGGACGCTGGAGCGCGGACGAGGACCTCTTCACCCGGGTCTTCCCGATGGACCTGCGCCCGCAGGCCCACGAGATCATCCGCACCTGGCTCTTCTCGGCGGTGGTCCGCGCCGACAGCGAGTTCGGCGAACTGCCGTTCCGTCAGGCGGCCATCTCCGGCTGGATCCTGGATCCGGACCGGAAGAAGATGTCCAAGTCGGTCGGCAATGTGGTCACCCCGCACGACTTGCTGGTCCAGCACGGCTCGGACGCGGTCCGCTACTGGGCGGCCAGCGCCCGTCCCGGCACGGACACCGCCTTCGACACCGGTCAGATGAAGATCGGCCGACGACTGGCGATCAAACTGCTCAACGCGAGCAAGTTCGTCCTCACTCTCGGCGGTGAGACAGGCCACGAAGCAACGACCACCGAAGCGACCACCGAAGCGATCACCGAGGCGATCGACCGGTCGATGCTGGCACAACTCGCAGAAACGGTCGCTGCGGTGACCGAAGCGTTCGAAGCCCTCGATCACGCCCGTGCGCTGGAACGGACCGAGACCTTCTTCTGGCGCTTCTGCGACGACTACCTGGAGCTGGTCAAGTCGCGCGCCTACGGCGACGAGGGCGGCGACGGTTCCGACCCGTCGGGCGCAGCCTCGGCCCGTGCCGCGCTGCGTGTCGCCCTCTCCGCACTGCAGCGCCTCTTCGCCCCGGTGCTGCCGTTCGCCACCGAGGAGGTCTGGTCCTGGTGGCAGCAGGGTTCGGTCCACGTCGCCGCCTGGCCCGACGCCGAGGAGCTGCGCGAGCTGGCCGGTCCGCGCGCGCAGCCGCAGGTGCTCGACCTGGCAGCCGAGATGATCGCCGCGGTCCGCAAGGCCAAGTCCGAGGCTCAGGTCTCCATGCGCACCGAGGTCGCCGAGGCCCGGATCACCGCCCCACCCGCACTGCGTCCCCTCGCCGACCAGGCGCTCGCCGACGTCCGCGCCGCAGGGCGGATCGCCCGGATCGCGGTCGTCGACGCGGCCGAGGACGGCGGCGGTGGCGGTGGCACGTCCGAGCTCGACGTCACCGTCGTGCTCTGAGGACACCTCGGGGAAGGCCCCGGTCGGGCGCGTGGAGGGAAGAGCCGGACCGGGGCCACCAAGGGCCGTGCTGGTGCACGACGCCGCCAGGCCACTCAGCACCCGCCGCCCCCGCCCCGGCCCCAAGCGCTACGAGCGGTGGATCCGCCGCCCGCACACCCCTGGCCAGGCTCCCGTCGCGGTGCGAGGATCGCGGGCGGGAAGCGGGAGCTACCCGCTGGTAGGAATCTGGGAGGCCGGTATGCCGCAGTTGCACGATCTGACCGCGTTGGAGCAGGGCGAGTTGATCGCGACAGGCAAGCTCTCCCCGGTCGAGCTGACCCAGCACTACCTGGAGCGGATCGAGCAGCTCAACGAGACCGTCGGCGCCTACGTCACCGTCACCCCGGAGTTGGCGCTCGCCCAGGCCGCGCAGGCGGAGGAGGACTCCGTCGAGGCCCGCCGCGAGGGGCGCACCCTCGCGCCGCTCCACGGCGTGCCCGTGCCCGTCAAGGACCTCAACTTCGTGGCCGGAGTGCGGGCCACGCTCGGCTCCCGCGCGTACGCCGAGCATGTTCCGGACGTCGACGACCATGTGGTCACCCGGCTGCGCCAGGCCGGAACGGTCATGCTCGGCAAGACCCAGACGCCCGAGTTCGGCCTGCCCTGCTACTCGGAGAACGAGGTCGCCCCGCCCGCCCGGACGCCCTGGGACCTGGACCGATCCGCGGGCGGCTCCAGCGGCGGCGCGGCCACCGCCGTGGCGTCCGGCCTCGCGCCGCTCGCCCACGGCAGCGACGGCGGCGGCTCGATCCGCATCCCCGCCTCGGTCTGCGGGCTGTTCGGGATCAAGCCGAGCCGGGGCCGGATCAGCGCCGGCCCGACCCTGCACGACATCAGCGGCCTCTCCACCAGCGGCCCGCTGGCCCGGACCGTCGCCGACGCCGCCGCGCTGCTCGACGTGATGGCGGGCAGGATGCCCGGCGACACGTACGTCGCACCCGAGTTGCCTGCGGGCGAGACCTTCCGGGCACACGCCGAGCGGGACCCCGGCACGCTGCGGGTCGCCGTGCTGACGGCCGCGCCGGTGCCGGGCGTCGAGGTGCACGCCGACTGCGTCGAGGCCACGCGGGACGCCGCCGAGCTGCTGAGCGGTCTCGGTCACCGGGTCGACGAGATGGCGCTCCCTGCGGACGACACGCTCGCTCGCGTCTTTCGCCAGGTCTGGGCGGTGATGGCCACCCAGCGCCCGGTCGCGCCCGAGGACGAGGAGAAGCTGATACCGCTGACCCGGCACCTGCGCGGCCTCGGCCAGCAGGTCTCCGGCCCGGAGTTCGCCACAGCGCTCTACACCTTCCGCGCGGTCGGCCAGCTGGTCGCCCAGCTCATGGCCGACTACGACGTGGTGCTCAGCCCGACGCTGGCCAAGCCACCCGCGCTGGTCGGCGGCCTGCGCAACGACGCCGACCCGAGCGCGGAGTTCGACAGCCTGGCCCACTTCACGCCGTTCACGCCGCTCTTCAACGCCACCGGCCAGCCCGCGGTCAACCTGCCGCTGCACTGGTCGGCCGAGGGCCTCCCGATCGGCGTGATGCTCGGCGGCCACTACGGCGCCGAGGCGACCCTGATCTCCCTCTCCGCCCAGCTGGAGGCCGCCAGGCCGTGGGCAGGACGCAAGCCCGAGGTCTGGTAGGCCGGGGCAAAGGCGATGTAGTCGCACTCTGATCAGGGCCGCGGGGCTCTGCTTGATCAACTGCGCGCGCGAGACACCACCCGCGTGCGGATGGCCCCGCACCTTCGGCCTGCCACCTGCGTGGGTGGCTTCTCGCGCAGTGCCCCGCGCCCCTGGACAGTGCAACCACCTGCGAGAGTGCAGGCTCGGCTTGTCGCGCCCACGCTGGGGGTCCCCCCGCCGAAGGCAGGAGAGGAGCCGCACGTCAACACCAGCCCCGCGCCCTGGGTCGTACGACTGCCTCGCGGTGCAAGCGCACTCAGGCGGACACGATCTGCCCGTCGCGCAGGTCCAGGACGCGGTCGGCCAGTTCCATCAGTGTCGGGTCGTGCGTGGCGACCAGGGCGGTCACGCCCTCGCTGCGCACGACCGCGCGCAGCAGCCGCATCACGGAGCGGCCGGTGTCCGAGTCCAGTTGGCCGGTGGGCTCGTCCGCGATGATCAGTTCGGGGCGGTTGGCGAGCGCGCGGGCGATGGCCACGCGCTGCTGCTGACCGCCGGAGAGCTCGCCGGGCCGCTGCCGGGCGTGGTCCGCGAGCCCGACCAGGGCCAGCAGTTCGCGCACCCGCTCCTCGCGCTCGGCGACCGGCGTCCGGCACAGCCGCATCGGGACGCCCACGTTCTCGGCGGCGGTGAGGATGGGCAGCAGCCCGAAGGACTGGAAGACGAAGCCGATCCGGTCCCTGCGCAGGTCCAGCAGCCCGTCCTCGCCCAGCCCGGCGAGGTCGCGGCCGTCGATCCTGATCTGCCCGCCGGAGGGCCGGTCCAGCCCGCCGACGAGGTTGAGCAGCGTGGTCTTGCCGGAGCCGGAGCGGCCCTTCAGCGCGGTCAGCTCGCCGCGCCGGACCGTGAACGAGACCCCGCGCAGCGCGTGCACCGCCGTGGGTCCGCTGCCGAAGGACTTGTGCAGGTCGACGACCTCGACCATGGGCGGCAGCTCCGTCTGCGTCGCCCCGCCGCTCGCCACGGCGTCCACGTCCCTGCCTGTCACGCGTTCCCCCTCGCTGTCCGGTCAATCTGTCCGGGCCTCGCCGACGGGAACTCTCGCACGTGTGCCCGCCCCTGGAAAGGGGCGGGCACACGTCGTACCGGCTGTGACAGCGCTGCCCTAGCGGACCTCGGTGATCTCCGGGCCGCGCTCGAACGGGTTCAGGTCGTCCACACCGGGGTGACCCTGCTGCTGCGGCATGCCGTCGGCGACCATCTGCGCGTCCTCGGGCAGACGCAGCACGATCGGGTCGCGCGGGGCCATCGGGGCCTCGCCGCGGACCACGACGGTCTTGCGGAAGATCTGCTCCAGCGCGTCGGCCGACTCCGGCTGCACCGCGGCCTGGCCGGAGATCACGCCGCGCAGGAACCAGCGCGGTCCGTCGCAACCGACGAAGCGGACCAGCTGCACGCCCTGCGTGCCGTCCGGCAGCTGCACCGGAACGCGGGCCCGCAGGCCCCAACCGAGCGCGGTCTCCTCCTCGTCGACAGCACCGCCCTGCTCGACGATCCCGTCGGCGATCTCCTTGCGGACCTCGCCCCAGATGCCCTCGTTCTTGGGCGCGGCGAACGCCTGCAACTGGACGGCGCTGTTGCCGAGCACGAGCGTGGCCGCGACGATCGCGTCACCGGCGACCTCCACCCGGAGCTCCATGCCTTCGACTCCGGGCACCAGCAGGCCGCCGAGGTCGACCCGGCCCTCCTTGGCGTCGTCGACCTCGGAGGAGTCGAACGGCCCATCGGGGCGGGGCGCGGGCGGCAAGCCCACGCGCTCGTCTGCGTCGTCCTCATCCTCGGAGGTCGCCCCTGCGATCTCCTCGCTGTCGGCGTCGACGATCTCGTCGAGCTGATCGGCAGCGTCCTCGCCCTTGGCGCGACGACGGAACACGGTCACTGTCCTTCCCGGTCGGGTACCGAAGAGTCTTTCTGCCCGGCCGCGGGAATGCTAACCGCGGCATGGCCCCCCGTCGACCCGAAGCCTCCTGCGGCGCGTGCCGACCCCGGCAGTTCCACCACCTCGTGGAACCGGACCTTCTCCACCCGCTGGACGACCAGTTGGGCGATCCGGTCCCCGCGACGGAAGACCACCCGCTCGCGCGGGTCGAGGTTGACGACGATCACCTTGATCTCACCACGGTACCCGGCATCGACCGTTCCGGGGGCATTGACGAGAGCGACGCCGCACCGCGCGGCCAGCCCGGAGCGCGCGTGTACGAAGGCCGCGTATCCGTCGGGCAGCGCGATCGCGATCCCGGTCGGCAGCACGGCGCGCTCGCCGGGCTCCAGCACGGCGTCGACGGTGGTGCGCAGATCGGCGCCCGCGTCGCCGGGGTGCTCGTACGCCGGGGCCGGCATCTCGTCGTCGAGACGGCGCAGCAGGACGTCGACGGGGTGGATCTCGGTGCTCATTCCTGTCCTCAGCTCCCCACTCACAGGTGAATCTTTCGCGCTCCGCTTCGAGGACTCACGGGTTCACTTCGAAGGCGCGGGTGCGCTTGATCAGGTCGGGGTTCTCGATGACCGCCTTGATGTCCTCGGGGCGGCCGTGGCTGACGAAGTGGTCCAGCGTGACCTGGATGAAGAGGGCGCGCGCGGTCAGGGCCAGCGGCCCGTCCGGCGCGTCCAGCCGGGCCTCGCCCCGGCAGTAGATCTTGCGGCCGACGACGGCCTCGGCCCAGGTGTGCAGGTAGAGCGTCGAGCCCACCGGCACCGGAGCGCGGAAGTCGGTCTCCAGGCGGGCGGTCACGGACGTGGTGTGCAGCAGCCAGTTGAGCGTGCCGAGCGCGTCGTCCATCGCGGTGACCAGCACGCCGCCGTGGGCCAGTCCGGGCGCACCCTGGTGGGCGGCGGCCACGGTGAACTCGGCGAAGACCTCCACGCCCTCACCCGCACGGGACGAGAGGTGCAGGCCGTGCGGCTGGGCGGGGCCGCAGGCGAAGCAGTGCTCGTAGTGCGGCTCGATCGCCTTGCCGGGCGCGGGTGCGTCCGGGTGCCGGACCGGCGGAGCCGCGTCAGGCGGTGGCGTGAGACTGGGGCGGGGACGATCGGTCACCCCGCGACCTTACAGGCAGAGGCCCCCGGAGCCCTGACGCGTCGCGGCCCGGCGCACAATGGGAGCCATGTACGACGAACGCCTCTCCGCCCCGGCGGCCATGTGGCTGCTTCCTGTAGGAAGCGGCATCTCCTTCATGCTGGTCTTTGTGATCTTCGGGCCCATTCCCGGCCTGCTCGGACTGGTCATCGGCGGCGCCGCGGCCGCGATGCTGGTGAGCAGCTACGGCTCCCCGCGGATCCGCGTCGTGCAGGGCCACCTGGTGGCCGGTGACGCACGTGTTCCGGTGTCCGCGCTCGGCACGGCCGAGGTCCTGGACAAGGAGGCCGCCTTCACCTGGCGCACCGCCAAGGCCGACGCCCGCGCCTTCATGCTGCTGCGCGGCTACATCCCGACGGCCATCCGGATCCCGGTCACCGACCCGGACGACCCGACGCCGTACCTGTACCTCTCCACGCGCACGCCGGAGCGTCTCGCCCAGGTCCTGGAGTCCGCGAAGGCGGAGACCATCCCGGCCGCCTGAGGCCTGCGGCACGACAGACGGAGAAGCGATCGTTCGGACCGGTCACGGGCACAGCCCGCGGCCGGTCTTCGGCGTTCAGGGGCAGTGCGCTGGAGGGCCGTGCACTCGGGAGGCAGTCCGCTCGGGAGGCAGTGCGCTCGGGGTGACTGCGAGGAGCCTGCGTCCGCGTCGGCGCTACTCGCCGCGCTCCGCGCGCCGTGCGCGTCGGGAGTGGGATCGGACGTCTGTGGTCGCCACGCGGGCCCGGTGCCAGTACTCCGGGTCGGTGGGACGGCGTTCCCGCAGGTCGCGGCGGATCTCCTTGGCCAGCCGCGCGGTGTCCTTGCGGTTGACGTAGGCACCGGCGGCGGCGCCGATCATCAGCGGCGTCAACGAGGGAAACCTGCGCACACCCGCATGCGTGAGCCGCTTGCGCAGCGCCTTGCGCAGACCCGCGCTCCGGGCCAGGGCGATCACGGTGGCAGGGCTGGACACGTCCATGCCGCGCCGCTCGGACCAGACGGTCAGATAGGCCGTGGCCCGCTGCTTCGCATTTCCGGGGGCGGGCTGCCCGTACGCCTCGTACAGCTCGGCGATCATCTTGAACTCGACCGCCGCCACGGCGAGGAGCTCCGCGGCGATCTCGACCGGCATCGTCAGCGGAACCGGCATCATCGCGGCGGTACCGACGCTCGCACCGACCGCGCCCGAGACGCGTGCGGCGGTGGCGGCGATCCGGTCGGCCAACTCCTCGGCGCTCGCTGCATTGGGGTGGTGAGCCCGGAGTTTGGACACGTCACGGATCGCGATCCGGGGAGCCGCGTCGACCAGCCGGTCGACCAGACCGACGGCGCCTCCCTTGGCGCCGTGGGCGCCCTTGCCGAGGCCACGCCCCAGCTTCCTGCTGAGCGAGGCCAGACGACCCCGTTCAGCGGGGACGGAGTCCGCGGGAGCGGACCCGTCCCAGACCTCCATCTCGGCGGCGATCCGTGCCAGATCGGCCGACGTCTCGTCCAGGGACGCCTCCAGGACCTGCGACTGCGAGGCTCCGTCGTCGGAGCCGTCGGTGGAGTCACGTCTGGAGTCGTCCATGGCGACGGAATCCGCGAGCGGATCCGCCTTCGAGCGTTCGGCCGGCCGACCGTGCGACCGGTCTCCGTCCGAGGATCTCTGCGGCTTGCGGAACGGTCCCATGAGTCCCCTTCCTCTCACCGCTCGATCAGGCGGCGCAGTCCCGGCAGATCGGCTGGCCGTTCTTCTCGCTGGCCAGCTGGCTCCGGTGGTGCACCAGGAAGCAGCTCATGCAGGTGAACTCGTCGGCCTGTCGCGGCAGGACACGGACGGAGAGCTCTTCATTGCTCAGGTCCGCGCCCGGCAGCTCCAGACCCTCGGCAGCCTCGAACTCGTCGACATCGACCGAGCTGGTCGTCTTCTCGTTCCGGCGTGCCTTGAGTTCCTCGATGCTGTCTTCGTTGAGGTCGTCATCAGTCTTGCGTGGGGTGTCGTAGTCAGTCGCCACTTCACTCTCCCCCTATGGGTGCTTACGGGTATCTCCAGCGCAGGTAACGCGCAGGGAGTCGGACTTGTGCCCGACCCGAGGGCGAGATTTTGCCTTACTTCAAGGCCCGTTACTCAATCGACACCCGAGTTGCCCCTCGTGCGGGTGATCAATGCCCCCGTTCGCCGGGTGCACGACAGAGTCGGGCTTATGCTTCACTGACCACTTACCGTGATCATGACCTGTGGAAACGCTGTAACCGCAGGGCCTGTACACAAAGCCGCCGTTCACTGTCGGTAATCGCCGCTTCGGCTACAAATTGGCCGAAACTGCGTGCCTCCGGTCGCGACTCCATGAAATGTGACGTTCATCACAGTTCAGGAAAGTCGGACTTGTCGGCCCCGTCGCCTCCCGACGGACCGCCGGGGAGGCGACGACGGGACTCAGCCGCGAGCGGCCGCAGCAGCCGCCTTACGGGCCTTGATGGCCTCCTGACGCTCCTCGAAGCGCCGGGCCTGGGCGTCGAGGCCGTCCATGAAGAGGCCGATCTCCTGCTGCGCCTTCTGGCCCTCCGCGCCGAGTCCGGTGAGCTCCAGCACCTTGAGGTGGCGCAGCACCGGCGTGAGCACGTCCTCATGGTGGATCCGCAGGTTGTAGATACCGCCGAGGGCCATCTTGGCCGCAGCGCGCTCGAAGCCCGGCATGCCGTGACCGGGCATCCGGAAGTTGATCACCACGTCGGCGATCGCGCGCATGGCCTGGTCGGGGGCGATCTCCAGCGCGGCCTTCAGCAGGTTCCGGTAGAAGACCATGTGCAGGTTCTCGTCGGTCGCGATGCGCGCCAGCATCCGGTCGCAGACCGGGTCGCCGGAGTTGTGGCCGGTGTTGCGGTGCGAGACCCGGGTGGCCAGCTCCTGGAAGGCGACGTAGGCCACCGAGTGCAGCATCGAATGGTTGTTGTCGGACTCGAAGCCCTCGGTCATGTGCGTCATCCGGGCGCGCTCCAGGGCGACCGGGTCGACCGCGCGCGAGGTGAGCAGGTAGTCGCGCATGACGATCGCGTGGCGGCCCTCCTCGGCCGTCCACTGGTGCACCCAGGTGCCCCACGCGCCGTCGCGGCCGAACATGGTCGCGATCTCGTGGTGGTAGCTCGGCAGGTTGTCCTCGGTGAGCAGGTTGACCACCAGCGACACCCGGCCGACCTCGGTGACCGGCGACTGCCCGACCGCCCAGGCCTCCCCGCCCATCACGCCGTCGAAGTCCCGCCCCAGGCTCCACGGCACGTACTCGTGCGGCATCCACTCCTTGGCCACGCCCAGATGGCGGTTGAGCTCGCGCTCCACCACCTCCTCAAGGGCGTGGATCAACTGCACGTCGGTCCAGTGTGCGCGGCCGGCGGCGGGGCGGTCGGGGGCGATGGTCACGTGAATCCAACTCTCGGTACGACGCTCACCTACGCTTCCGTAGGTTACGCCACCGTAGGTTGTTAACGGGCCTGCTGGCAAGGGGCACGGACGCACGTCACAGCCGCTTTTCTGGTTACTGGACGGTCAACTGAAACGCCGTCGAGGCCGCTGCGGGCGGCCTCGACGGCGTGATCGATATGATTGATATGTCGGATAAGCACTTTTCGTTCGAAATTGGCGATCAGCGCGTTCTGCGCCTTCGGAACCGAGGGTCAGGAGGTCAGGCCGCGCGGCTGCATCGGAGGGGGCAGCGTGGGCGCCTTGGCGGCCGGGATACGCACCCGGATCAGCAAGCCGCCCTCGGTCCGCGGCACCGCCTCGATCGAACCTCCATGGGCGCGCACGACCGATCGAACGATCGAAAGACCCAGCCCGACGCCCTTGTCACTGTGCGTCCGCTCCCGGCCCTTGCCGCGACGGAACGGCTCGAAGATGTGCTCGACCTCGTAGCCGGGCACGAGAGGGCCGCTGTTGGCCACCACGAGCTCCCCGGCGCCGTCCGGAGCGGCGTGGACCTGGACGTCCACCCAGCCGTCCGCGGCCAGGTTGTACTTGACCCCGTTCTGGATCAGGTTGAGCGCCATCCGCTCCAGCAGGACGCCGTTGCCGGAGACCACCACCTCGCCGGGGACCCGCGGGAGCGTCGCGGTCAGCCGCACGTGCCGGGAGGCGGCCTCGCCGCGCGTCTGCTCCACGGCCTGCCGGGCGACCTCGGTCAGGTCGATCGGCTTCCGCTCGGTGAGCTCGTTCTCGCTGCGCGCGAGCAGCAGCAGGCCCTCGACGAGCTGCTCGCTGCGCTCATTGGTGGCCAGCAGGGTCTTCCCCAGCTGCTGCAGCTCCGCCGTGGCGCCCGGGTCCGAGAGCTGCACCTCCAGCAGGGTGCGGTTGATCGCCAGGGGGGTGCGCAGCTCGTGCGAGGCGTTGGCGACGAACTTTCGTTGCGATTCGAAAGATCGATCAAGACGATCGAGCATTTCGTCGAACGTGTCCGCCAGCTCTTTGAGTTCGTCGTCCGGACCGTCGAGCTCGATCCGCCGGTGCAGGTCGGATCCGGCCACCTGTCGTGCGGTGCGGGTGATCCGCCCCAACGGGCTGAGCACCCGGCCGGCCATGGCGTAGCCGAAGAAGACGGCCATGATCAGCAGGGCTATCAGCGCCGCCAGCGACTTCAGCACCAGCAGGTGCAGTGCCTCGCCGGTGTGCGCGTGCTGGTAGCCGTAGAGGTACTGGTTGAGCTGGTCACCGGTGAGCTGCTGGCCGTCCGGGGTGGTGATGAAGACGCCCTGCCCCACCCGGAAGTGCGGCATCTGCGTCGCCGAACCGAACGCCTGGTCCACGAACAGGTACATCACCAGCACCATGACCAGCCCCGCGAGCAGGAACATCCCGCCGTAGAACATGGTCAGCCGGATCCGCAGGGTCGGCCGGAACGGGAGCACGGACTCCCGCACCTCGGCCCCGGACCAGTGGCTCTGCTTCGGCGCCTGCGCCGTTCCGGAGCCGGTGGCGGGCTGAGGCGTCACGGTCACGCTGCGTTGCTCTGCCACGGGTCAGATCCGGTATCCCGAGCCGGGCACGGTGATGATCACCGGCGGCTCGCCGAGCTTGCGCCGCAGGGTCATCACGGTGACCCGGACGACGTTGGTGAACGGGTCGGTGTGCTCGTCCCAGGCCTTCTCCAGCAGCTGCTCCGCGGACACGACCGCGCCGCCGGCCCGCATCAGCACCTCGAGCACCGCGAACTCCTTGGGCGCCAGCGAGATCGGGCGCCCGTCCCGCAGCACCTCGCGCCGCCCCGGGTCCAGGCTGATCCCGGCCCGCTCCAGCACCGGCGGCAGCGGCGTCGTCGCCCGGCGGCCGAGCGCCCGGACCCGCGCGACAAGTTCGCTGAAAGCGAACGGCTTCGGCAGGTAGTCGTCCGCGCCCAGTTCCAGCCCCTCGACGCGGTCGCTGATGTCACCGGCAGCGGTCAGCATCAGCACGCGGGTGGGCAGCGCCTCCTCGACCAGCTTGCGGCAGACGTCGTCCCCGTGGACCAGGGGCAGGTCACGGTCGAGCACGACCACGTCGTACTCGTTCAGGGCGATCCGGTCCAGGGCGGCCTGGCCGTCGTACACCACGTCCACAGCCATCGCCTCCCGACGCAGACCGGTGGCGACAGCATCGGCGAGCAACTGCTCGTCCTCGACCACGAGAACTCGCACCGCAGGTCCTTTCGGGCACGGCACACCCGCTGCGGGCGCGCTCACAGGCTTCCATCCTGCCTCGCCTGCCTGTAAAGCACTGGTAAGCGGCCCCGGAACCGGGCTGCGCAGACGGCTTACGCACGGCTTCCGGACGGCTCCGGGCCGGCTTCCGGGCCGGTTCGAGGGTGTGAGGGATTTCTCGTCCCCGGCGAGGTTTCCCCCGAAGAGGCCGTGGGCAGGAAGCTCCGTACACCCGCGATGCACGAGCGCTCCTGGCGCTCCGGCACTCGTGTGCGTCGCACCCGCCCGCCGTGCGGCCATCCGCGCCGGTTTCTCCGAACGTTCGGAGGCCGGGGTCGCCCGACACTCAGCAAGGGGGTCATGCCTCATGGACGCCTTCACCGCCGGCATCCTTCAGCGCATAAGGAACGCAGAACAGGATCTTCATCGCGCCCTGGAGTCGGGTGACGACTTCCTGGCCGAGGTCGAGCAGTCAGAGCTCGACGACCTTCGACGACTCGCGGCAGAGCACGGCATCGAGCTGATGCCTTCCGCTCCGCCTACTGCGGCGTAACGCCGCACCCCCGACCACCCTCGACCCGCACCCCGCCCGCCCCGGACAAGCACCAACGTCCGGGGCGTTGCTATGCCATGCCGTGGGCGGGCGAGGTGCCCTGCGGCGCCCACCTGTGGGGGGCGGGAGCGCGGCTCAGTCGTGCCAGGCACCCAGGCGCTCCAGCGCCTCCTGCAGGGGCTCGAAGAGGCCGCTCGGGGCGGCGACGGTGAGTTCCGGGCTGGGCGGGGTGCCCGGGCGGCCGGCCACCAGCGCCCCGGCCTCGGCGGCGATGAGCGCGCCCGCGCTGTAGTCCCACGGGTTGAGGCCGCGCTCGTAGTAGCCGTCGAGCCGCCCCGCGGCGACGTCGCAGAGGTCGACCGCCGCCGAGCCGCCGCGGCGGATGTCGCGGAGCGACGGCAGCAGCGCGGCCACCACCTCCGCCTGGCGGGCCCGCCGGTCACGGAGGTAGCCGAAGCCCGTGGCGACCAGCGCCTGGTCCATCGGCGGCGCGGGACGGATCGAGAGGGCGTGGCCGTTGAGGTACGCGCCCCCGCCGCGCACCGCGTGCACCCGCTCGCCGCGCGGGGCGATGTCGACGACGCCGACGACCACCTCGCCGTCCAGCTCCACCGCGATGCTCACGCACCAAGCAGGCAGTCCGTAGAGGTAGTTGACCGTGCCGTCCAGCGGGTCGATCACCCAGCGGACGCCCGTGGTGCCCTCGCGCGAGGCACCCTCCTCGCCCAGGAGGCCGTCGTCGGGGCGGCGTTCCGCGATCAGCTCGGTGATCAGCTTCTCGGCGGCGATGTCCATCTCGGTGACCACGTCGACCGCGCTGCTCTTGGTCGCCGCCACACCCAGGTTCACGGGACGACCGTCGCGCAGCAGCGTTCCCGCACGTGACGCGGCGTCAACGGCGATTTCCAGCAGCTCCGCGTACAGGTCCTGATGATCCGTCATGATCCCTTTGCTTCCTGTTCACTTGACGTTGCAGTTGCCGGTGCAGTTGCGTCTGCCGGTGTCGTCGTTGTCACGGCCGCCTACGCGTCGGTCCAGTCCGCACCTGCCGCGGCCGGGGACGCGCCGCGTGCCGCCGGGCAGCAGCCGACCGGGCAGACGTCATGGGAGGCGCCGAGCAGACCCAGCGCACAGCGGGTGGGCGACTCGCCGCGTTCGGTCGCGGAGCGCTCCAGGACCAACTCGCGTACCGCCGCGGCGAAGCGCGGGTCCGCGCCGACCGTGGCCGCGCGGGCGATCGGGAGGCCGAGCTCCTCGGCCTTCTCCCGGGCCTGGGTGTCGAGGTCGTACTTGACCTCCATGTGGTCGGAGACGAAGCCGATCGGCACCATGACCACCGCCGCCGCGCCCGCCGCGTGCTGCGCCTCCAGGTGGTCGCAGATGTCCGGCTCCAGCCACGGGGTGTGCGGGGCGCCGCTGCGGCTCTGGTAGACGAGCTCCCAGGGACGGTCCGCCACGCCCGTCGCCGCGCTGACGGCCTCGGCGATCAGCCGGGCGACCTCCAGGTGCTGGGCGACGTAGGCGCCACCGGGCCGGCCGTGGGCGGGGTCGCCGGGTGCGCCGGAGGAGTCGGCGAGCGTGTTCGGGATCGAGTGGGTGGTGAATGCCAGGCGAGCGTTCGATCGAATGCTCGCCGGCAGCAAGTCGATCGCCGCAAGCGTGCTTTCGATCATCGGCTCGACGAAACCGGGGTGGTTGTAGAAGAGCCGGAGCTTGTCGACCCGGAGCTCGGCCGCACCGGGAACCCCCTCCTCCCGCAGCACGGTCAGCGCGGCGGCGAGGTTCTCCCGGTACTGGCGGCAGCCCGAGTAGTTGGCGTAGGCGCTGGTGGCCAGGACCAGCACCCGGCGGTGGCCGTCGGCGAGCAGCTCGCGCAGCGCGTCCGGCAGGTAGGGGGCCCAGTTGCGGTTGCCCCAGTAGACCGGCAGGTCCAGGCCGTGGTCGGCGAAGTCCTTGCGCAGTGCCTGGAGCAGCTCGCGGTTCTGGGCGTTGATCGGGCTGACCCCGCCGAAGAGGAAGTAGTGCCGGCCGACCTCGACCAGGCGTTCCTTGGGGATGCCGCGCCCGCGGGTGACGTTCTCCAGGAAGGGGACGACGTCGTCCTCCCCCTCGGGACCGCCGAAGGAGAGCAGCAGCAGGGCGTCGTAGGGAGCATGGGCATGCGCGTCGGACATGCTCCGATCCTGCCATCCCCCGCGCCGCGGTCCGGCACGCCTCCGCCTGCCGGACCGGTCCCGGCGTCCCGCCCGAGGCCCGGTCGAGGCCCGCCGGAGCGGGCCGGACGCGGCGGCGGGCGGGCGGAGGAGCGGTGAGAATTGGTAGGACATCCCATGTATGTCCACGTAAGCTGTCATGACAAACCACATCCCTTACGGCACGTCCCGTACGCCGAGCCGTCTGTTTCGCCGATACCTGCCCCTACGGACTTACGGAGCCGTTCTTGTCCGCCGCGCTGTCAGGTCTCTCCGCGTACCGCCGGATCTTCGCCGAGGCCCCCGGCAGCCTGGCCTTCTCGGTCACGGGGTTCGTCGCGCGGATGCCGCTCTCGATGGTCGGCATCGGCATGGTCACCATGCTCTCCACGCTGCGCGGCGACTACGGCCTCGGCGGCGCGGTCTCGGCGACGGTCGCGCTCTCGGCCGCGGTGCTCGGGCCGCAGGTCGGACGGCTTGTGGACCGGTACGGCCAGAACCGGGTCGCGCTGCGCGCCACCGGCGTCGCCGTCGCCTCGATGGGTGCGCTACTGCTCTGCGCCGCCCTCGGCGCGCCGGACTGGGCGCTCTTCGCCTGCGCCGTGCCGACCGGCGTCATCCCGAGCATGGGGTCGCTGGTACGCGCCCGCTGGGCGCACATCTACAAGGGCTCGCCGCTGCTGCACACCGCCTACTCGTTCGAGTCGGTGGTCGACGAGATCGTCTTCATCGTCGGGCCGATCCTGGCGGTCGGGCTGTCGACCTCCTGGTTCCCGGAGGCTGGACCGCTGTTGGCGACGGTCTTCCTCTCCGTCGGGGTGCTGCTCTTCTGCACGCAGTCGCGCACCGAACCGCCGCTGCACCCGCACAGCCACGAGGCCGGCGGGACGTCGGCGCTGCGGACCCGCGGACTGCTGGTGCTGGTGCTGACCTTCGTGGGCGTCGGCGCCGTCTTCGGCAGCGTCGAGGTGGTGACCGTGGCCTTCGCCGACCACCTCCACCACAAGGCGCTCTCCTCGGTCGTGCTGGCCGTCTACGCGCTCGGCTCCTGTATCGCCGGAATCGTCTTCGGGGCACTGAAGTTGAACGGACCGCTGTCCCGGCGGTTCCTGGTGGGGATCGTCACGCTGGCAGTGAGTATGCTGCCGCTCCTATTCGTGAAGAACCTCGTGGCTCTGGCGGCGGCGCTGTTCGTCGCCGGGTTGTCCATCTCGCCCACCATGGTCACCACCATGGGGCTGGTGGAGCGGATCGTTCCTGCGGCCAAGCTGACCGAGGGGATGACCTGGACCACCACCGGTCTGGCTGTCGGCGTGGCCTTCGGCTCCTCCGCGGCGGGCTGGGTGGTGGACGCCTCGGGTGCCTCCGCGGGCTACTGGGTGACCGTGGCCGCGGCGTCGCTCGCGGTCGCCACGGCCTTCCTCGGCTCTCGCCGGCTCCGGTCGGCGCCGGAACAGCAGGAGCGAGCACGTGTCGACAGAGACCCAGCACGGCCTGTGGAGCAACTGGGCCGGTAACCAGACCGCGCGTCCGCGCCGGGTGGTCACCCCGGGATCGGTGGCCGAACTGGCCGAGGCGATATCCGCCGCAGCCGCGGACGACCTCACGGTCAAGGCGGTCGGCAGCGGTCACTCGTTCACCTCGATCGCCGCGACCGACGGAATGCTCGTCCGTCCCGATCGACTGACCGGGATCCGGGAGATCGATCACCAGGGCGGAACGGTCACCGTCGAGTCGGGCCTCCCGCTGGAGCAGCTGAACCGGCTGCTGGAGCACGCCGGGCTCGCCCTGACCAACATGGGCGACATCATGGTGCAGACCGTCGCGGGCGCGACCAGCACCGGAACCCACGGCACCGGCCGCGCCTCCGGCTCACTCGCCGCGCAGATCAAGGCGCTGGAGATCGTGCTCGCCGACGGAACGATCACCCAGTGCTCACCGACCGAGAACGCCGAGCTGTTCCAGGGCGCCCGGCTCGGCCTCGGCGCGCTCGGCGTGGTCAGCGCGATCACCTTCGGCGTCGAGCCCGCCTTTCTGCTCACCGCGCACGAGGCCCCGATGACCTTCGACGAGGTGGTCGGCCGCTTCGACGAACTGGCCGACGACAACGAACACTTCGAGTTCTACTGGTTCCCGCACACCGAGGGCTGCACCACCAAGCGCAACAACCGCAGCGACGGCCCCGCCGCACCGCTGCCGGCGTTCAGGCGTTGGCTGGACGACGACTTCGTCTCCAACACCGTCTGGGAGGGCGCCTGCCGCGTGGGCCGGGCGCTGCCGGGGACGATTCCCGCCATCGCGAAGATCGCCAGCAAGGCCTGGTCGGAGCGGACCTACACGGACGTCTCCTACAAGGTCTTCACCAGCCCGCGCCGGGTGCGCTTCGTCGAGATGGAGTACGCCGTCCCGCGCGCGGCGGCCACCACCGTGCTGCGCGAGCTCAAGCGGCTGGTTGCGCGGTCGGACTGGCGGATCTCGTTCCCGGTGGAGGTGCGCGTCGCGCCCGCCGACGACCTGTGGCTCTCCACCGCGAGCGGGCGTGACACCGCCTACATCGCCGTCCACCTCTACCGGGGTACCGCCGACCAGGGCTACTTCACCGAGGTCGAGAAGCTCATGACGGCGCATCAGGGACGCCCGCACTGGGGCAAGCTGCACACCCGCGACGCGGAGTACCTGGCCACCGTCTATCCGCGCTTCGCGGACTTCACCGCGCTGCGGGACCGGGTGGACCCGGACCGCCGGTTCGGCAACGACCATCTGCGCCGCGTACTGGGCGACTGAGCGCGTGTGAACGCGCGGGAGGCGCGGTGGGCCCGGTTCCGGGCAGCCTCAGAGGCCCGACAGCCTCTCAGGGGCTGGGCGTGACGCTCGGCGCCACACCCTCGCCCGAGACGGCGGATCCGCCCGTGCCGGAGCCCGCACCGGTCGAGGACGACGCGCCGGGCGAGGGCGAGGTACCGCCAGCGCCTCCGCCGGTCCCGCCGGTGCCGCCGCCCGCACTGGAGCTCGGGCTCGGGTTCGGTGTCGGCGTCGGCGAGGAAGAAGGGCTCGCGCTCGTGCCCGAAGAGGCGGCGCCGGACCCCGAGCTGTTGCCCTGCCCCTGGCGGTCGGAGCCGCTGCGGTCCGCCGAGGTGGAGGAGGAAGAGGAACCGGACGGGTCCGCCGGCGCGGACACGCCCGAGCCCGGCTTCGGTCCGCCGCCCCCGCTGCCGCCGAAGAACTGGCCGGCGGGCTTGCCCACGGCCAACTCCATCGCGCCGACCGCGCCCAGCGCGATCACGAAGACGAGCGTCGCCGTGATCGCGTAGACCCGCCAGCCCTTCGGCTTCCAGGTGGTGCGCCCGCGATAAACCGCCACCGTCTCGGCCGGATCCGGCGGGTTGATTTGCGCCATCATCCGGGTGTGCTCGCCGCCCGGGTCGAACGGGTCGAAGACCTGCGTCTTCTCCTCCAGCTTCTCCTCCAGCCCGCCCGGAGGCACCTTCCCGACCGGCTCCTCGGTGCCGCTGAGGGCCTCCACCCGACGGGTCTGCCCCAGGGGCACGGAACCGCCGGATATCTCGCGCAGCTGTTCGCCGGTGCGCCGGAAGACGTGCTGGAACAGCGCGCTCCCGGTGGTCGCGCCCGCGCTGACCACCGCCGCACCGAGAATCGTCCCGTAGACCCCGAGCTGGGATGCGAGCAGCGCGCCGACCACCGCCGCCAACGCACTCGCGGCCACCTGAGTGAAGCTCAGATCGAGGCGCTTTCGCCCGGACGTTCGGGCCGACTTTTCCAGATCCTCCACCAATGCCCCTCGATATCCGCCTTTCTCCATACTGCACCAGGTACGACCGTTCGATGGATGTGATGGTTCCGGATGGCCGAAATGTGTGAAGATGATCACCGTACGTCGGTCGGTCGACGCCCATCGGAGTGGCGACCCTTGAGAATCCGATGATTCAGGGGAGACTTGAGCCGCGAGCCGCACCACCTGGATGCCACGAATGGAGTACCGTTCATGACGCCTGGCTGCGCGCGGTCGGGAACGCTCATCCCGGGGTGATCGCCACGCAAGGCGTGGCGACAGCATGGAAAGAGAACAGCACACAGGAACGACAACATCGGCTGCAGCAGTGACAACTCGTCACATGACGCAAAAGAAGTAACTGTGCCATAACGGTGAGTCGCGGATAGAGGCCGACACACCGGGTAACTCTGCAATGTTGTGGTCGGCCGGCCGTCGGCACGCCACACTCGTTACGGGAGCAGCGACGCAGGTGACGTCGGCAGGCACCACCCGGGAGGTAACCGTGCCCGAACTGCGTGTCGTAGCCGTCAGCAATGACGGCTCACGACTGGTGCTCAAGGCTGCCGATTCGACGGAATACTTTCTTCCGATTGACGAGCGGCTGCGCGCCGCCGTGCGTGGCGACCGCCCGCGGCTGGGCCAGATCGACGTCGAGAGCCACCTGCGTCCGCGCGACATCCAGGCGCGGATCCGCGCCGGTGCGACCGCCGAGGAGGTGGCGCAGCAGGCGGGCATCTCCGTCGAGCGGGTCCGCCGCTTCGAGGGCCCGGTCCTGGCCGAGCGCGCGTTCATGGCCGAGCGGGCCCGCAAGACCTCGGTCCGCCGTGCGGGCGAGAGCACCGGTCCGCAGCTGGGTGACGCCGTGGCCGAGCGCCTGCTGCTGCGCGGCGCCGACAAGGACAGCACCGGCTGGGATTCGTGGCGGCGCGACGACAGCACCTGGGAGATCGTTCTCAGCTTCGCCGCCGAGGGCGCCGCACGGCAGGCCCGTTGGACGTACGACCCGCCGCGCCGTCTGGTCCAGCCGCTCGACGACGAGGCCCGTGCACTGATCGGCGAGACGCCGGAGCGGGTGGAGGAGCCGACCTTCCCGTTCGTCCCGCGCATCGCCCGCCTGCCCGGAGCCGACCGCGGCATGGGCATGCGTCCGCACGCGCCCGAGCGCACGCCGGTCGAACGGGTGCCAGTTGAGCGGGTGCCGGTTGAGCGGGTTCCGGTTGAGCGAGTCCCGATCGAGCGGGTTCCGATCGAACGGAAGCCGATCGAACGCCCGACGGGTGAGCGGACGGCAGGTGACCGGACGGCAGAGCCGCCGGCCGCTTCTGCCGCTGCGTCCGCGTCGTCCCCCTCCGCCCTGGTGTCGCAGGTCGGACCGGTCACTCCGGTGGACTCGCTGACCAGCATTCTCGACGTGGCCACGCCCGGAGCGGTGTCCGACGAGTCGTCGGAATCGGTCCCGGTCGAGCCGGAGGCTCCGGCCGCGGCGGCGGTGGGCGCGGGCTCGGCCTACGCGGACATCCTGATGCCGCGCACCGCCAGCCCCCACCGCGACCGCCTGGTCGGTTCGACCGACCGTCAGGCGGAGGCCGACGGCGTCCGCCCGGGCCGCCGGGCCGCGGTACCGAGCTGGGACGAGATCGTCTTCGGCACCCGCCGCAAGAAGCAGGACTGACGAAGGCGGGACTGACGAACGAAAGCGTGAGGGCCTCGGGCGGACTGCCCGAGGCCCTTCGTCCGTTCCCCGCCGGATCGCCCAGCACGGTTCACTTAGCGCGGGTCGCTCAGCGCGGGTCGGGGCCCGTCGCGGCCGGGCGGGACGGGTCCCCGGACCACTCGCTCCACGAGCCCGGGTACAGCGTCGCCGGAACACCGGCCAGGTGCAGGGCGAGGATCTCGTGCGCCGCGGTCACGCCGGAGCCGCAGTAGACGGCGACCTCCGCGTCCGGCGTCGCGCCCAGGGCGGCGAAGCGCGCGGCCAGCGCGTTGGCCGGGAGGAAACTGCCGTTCGCGTCGACGTTGTCGCCGGTGGGTGCGGAGGTCGCGCCAGGGATGTGGCCGGCGCGCGGGTCGACCGGCTCCGTCTCGCCGCGGTAGCGCTCCCCCGCCCGTGCGTCGAGCAGCACGCCCGCCGGACGGTCCGCCCAGGTCGCCGCCCCGTCCGCGTCCACCGTCGGCAGGCTGCCCGGACGGACCGTGAAGTCGCCCTCCACGACCGGGGGTTCGGTCAGCGACACCGGAAGTCCGGCGTCCGCCCAGGCCTGGAGGCCGCCGTCGAGCACACGGACCGCGTCGTGACCTGCCCAGCGCAGCAGCCACCAGGCGCGGGCGGCGGACATCGACGTGGCGGCGTCGTAGACGACCACCTCGCGGTCGCCGCTCACGCCGGCGCGGCGCAGTGCCGCCTGCAGCACGGCCGGGTCGGGGAGGGGGTGCCGTCCGGCCCGGCCGGGCGCAGCGGCGAGATCGCGGTCCAGGTCCACGAAGTGGGCGCCGGGCAGGTGACCCTTGGCGTACTCCTCGGCGCCGGGCGGGCCGCCCAGGGCCCAACGGATGTCCAAGAGCACGGGCGGGCGATCGCCTGCGAGCAGTTCGGCGAGGTCCGCCGGAGCGATCAGCGATGTCGGCGCGGCATTCGATGACGACTGAGCATTCATAGCGGACATTCTCGTGCCTTGGACGGTTTCCGCAGCCGTGAGGTGGGAGCATCGGGAGAGTGAGTGACTCCGTGCGACATCCGCAGGGCACACCGTGCTGGGTAAGTCTGATGGCACACGATCTCCAGGGGGCGTGCGACTACTACCGCGCGCTGCTCGGTTGGGACTTCGGGCCCGGACCCGCCCGGCTCGGGCCGTACGTCCGCGCCTCCGTCGGCGGGCGGCTGGTCGCCGGAATCGGCGAGATCGCGGAGGAGGCCGGGTATCCGGTCGACTGGATCACCTACTTCGCCGTCGACAGCGCGGACCAGGTCGCCCAGCGGATCCGCGACTGCGGCGGCACGGTCGCGCTCGGACCGCTCGACTCCGGGGACGCCGGCCGCCTGGCGCTGGCCGCGGACCCGTGGGGGGCCACCTTCGGCATCTGGGAGGCGCACGCCCATGCCGGCTGGCAGCTGCGCCGTGCCCACGGGTCAGTGGTGTGGAGCGAGTTGCTCGCTCCCTCGGTACTGGACGCCGCCGACTTCTACGCCAAGTCCTTCGGCATGGACTCGGTCGCCGACGGCGCGGCGGAGGTGGAGCGGGACGAAGACGCGATCCTGTTGAAGCTCGACGGCCACCGGGTGGCGGGCATCCGCGAGGCCGGTCCGGAAGAGCCGCATCCGCGCTGGCGGGTCTACTTCGCGGTGGACGACGTCGACCTCGCGGTGAAGTCCGCGGAGTCGCTGGGCGGCCGGCTCGTCGCCACCCCACGCGCCCGCCGCTACGGCGAGGTCGCCTACCTGCAGGACCCGCAGGGCGGCCCGTTCGCTCTGGTCCGGCTCGCGGACGCGGCGGCCTGGCCGAACAAGCCGGTCTGACCACCGCTGACCGCGTCCGACCCCAGGACGGTGGCGGGATACGTCCAACTGTGCGGCGGCAAACCTGATCGAGTGACCGGATGATTGTTTTGCGAAAGCACCGGTACGGCGATTCGCTAGGCTTCGCCTGACGCGCTGCCAGTCCCGGTCCCAGGGATTCAGCCGCACCACCACCGCAGCCGCTCACTCTGGGGGAAACCGTGCGCCCTTCCGTCGACGAACGGCACGAGCAGATCCTGCTCCTGGTCCGGGAACACGGCTCGCTGCGGGTCACCGATCTCGCAGAGGCCCTCGGGGTGTCCGCGGTCACGGCGCGGCGGGACGTCGAGATCCTCGCCGAGGCCGGTCGGCTGCAGCGTGCGCACGGCTTCGTCACCTGGCCCGACCCGGCGGCCGAGCCGCGCTCCGGTCAACTGCTCGGCGCCGCCGCCCCGGCCCGACGCGTGCTGCCGCCGGACACGGTGCTCGGACTGCTGGTTCCGGCCGCCTCGTACTACTACGCCGAGGTCATCCGCGGTGCGAAGAGCGCCGCCGCTGCCGCCGGGGTCCGGCTGATCCTCGGGATCTCGGACTACCGGCCGGAGCAGGACCGGGCGCAGATCGCCTCCATGCTGAACGCGGGCGTCGGCGGCCTGCTCCTCACGCCGACCTGGCCGAGCGGTGCGCCCAGCGCCGAGGAGGAGGACGCCGTGCTCGAACTCGGCGTCCCCACCGTGCTGTTGGAGCGTCGAGTGACGCCGGGTTCGCCGCTGGCCGAGCTGGACCGGGTGTGCACCGACCACGTCCACGGCGCGTGCGTCGCCGTCCGCCACCTGGCCTCGCTCGGCCGCCGCCGGATCGCCGTGCTGGCCCGACCCGGCACTCCGACCGCCGACTACATCGCCACCGGCTACCGCGTCGGCATGGACGCGCTCGGCCTGCGTCCGCCACGGACACCGGTCGCGGAGGACTTCACCGAGCGGCTGGAGGCCCTGCCGACCGCGATCGCCGAGGGCGAGATCGACGCCGCGCTCGTCCACACCGACTCGGACGCGCTGGTGCTGCTCCAGCAGTTGCAGTCGCACGGGCTGCGCGTGCCGGACGACCTGGCCATCGTCGCCTACGACGACGAGACCGCCGCCCTGGCCGACGTCCCGCTCAGCGCGATCGCCCCGCCGAAGCACGCCCTGGGCGCGACCGCGGTCGACCTGCTGCTCCAGCGCCTCACCGAGGGCCCGGACGACCAACTCCCCCATCGCCACCTCGACCTGCTCCCCGCCCTCCACGTCCGCGCGTCCACGAGAGCCTGAGCTCTCGCCGGGCGAACCGACGGGTCCGCGGTGGCCGTGAGCCGACGCCTGGTCGACGGCGAAGAAGCAGACAGATGGAAAGCGCTTTCCGGAGTGCCTCCCTACCGCTAAGGTGACCGCACAACCAGCACAGTCAGCCGTCTCTCTTCACCGCCACGGGGAGCCCACCGCGATGCCGTTCCAACCCCAGCCCTCCCCGGAGCACGGCTCCGTGCCGCGTCGTCGCGTGCTCGTCGTGGGCATCGACGGCGTGCGGCTCGACCTGCTCGGGGAGGTGCCGACCCCGCACCTGGACTCCGTCGTGCGCGCGGGCTTTCTCTCCCCCGTGCGGATAGACGACGGGACGCCGACGATGTCGGGGCCGTGCTGGGCGACGGTCGCGACCGGCGTGCACGTGCTCAAGCACGCCGTGTGGAACAACGACTTCAGCGGCCACCGGCTCGCGGTCTACCCGGACTTCCTCACCCGGCTCAGTCGGGGCTTCGGCCGCCGCACCTACGTGGCCGCGGGCTGGGAGCCGCTGGTGCTTGCGCGCGGCGGCGGGCCGCTGTTCAACGGGCCGTCGCGGCTGAGCTTCGCCGCGCCGACCGCCGAGACCTGCGAGGACTGGGAGGACTGCGACGGGACCGTGGTGGCCGACGCCGTCCGGGTGCTGCGCGAGGAGGACCCGGAGGCCTCGTTCGTCTACCTCGGCGCGGTCGACGAGACCGCGCACCTGCGCGGCTGCGGTGAGGACTACCACGCCTCGATCCGGCGGGCCGACGAGCGACTCGGGCTGCTCCTCGACGCGGTCCGGTCCCGGCCCGGCCATGCCGAGGAGGCGTGGACGGTGATCGTGGTCACCGACCACGGCCACGTCGACGAGGGCGGGCACGGTGGTGACAGCGACCTGGAGCGCACGGCGTGGATCGCCTGCTGCGGGCCGGACTTCGCGCCGGGCGAGCAACTTCGCCCGCTGCGCCACGTGGACGTCGCACCCCAGGTCTTCGCCTCGCTGGGGATACTGGCGGACCGTCACTGGACGCTCGACGGGCGGGCGTTCACCGAATCCGGGATCGCACCGGAGGCGGCTGCCGTGCAGGCCAGGCGCCAACACACTCCGTACGTCCCGGTCGCCCAGCCCGTGTAGGTCCTTTCCCTGGCAGGCAGCGCGGGCGCCTACGCGGTGCGGTCGAGTTCCTCCCGCAGGACGGGGTGGGCGAAGGGCAACCCACGGCCGAGGCGGGCGATTTCGGCGATGGCCGAGTCCGCCATCCGATGGAGCTCGCCGCCGACCGAACCCGCGATGTGCGGGGTGAGCAGGACGTTCGGCAGGTCGTAGAGCGGCGAGTCGGCGGGCAGCGGCTCCGGATCGGTCACGTCGATCACCGCGTTGAGCCGCCCGGTGGACAGTTCGTCGACCAGCGCGTCGGCGTCCAGCAGCGCGCCGCGGGCAGTGTTGATCAACGTGGCGCCGTCGCGCATCAGGGCGAGGCGTGAGCGATCAATCAGGTGAAAGGTCTCCGGCAGGGACGGTGCGTGAATGCTCACCACGTCCGACTGCGCGCACAGCTCGTCCAGCGTCACCACCCGCACGCCCAGGGTGCGCGCCTCCTCCTCGCTCAGGTAGGGGTCGCTCACGATCACGTCCAGATCGAACGGTCGCAGTAGTTCGATCACCCGGCGACCGATTCGGGAGGCCCCGATCACGCCCACCGTGCGGCGGTAGTTGCCGATGTCGGCGTAGCGGTGGTGCCAGTCGTCCCAGACCCGCAGTCGGCGGAGGTCGTCCCGGGCCCGCAGCAGAGCCTTGTTGGACATCAGCACGGCAGCCACCGTGTACTCGGCGACCGGCAGGGCGTTGGCCCACGCCGCCGAGGAGACCACCACGCCGCGCTGCCAGCAGGCGTCGGAGACCAGGGTCTTGACCGATCCGGCAGCGTGCACGACGGCACGCAGCCGGGGTGCCGCGGCCAGCACCGCAGCGTCGACCGGCGGGCAGCCCCAGAAGGTGAGGAGCACCTCGGTGTCGGCCAGCACGGCCCGCGCCTCCTCGGTCGAGAAGTCGTGCAGCACGCCGTCCACCGGGACTACCTCGGCGACCTCGTGCAGTCGTCCCAGTTGGTCCGGTCCGAGGACGCGCGGCATCAGGCCCGGGTCCATGGCCAGCGCGGTACGCGGCCGGTGGAGTCGGGACACGGTCATTCGATCAGGCTCCTTTCGTCGGCGCCGGTGAGCACCGGTTCCTTCACGGAACCCGGCTACTTCACGGCGCCGGCGGTGAGTCCGGAGCGCCAGAAGCGCTGCAGGCAGACGAACAGGACGATGACGGGCAGCACCGCGATGACGGAGCCGCTGATCACCAGCGAGACCAGCGAGGGCGCGTCGCCCGCCACCGCGTTGTTCCAGATGTACAGGCCGAGGCTGACCGGGTAGAGGTTCTGGTCCGCCAGCATGACCAGGGCCAGGAAGAAGCCGTTCCAGATCGCCGAGAACTGGAAGAGCATGATGGTGGCGAAGCCGGACTTCATCATCGGCAGGCCGATCCAGCCGAAGATGCGCAACTCCCCCGCGCCGTCCACCCGGGCCGCCTCCACCACCTCGTCGGGCACGTAGCCCTGGGAGAAGACGCGGGCCAGGTAGACGCCGAAGGGGTTGACCAGGGAGGGGATCAGCACCGCCCAGACGGTGTTGACCACATGGACCTTGCTCGCCAACAGGTAGAGCGGCAGCACGGTGGCCGCACTCGGCACCAGCACGCCCAGCAGCACCAGCCCGAACAGCTTCTCCTTCCCCCGGAACTGGTACTTGTCGAACGCGTACCCAGCGGCGCAGCAGACCAGCGCACAGACGACGGAGCCGACACCCGCGTAGAAGAAGGAGTTGAGCAACCAGCGGAAGTAGATGCCGCCCTGAAGGTGCATCAACCCCGAGAGGTTCCCCATCAGATCGAAGTCGGAGAGGCTGAGGACGCGCCCGCTCATGATGCCGCTGGCGTTCTTGGCCGCGGCCATCAGCATCCAGACGGCGGGGAAGAAGGTGTAGACGCCGGCCAGCACCAGGGCCGTGTTGACCGCGGCCTTGGACATCCAGCGGGGTCTGGCCGGTCGCGTGGACGCGGTCGGCCGAGGTGCCGGGGTGGTAGCCCTGGAGTCGGAGTCGAGCGCGGTGGTCATGACTGCCTCCACGGGTTGGACAGGCGGGTGACCCCGAAGGAGAGCAGGCCGCAGATCACGGCCAACATGATCGAACCCGCCGAGGCGTAGCCGTAGTTGGAGTTCTTGAAGGCGGCCACGTAGGTGTAGAGGTTGGGCGTCCACTGGGAGCCGATGACGGCAGGGAACGCCTGGTTGAGTTGGAGCGGCTCCTGGAAGAGCTGGAGCACGCCGATCGAGGTGAACAGCCCGACCAGCCCCACGCTGGCGCGGATGCTGGGCAGTTTGATCGACCACGCGGTGCGCAGTTCTGACGCTCCGTCAATCAGCGAGGCTTCCAGCACCTCCTTCGGGATCGCCTGGAGCGCGGCGTAGAAGACCACCACGTTGTAGCCGAGCACCTCCCACAGCGCCACGTTGACCAGGGAGGGGACGGCGACCCAGGGCGAAGCGATGTCGAAGCTGATCCCGCCGCTCTGCAGCGCGCTCACCACCGGGCTGACACCCGGCGTGTAGAGGTAGAGCCAGACGATGGCGGCGATGATGCCGGGGACCACGTGCGGCAGGAAGAGGCTCAGCTGGAAGAAGCGCTTCGCCTTGGCCAGCGTCGAGTCGAGCAGCAGCGCCACGCCGAGCGAGCCGACCAGCATGACCGGGACGTAGATCACGGCGAAGAGCGCGACGTTGAGGAAGCCGTCGCGGTAGGCCGGATCCTTCAGCACGTCCAGGTAGTTGCTGAGCCCGGCGAAGATGTTCGTCGGCGGACCCCCGAAGCCGAGCCCGGAGACGTGCTGCTTGAAGAGGCTCAACCAGAGCGCGTAGACGATCGGTGCGAGCGTCGCGGCGGCGAAGAGCACGAAGAAGGGGGCGAGCAGCACGGTGGCAGCGCCGCGCGTGCGAGTTGCCCTGGTGCGGTCGGTCCGGGGGCGTTTCGTCCGGGCGCGGGATTCCCCGGTGCGCGAGGCCCGGCCGCGGGGTGCGGTGTCGGGGCCGACGCCCGAGCCGGAGTCCGGCTCGGGGCCCGGCCCGGAGGCCCGGTCGGAGAGGACGGCCATGTCGCGGTCCTCAGCCCTGGGCGTTCAGGCCGGCCGCCTTGATCTGCGACACCGTCTGGGACTGGGCGGACTGGAGCGCGGTGGTGATCGAACCGCCGGCACCCAGCTTGGCCCACTCGTCGGAGAAGTCGGACCAGGTGGAGAGCATCAGCGGGCCCCAGGTCCAGCCGCTCTTGACAGTGGTGGCGGCCTGCTTGCTGACGGCGTAGATGTCCTGGCCGCCGAAGAGGCTGCTGTCGAAGGCCTTCTGAGCCACGTCGGCCATGGCGGGGTCGGCGGGCAGGGAACTGGACGCGCCGCCCGCGACGCGAGTGGAGACGGCGTCGGCGTTGGTGGCCATCCAGGTGGCGAACTCGATCGCGGCTGCGGCGTGGGCGCTGTTCTTGCTGACCGCGTAGCTGGAGCCGCCGACGGTGCCTGCTGCCGGGGTGCCGTCCCAGGTCGGCAGCGGGACCTCGGCCCACTTGCCGTCCTGGCCGGACGTCATGGGCTTGAGGTAGGCCGCCTCGTAGGGGCCGTTGATCATGCCGATGATGCTTCCGTCGCCGATCCCGGCGGTGAGCGCCGGGCTGGCGCTGACCAGGTGGCTGACCTGGCCGCTGTCGAGCAGGCCCTGCCAGTAGGCGGCGACCTTCAGGGTGGCCGGGTCCTGGAAGTTGACCTTCCAGGTGTTGCCCGACGTGCCGAACCACTGACCACCGGCCTGCCAGGCGAGGGCAGCGAACATGCTCGGGTCGTCGATCGGGAAGTTGACCAGGCTGGCACCGGGGTCGGCCTGCTTCAACGCGGCGGCGTCGGTCTTGAACTGGTCCCAGGTGGACGGCACGGTCAGGTGGTACTTCTGGAACAGGTCCTTGCGGAAGTAGAACACCTCCGGCTCGATGTCGAACGGGACCGCCCAGGTCTTGCCGCCCAGGGTGGTCAGGTTCATCGCGTTGCCGAGGGCGGAGCGGGTGGAGCTGCCGACCAGCGAGCTGACGTCCTGGACCAGGCCCTGGCTGACGAAGTTGGGGAGCTGCGCGTACTCGACGTTGAACAGGTCCGGGCCGTTGCCCGCCTTGATCGCGGCCACGTCCTTCGCGTAGCCCGCCGGGCCGCCGCTGGTCTGGACGAAGGTGACGTGGACGTCCTTGTGGGTCGCGTTGAACTCCTGGGTGACCTTGTCGGCGTTCTTGGTCCAGGTCCAGAAGGTGATGTTGACGGGCTGTCCGGAGGAGGCGTTGGCGGAGCCACCGGCGCTGCCCCCGCTGCTGCCGCAGGCGGCGACGGTGACCAGGGTGAGCGCGGCACAGGCGGCGAGGGAGATGCGGCGACGGCGGTTCGAGCTGTGCGTCATTGCTGAGCTCCTGTCAGGAGACGCCCCGGTGGGTGGAGTCCGGGAGGGAGGGGTTCAGGCATCCGAGCGACGTTCGTGGGCCGTACGGCGGTGAGGCCGTGGGCGATGATGCGTCATCCTTGGCTTCGAGTCGCTCGTCGTCAAGAGCGAATCATCGAAAAACTTTCATTCGATCACTCGATCGTTATCTGATGGCTACCTGAGCGGAAGAGCGGACGCGGGCACCGTCGGTGCCGCCGCTGGCGCCACTGTCGGCGCCGCCGCCGTCCCGCCGCGTCCCACGGAGACGCCGCAGGAGCTGCGGACCCGCAGCGAGGGCAACAGGTCGAGATGGCTGTTCGGCCTGGGAGCCGCGGAGGCGGGCTCGGTACGAAGCCGGTCGAGCAGCAGCGCCACGGCCGTCGCGCCGAGACGGCGCTTGGGCGGGGCGACAGCGGTCAGCGGCACATCGGCCAGGGCCGCCACCTCGTCGTCGTAGGCGACCAGGGCCAGTTCGTCCGGCACCCGCAGGCCGTGCTGGTGCAGCGCCTGGAGCAGCCGGAGCGCATCCTCGTCGGTGTGGACCAGAGCAGCGTCGAGTCGGGCATGACGGATCGATTCGACCAGGTCGTGGAAGGGTGCACCGCCACTCCCCTTGGGGCCGGGCAGGTCGAGCGACAGCGGCTCCAGACCCAGGGCTGCGGTGGCGGAGAGGTAGCCCGCGCGCAGGTGGTGCGCGGTGGGCGTGTCGGTGCGGACCAGCAGGCCGATCCGGCGTCGGCCCAGCTCGGCGAGGTGCCGGACGGCCAGGCCTGCCCCCTCGGCGTGCGCGGTGCACACCCGGTCCAACTCGGCCAGACCGGTCCCGGGATCGGCACGCCGTTCCAACAGCACGGCGGGGACGCCGAGTTCGAGGATGCGACGTTCCTCCGCCACCCCGGGACGGCCCGACGCCCAGCTGGGTGTGAGCAGCAGTCCTGCCGCTCCGCTCTCGACCAGGGCGGCGAGTTGGACCCGGTCGGCCTCCGGCGAGTAGTGCGAGATCCCCAGCACCAGCCGAACTCCCGCCCGGGCAGCCGCCTCGCGGGCACCACGGACGACCTCGGCGTAGTAGTAGTCGGCGACCGGCACCAACATGCCGATGACCTGCGGGTTCCCCACAACTCCGGGTTCGGCTGCCGGTCCGGCGGCGGATCCCGGAGTGGAGCCGACCGCGACCGCCGCCGGAGCGGGACGGGGACGGCTGACCCGGCCGTGGGCGCGCTGGAGCAGGCCCGCGACGGACATGGCCTCCACGTCACGGCGGGCGGTGGCGACGGAGACGCCGAGCGCGACGGCGAGTTCGCCCACGCGCAGGCTGGTCCGCACACTGAGCAGGTCGAGTATCTGCCGGTGCCGGGCCTCGGCGGTGGCGCGCATGTACTTCCCCTCGCGTCGCATGACGACTCACGGAACGACGGACATGATCGGCACGACCGGAAGCACCCCGTACGTTCTGAGCGAGCAGAGCGAATCCGCACCGATCTTTCGTTTCGCGATCATACGATCATTCAGTCTTGACGCAAGGGGTCGCTCTTCCTAGATTCGGGACAAACACCGTGCGACCCGTGACCCGCGACCCCAGGAGCGCCGTGTCCTTCGCCTACGTCGTCGACCCCGCACCGGGAGTCGGCGCCCGTCCACCCCGCACCACCGCCGACTCCGACGCCCCCTCGCTCTCCCTCAACGGCCTCTGGGAGTTCCGGCTGGACCAGGGCCCGTGGACCGGACTCCCCGTCCCGGCGCACTGGCAGCTGCACGGCCACGGCTCCCCCGCCTACACCAATGTCAGCTACCCGTTCCCGATCGAGCCGCCGTTCGTCCCGGACGACAACCCGACGGGCGAGTACCGCCGCACCTTCGAACTGCCCGCGGACTGGCGGCCGGTCGCCGCCGACGCCGAACCTGCGACGCGCAGCCTGCTCCGCTTCGACGGCGTGGACTCCTGCTTCGCCGTCAGCCTCAACGGCACGCCGCTGGGCCACGCCAAGGGCAGTCGACTGGCCCACGAGTTCGAGGTGGGGGCGTTGCTGCGTGCCGGCACCAACATTGTCGAGGTCCTGGTCCACCAGTGGTCCAGCGGCAGTTACCTCGAGGACCAGGACATGTGGTGGCTCTCCGGGATCTTCCGGGACGTCACCCTGCTGGCCCGCCCCGAGCCCGCACTGGACGACTTCTTCGTCCACGCCGACTGGAACCACGTCACTGGTTCCGGCACCCTCGCGATCGAGACGGCCGGGACCGGCGTCCGGCTCAGCGTGCCCGAACTCGGCCTGCACGACGTCGATCCGGCCGGACCGCACCTGATCGAACGGGTCGAGGCGTGGTCGGCCGAGTCGCCGCGCCGCTACGACGCCGTGCTGCGGACTGACCGCGAGACGGTCCGGCTGCAGATCGGCTTTCGTTCGATCGCCGTGGTGGACGGCGTGCTCCTGGTGAACGGAGCGCCGATCACGCTGCGCGGCGTCAACCGGCACGAGTGGCACCCGGAGCACGGCCGTGCCCTGGACCGCGCCACCATGCTGCAGGACGTGCTGCTGATGAAGCGGCACCACGTCAACGCCGTCCGCACCAGCCACTACCCGCCGCATTCCGCCTTCCTGGAACTGTGCGACGAGTACGGCCTCTGGGTCGTCGACGAGTGCGACCTGGAGACGCACGGCTTCGAGCAGGTCGGCTGGCGGCGCAACCCCAGCGACGACCCGCGCTGGGAGGAGGCGATGCTGGACCGGATGCGGCGGACGGTCGAGCGGGACAAGAACCACCCCTCGGTGCTGTTCTGGTCGTTGGGCAACGAGGCCGGGACCGGCCGCAACCTGGCCGCGATGGCGCAGTGGTGCCGCTCCCGGGACCCCGAGCGCCCGATCCACTACGAGGGCGACCGGGACAGCGGCTACGTCGACGTCTACTCGCGGATGTACGCCAACCACGCCGAGGTCGACGCCATCGGCCGCCGCGAGGAGCCGCCGACCGACGACCCCGCGCTCGACGCCCACCGCCGTGCCGTGCCGTTCGTGCTCTGCGAGTACGCGCACGCGATGGGCAACGGCCCCGGCGGCCTGAGCGAGTACCAGCGGCTGATCGACACGTACCCGCGCGTCGCGGGCGGTTTCGTCTGGGAGTGGATCGATCACGGGATCGCGCGGACGACCGCTGACGGCCGCCGCTGGTACGCCTACGGCGGCGACTTCGGCGAGCCGCTGCACGACGGCAACTTCATCGCCGACGGGCTGGTCTTCCCCGACCGCACTCCCTCCCCCGGGCTGATCGAGTTCGCCAAGGTGATCACGCCGATCAGGTTCGATCTGGATCTGACGCTCAACGCGATCTCGGTGACCAATCGCTACGACTTCCGATCGCTCGATCACCTGGCCTTCGCCTGGTCCGTCGCACGCGACGGTCACCAGGTCGCGAGCGGGACGCTCGACTTTCCCGAAACGGTGGCGGGCGACACGTCGACCCTCGTGACCGAGGACCTGCTCTCCTCGGTCGGCGAGGTCGGCGAGGACGGCGAGGACAACCAGGACGCAGCCGAGCTGTGGCTGACCGTCACGGCGCGGCTGGCGCAGGACCAGCCGTGGGCCGAGGCGGGCCACGAGATGGCCTGGGCGCAGTTCCCGCTGGACGCCGAGGGGTTCACCTCGCGGGCCGCCGCGTCCACGCCCGCCGCCGCGACCTCGGCCTCCGCGTCCTCTGCGTCTTCGTCGGCCTCCTCCCCGTGGCCCGCCGGGCTGCGCGATGCCGTCACCGCCGCCCGCCTGCACGTCTGGCGTGCGCCCACCGACAACGACCGTGGCGGCGGCACGCGTTCACTCGCCAACCGGTGGGCGCAGGCGGGCCTGCACCGGATGCGGCACCGGACGATCGACGACTCCACCGAGTCCGGCGTCCGTACCGTCCGCACCCGGGCCGCTGCGGCCGCGTCCGACCTGGGCCTGCTGGCCACCTACCGCTGGCGCGAGACGGACGGTGGCCTGCGCCTGGACCTCGCTGTCGAACCCGACGGCGAACCGGCCCACTGGGGCGACCTGACGCTGCCTCGGCTCGGCCTCCACCTCGCGCTGCCCGCTTCGCTGACGCAGGTCGCGTGGTTCGGCCTCGGGCCTGGCGAGTCCTACCGCGACAGCCGCGCGGCAGTTCGGATCGGTCGCTGGTCGCTGTCGGTGCCGGAGCTGCAGACCCCCTACGTCCGCCCGCAGGAGAACGGCAACCGCTCCGCCGCCCGCTGGGCGGAGTTGACCGGCTCCGACGGCCACGGGCTGCGCCTCGAAGGCCTGCCGACCTTCGACTTCGCCGCCCGCCCCTGGAGCGACGCGGCGTTGGCCGCCGCACCCCACCCGCACGAACTCACCCCGGACGGCATCCTCCACCTGCACCTCGACCTCGCCCACGACGGCCTCGGCACCGCCTCCTGCGGCCCCGGCGCGCTGCCGGAGCACCGACTCCGGCCCAGCAAGGCGGAGTTCAGCCTGCTGTTCCGCCCTGTGGTCGTGACGGCTACGCCACAGGAGTGAGGAACGGCGGTCAGGAACGGCGGTCAGAACAGCCCCAGCTGCCGGGCCGCCGCCTGAACCGTCTGCTCCAGCAGGACCGCGATGGTCATCGGACCGACACCGCCTGGCACCGGAGTGATCAGACTCGCCCGGTGCCGGGCGCCGTCGAAGTCCACGTCCCCGACGTTGCCGGGGTTGTACCCGGCGTCCACCACCACGGCGCCGGGCTTGACGTCCTGCCCCCGGATGAACCGGGGCCTGCCGACGGCGGCGACCAGCACGTCCGCCTGCCGAACGATCGACGCCAGGCCGACCGTCCGCGAGTGGCAGTACGTCACCGTGGCGTCGCGGCCGAGGAGGAGCATGCCGACGGGCTTGCCGAGGATGGCGCTGCGGCCGACGACCACGGCGTGCTTGCCGGTGAGGTCGACCTCGTACGAGTCCAGCAGCCGCATGATCCCGCCCGGGGTGCAGGAGGCGAATCCGGCCAAGCCGAAGCCCATGGCGGCGAAGGAGTGCATGGTCACCCCGTCCACGTCCTTCTCCGGGGCGATCGCCTCGAACGCGGCGCGCTCGTCGATGTGCGGCCCCACGGGATGCTGGAGCAGGATCCCGTGCACAGCCGGGTCCTGGGACAGCCCGGTGATCGTCTCCACCACCGCGGAGGTGCTGGTGGACGCCGGCAGGGTCACGTGCCGCGACACGATCCCGGCCTTCGCGCACCTGGCCTGCTTCATCCGCACGTACGTCACCGACGCCGGGTCCTCGCCGACCAGCACCGTCGCCAGACAGGGCGAGGTCCCGGAACGGTGCAGGATGTCGGCCGCGGCGGCCGAGGTCTCACGGCTGATGCGCTCGGCGAGGGCGGTGCCGTCCATCAGCCGAGCGGTCTGCGTTTCCGACTGAGCCTGGGTCTCCACCATGCTGCACTCCTGAGCTCCACGAAGGTTCGCCCAGGCGCACGGCATTGACACATCGTCAGGCCGCTCCCCGGTGGTATGCCACCTCAGCGCCAGTCACGGCCCGCCTCCACCATAGTCAAGGGAGCCGGGTGGGCGCACCCCACCGCGCTCCTGCCGCGCTCCGCCCGCTCGCACCGCGCCGCACCCCTGCTCGCGCCGCGCCGCGCGTCTCACGCCCGCGGCGGAGCCGCCGTGCTGCCGCGCAGGATCAGCTCCGCGTCGAGCGGGATCCGGCGCGGGGCGTCCGCCGCAGGGTCGAGGAGCAACCGGAGGGCCGCCTCCCCCGCGGATTCCAGCGGCAGCCGGACCGTGCTCAGCGACGGACGGAGGTCGGCCGCGAACGGGACGTCGTCGAAGCCGACAACGGAGACCCGGTCCGGGACGGAGAGGCCGAGGTCGTCGCGGAGTCCGGCGAGCGCGCCCGCCGCCATCACGTCGTTGAGCACCAACACGCCAGTCAGGTCCGGCCGTTCGGTGAGCAGGCGGACAGCTGTCGCCCGGCCGCCCTCGCGGGTGAAGTCGCCGGTGCGCACGTCCGCCGGATCGAGCCCGGCGCCGAGAGAGTGCAGTGCATCCCGCGCACCGTCCAGACGTTGACGGACCGTCAGCAGTTCCTCCGGGCCGGAGACGACGCCGATGCGGCGGTGACCCAGCTCCCACAGTCCGCGCGCGGCAAGGCCACCGCCCGCATGGTTGGCCATTGCCACCGTGTCGACCTCGGGTCCGCGTTCGCCGATGCAGACGACCCGGCCGCCGTCGGCCTCGAACCCGGCGATCTCCTCCGCCAGGCGCGCGGTCGCCGCCGCGTCCGTGGTGCCGCTGCCCGCCAGGATCACGGCACGGGCGCGCTGGGCGCGCAGACCGCGCAGGTACTCCAGCTCCAGGCCGGGTTCGCGGAAGGTCGCGGCGATCATCACCATCAGCCGGTGCTCGCGGGCGGCCCGCATCGCGCCGGCCGCGATCGCGCCGAAGTACGGGTCGGCGACGTCGTGGACGATCAGGCCGACGACCGCGCTGGTCGAGCGGGCCAGCGCCTGGGCCGGGGCGTTGGAGATGTAGCGGAGCTCCTCGGCCGCGGACTCGACGCGGCGGCGCAGCTCCTCACCGACGGTCCGGGTGCCGCTGCCGTGCAGCACGCGGGAGGCCGTGGCCAGGGACACTCCCGCGTGCTCGGCCACCTGCTGCAGGGTCACACCGCTGCCGGTCCGTGCGGGTCGGGTCCTTGACCGTGGATTCGCCATGCTCGTAACGTACCTCTTGGAAAGCGCTTTCCCACGGCTCCTGGCATCCCGCGACGCCGAAGTCGGCCGGGGACCGCGCACGTCAACGCGCCGGGTCCGGTCCCGCACCGACCCGACTGCCCTGCACCCCCGTCTGCGCTCCGCCCAAGAGGCTCCCCACCAAGCGACTCACCACCAAGAGACTCCCCGCCAAGAGAAGCGAGACCTCCATGCCTCAGAGGACCATCGGCATCGTCATGAACGGCGTCACCGGCCGTATGGGATACCGCCAGCACCTCGTCCGCTCCGTCCTCGCGCTGCGCGAGCAGGGCGGGCTCGAACTGGCCGACGGCACCAGGGTGCTGCCCGAGCCCGTGCTGGTCGGCCGCAACGAGGAGAAGCTGCGGGCCATCGCCGACCGCCACGGCCTCACCCGCTGGACCACCGACCTCGACGCCGCGCTCGCCGATCCGGCGAACGAGATCTACTTCGACGCCCAGCTCACCCAGGTCCGCGAGAAGGCGCTGCGCGCCGCGATCGCCGCGGGCAAGCACATCTACACCGAGAAGCCGAGCGCCGACTCGGTCGACGCCGCGCTCTCGCTGGCCCGCGCGGCGCGCGACGCCGGGGTCAAGAACGGCGTGGTGCAGGACAAGCTGTTCCTGCCGGGCCTGCTCAAGCTTAAGCGCCTGGTCGACGGCGGCTTCTTCGGCCAGATCCTGTCCGTCCGGGGCGAGTTCGGCTACTGGGTGTTCGAGGGCGACTGGCAGTCGGCGCAGCGGCCGTCGTGGAACTACCGGGCCGAGGACGGCGGCGGAGTGGTGCTGGACATGTTCCCGCACTGGCACTACGTGCTGGAGCGGATCTTCGCGCCGGTCCGCTCCGTCTACGCGCAGGCCTGGACGCACATCCCGGAGCGCCGCGACGAACGCGGTCTCGCCTACCGGGCGACGGCCGACGACGCGGCCTACGGCGTCTTCGAGCTGGACGGCGGGGTGATCGCGCAGATCAACTCCTCCTGGGCCACCCGCGTGGACCGGGACGAGCTGGTCGAGTTCCACGTCGACGGGACCGAGGGCAGCGCGGTCGCCGGACTGCGCAACTGCCGGATCCAGCACCGGGGAGCGACGCCCAAGCCGGTGTGGAACCCGGACCTGCCGGCCACCGAGCCGTTCCGCGCGCAGTGGCAGCCGGTGCCGGACAACCAGGAGTTCGACAACGGCTTCAAGGTGCAGTGGGAGCAGTTCCTGACGCACGTCGTCGCGGACGAGCCCTTCCCCTACGACCTGCTCTCCGGCGCCAAGGGCGTGCAGTTGGCGGAGCTCGGGCTGCGCTCCTCGCGCGAGGGCCGTCGCCTGGACATCCCGGAACTAGCCCTCTGACGGCCACGACCAGCGTCCCCCTCGCCCCCCAGGAGCCCTGCCGTGCCCTCCTTGCCAGCCTCCCAAGCCTCCCCTGCCTCCTCGGCCGCCTCGGCCTCCCCCGCCTCCTCGACGTCCGGCTCGATCCTGCTTCCGCTCGACGGGATCGCCACCCGCTACCGGCTGCCCGACACCGCCGACCTACTGGCGCAACTCCCCTCGCGCAGCGAGCCCGCCCGCAGCCGGACGGTGTTCGCGGCGGCGCATGTCGTCGCCGACCCCCGGCAGCCCAACGGTCCCGGGCTGCCCGCCGGCGTGGACTGGGAGGCGACGCTCGCCTTTCGGCACCACCTGTGGTCCCTCGGCCTCGGCATCGCCGACGCGATGGACACGGCCCAGCGCGGGATGGGCCTGGACTGGCCCGCGACGCGCGAGTTGATCCGCCGCAGCGGCGCGGAGGCGCGTGCCGTCGGTGGCCGGCTCGCCTGCGGGGTCGGCACCGATCAGTTGGGCGCGACGTCGGTCGGAGACGGTCATTCGCTCACATCGATCACCGCTGCTTACGAAGAACAGTGGCAGGTGGTCGAGGAGGCGGGGGCGCAGGTGGTCCTGATGGCCAGTCGCGCGCTGGCCCGTACCGCGTCCGGACCGGACGACTACGCGGAGGTCTACGGCAGGCTGCTGGCCCAGTCCGCCGAGCCGGTGATCCTGCACTGGCTCGGCACGCCCTTCGACCCGGCGCTGGCCGGGTACTGGGGCGCAGGCGACCTCGACACCGCCGCCGAGCACGTGCTGGCGCTGATCCGCGACCACGCCGACAAGGTCGACGGCATCAAGGTCTCGCTGCTCGACGCCGACCGGGAGATCGCGCTGCGTCGGGCGCTGCCGGACGGGGTCCGCCTCTACACCGGTGACGACTTCCACTACCCCGAGCTCATTCTTGGAGACCAGCACAGCAGCGGCGGCGCGCAGGGCTTCAGCCACGCGCTGCTGGGCGTCTTCGACCCGCTCGCCCGGCACGCCGCAGCGGCGTTGGCCGCGCTGGACCGGGGTGACACCGACCGGTACCGCGCGGTCCTGGAGCCGACCGTGCCGCTGGCCAGGCACATCTTCGCCACGCCGACCCGCCACTACAAGACCGGTGTGGTCTTCCTGGCCCACCTGGCCGGTCATCAGGACCACTTCACCATGGTCGGCGGCGCGCAGGAGAACCGTGAGGTGGCGCATCTGGCCCGGCTCTTCGTCCTCGCCGCCGAGGCGGGTGCGTTGCCCGACCCGGAGCTGGCCGCCGCCCGCATGCGGACCTTCCTCGCCACGAAGGGATTCGACCAATGACACCCGAAGCGATGCGGTCAAGGACCCGGTCAAGGATGCAGTCAAGGGCCAACCCTGCCCCCGGGCTGGAGCGGCTCTCGCTCAACACCGCGACGACGAAGCAGTGGACACTGGCCGAGGCCGTCGCCGGCTGCACGGCGGCAGGCATCGCCGGGATCGGACTGTGGCGGGACCGGGTCGCCGAAGCGGGCCTGGACCAGGCCGCCCGGTTGGTCCGCGAGGCCGGACTGACCGTCACCAGTCTCTGCCGGGGCGGTTTCTTCACCGGCCCGGACTCCGCCGAGGACATCGCCGCAGACAATCGGCGCGCGGTCGACGAGGCCGCCGCGCTCGGCACCGACACCCTGGTCCTGGTCTGCGGCGGGCTGCCGTCCGGCAGCAAGGACCTGCCCGCCGCCCGACGTTCGGTCGCCGACGGCATCGCGGCGCTGGCTCCCTACGCCGAGGCGCACGGGGTGCGGCTGGCGATCGAGCCGCTGCACCCGATGTTCTGCGCGGACCGTGCGGTCGTCTCGACGCTCGGCCAGGCGGTCGACCTTGCCGAACAGGCCGGTCACGGCACCGGCGTGGTCGTCGACACCTACCACGTGTGGTGGGACCCGGAGGTCGAGCGGCAGATCGCGCGCGCCGGGACGGCCGGGATGATCCACGCGTTCCAGGTCTGCGACTGGCTGCTGCCGCTGCCCGCCGACGCACTGCTCGGACGCGGGCACGTCGGCGACGGTTCGATCGACATCCCGCGCCTCGCCCGGCTGGTGGCGGAGGCGGGCTACCAGGGGTGGACCGAGGTCGAGATCTTCAACCAGGAGGTCTGGGACACACCCGGCGAGGAGACACTCCGCACACTGACGGAGCGTCACCATACCTACCTCACCGGCACGCAGGAGCTGGAGCCGTCGCCGTGACACTGACCCTGACCGACTCGCGAACCGGCTTCCTGCGCAACGGCGTTCCGCACCAGATCGTCTCGGCTGCGGTGCACTACTTCCGGATCCGCCCGGAGCAGTGGCGCGACCGGCTGCTGCGGCTGCGCGCGATGGGTGTCAACACCGTTGAGACCTACGTCGCCTGGAACGTCCACGAACGCGAGCGCGGCCGCTTCGACTTCGACGGTGCGCAGGACGTGGTCGGGTTCGTCCGGCTGGCCGGGGAGCTCGGGCTGGACGTGATCGTCCGCCCCGGCCCCTACGTCTGCGCGGAATGGGAGTTCGGCGGGCTGCCCGCCTGGCTGCTCGCCGACCGGTCCCTGCGGCTGCGGCGCACCGACACCGCCTTCCTGGCCGCCGTCGACGCGTGGTTCGACGAGCTGCTGCCCCGGCTGACGCCGCTTCAGGACGACTGCAGCGGGCCGATCGTGGCCATGGGCGTCGAGAACGAGTACGGCAGCTACGGCAACGACACCGCGTACCTGACCCATCTGCACGAAGGCCTGCTCGCACGTGGGGTGACCTGTCTGCTGTTCACCGCCGACGGAGCGGAGGACGGATTCCAGCTCGGCGGCAGGCTGCCCGGCGTGCTGACCACGGGCACCTTCGGCTCCCGGCCGGAGCAGGCGTTGGCCTGCCTGCGTCGGCACCAGCCCCAAGGGCCGCTGGTCTGTGCGGAGTTCTGGATCGGCTGGTTCGACCACTGGGGCGAACGGCACCGGGTCCGCGACGCCGAGGACGCTGCGCAGGCGTTGGACGCGCTGCTGGCCGCAGGCGCGTCCGTCAACATCTACATGGGCCACGGCGGCACCAACTTCGGCTGGTGGAACGGCGCCAACCACGACGGAGCCGCCTACCTGCCGACGTCGACCAGCTACGACTACGACGCGCCGGTCGGCGAGGCGGGCGAGCTGACGGCCAAGTTCCACGCCTTCCGCGCGGTGATCGAGCGCCGGATCGGGCCCGTCCCGCACCCGCTGCCGGAGCTGCCGCCGCGTCTCGCACCGCAGTCGGTGCGCCCGCTGGGACGCGTCGCCCTGCGCGACTGTCTGGACATGCTCGCAGAGTCGAGCCACGGCAAGCCCAGCCAATGGCTGGAGCCGGAGCCGATGGAGACGGTCGGCCAGTCACTCGGCCTGATCCACTACCGCACTCGGCTGCGCGGCCCGCTGGCCCGGACCGAGCTGCGGATCGACGGACTGGCCGATCGTGCGCAGGTCTTCCTGGACGGTGAAGCGATCGGCGTGCTCGAACGCAACCACCCCGATCGTTCGATCACGTTGAGCGTTCCGGACGGCGGCGCGGAGCTGGAGCTGCTGGTGGAGAACCAGGGCCGGATCAACTACGGTCCGCGCTTTGCCGACCGCAAAGGCATCACCGGCGGTGTCCGGCTGGACGGCCAGTACCAGTTCGGCTGGGAGATCCGGCCGTTGCCGCTCGATCCGCTGCCGGATCTGCTGGAGCTGCCGTTCGCCGACGCCGACGCCGACGCCGACGCCGACGCCGACGCCGACAGGATGGTCGGACACCCGGCGTTCCACCGCTTCGAGTTGGACATCCACGAGGCTGCGGACGGGTTCCTCGCCCTACCCGGCTGGACCAAGGGCGTCGTCTGGCTCAACGGCTTCTGCCTCGGCCGCTACTGGGAGATCGGCCCGCAACGCACCCTCTACGCCCCGGCCCCGCTGTGGCGCACGGGCCGCAACGAGGTCGTGGTGCTGGAGCTGCACCAGCCGGGTGCCAAGCTGGAGCTGCGCGACGCGCCGGACCTCGGCCCTGCCGAGGCAGCCCGCTGCGATTTCTGACGTCACGCCAGAAGCCCAGTAGCCCTCAGGAATCGGCGCTCAGCGCCCCGACGTGCCCTCGAAAGGGAGCACGTCCGGGGAGAGCGCGCCCGCGCGGGCGGTCGCGGCGGTCATCCGCTTGCGGTGGTGGCGACGGCAGAGGACCTCGTAGCCGACCTGGTCCTCGGTGACGGCGACATCGCCGACGACCACCTGGGCGCCCTCGACGACCATCACGCCGCCGACGGTCCGGGCGTTGTGCGTGGCCCGCGAGCCGCACCAGCACAGCGCCTCGACCTGGAGCACCTCGACCCGGTCCGCCAGCTCGATCAGCCGGGCCGAGCCCGGGAAGAGCCGGGTGCGGAAGTCCGTGGTGATGCCGAAGGTGAAGACGTCGATGGCGAGGTCGTCCGCGATCCGGGCCAACTGGTCCACCTGCTCGGCGCGGAAGAACTGGGCCTCGTCGCAGATCAGGTAGTCGATCCGGGCGCCGGCGGAGAGCAGCCTCACCACGTGGGCGTGGAAGTCGAGCGCGTCGTCGACCTCGACGGCCTCGGTACTGAGGCCCAGTCGGCTGGAGAGGATCGCCGCGCCGGCGCGGTCGTTGCGGGTGAAGATTATCCCGCGACGGCCGCGCGCCTGGTGGTTGTGGTCCATCTGCAGCGCCAGCGTCGACTTGCCGCAGTCCATGGTCCCGCTGAAGAAGACCAGTTCAGCCACGACGCACCTCCAGCAGCGGCACCAACTGCTCCGCCGGGTGCATCGACCCGTGCAGACCGACCATCGCCGACTCGCCCGGCTCGCGGCGGGTCGCGATCACCGCGGTGTCGTCGGCCGCGACCGCGACCACGTCGCCGATCCGGCCCAGCACGCGCTCCTCGACCACCGGCCCGAACCAGCCCGCCGCCACGGCCTCCTCGCGGGTGGCGATCCAGAAGCGGTCGCCGAGCCGCTCCCGCCAGGCGGCGTGGACGTCGGCCTCCGCGCCCGGCTTGGCGTAGACGTGACGGGCCCGGCCCTCGCCGCCGAGCAGCAGCACGCCCGCGCGCAGGTCCTCCTGCTCGGGCGCGTCGAAGTCGATGCGCGCCTCGGGGGCGATGTCGACCATGCCGTGGTCGGCGGTGATGTAGAGCGCCGAGCGCGGCGGCAACTGCTCGGCGAGCCGCTGGGCGAGGCGGTCGACGGCCATCAGCTGTCCACGCCAGGCGTCGGAGTGGACACCGTGCCGGTGACCCATGCCGTCGAGCTCGCTGTAGTACGTGTAGACCAGAGCCCGGTCGGCGGCGGCGAGCCGCTCTGCGGCCAGGTCCATCCGCTCCTCGCCGGTCAGCCGCCCGAGGAACTGGCCGCCCGACAACGCCACCTCGGTCAGCGGGGTGAACTCGAACAACGGCGAGGAGACTTGGCAGGTCGAGACGCCCATGGCATGGGTGCGCCCGAAGACGGTGGGATACGGCTGCCAGGTGCGCGGCGTCTGATGCGGCATCCAGCGCAGCTGGTTCATCAGCCGCCGCTCACCCGGGATCCGCACCAGGTACCCGGCCAGTCCGTGCTCGCCCGGGGGGCGGCCGGTCCCGAAGGACGCCAGGCTGGTCGCGGTCGTCGAGGGGAACCCGGCGGTGAGCGGGCGTCCGCTGCCCGCCAGCGAGGTCGACAGCAGCGAGGTCAGGAACGGCGCATCGTCGGGGTGGCTGCGGATCAGCTCCCAGCCGAGGCCGTCGACCAGGAACACGCAGACCCGGTCGGCGGGCGGCAGCACCAGCCCGGTCGCGGGGACGCCGTCGGCGGCGGTCAGGCCGAGGCCCGCGGCGACGGCCGGGAGCACGTCGGAGAGCGACGCCGTGCCGTAGGCGGGGACGGGGGCGGCGGTGTGAGGGAGAGTCATCAGTCTTTTCTGTGCGTGCGCCGAGTGTTGCGTAGTGACCCTAACCGAGGCAGGCCGAAGGGAGACGCAGGCCTGCGCTCATCGCGCACCGGTCACGCACCGTCGGCCGTACGCACTCGGTCTCTGCCGCCGCATCCGCGCGCTGCCTGGTCGCATGGTGCCGCCGCGCGCCTGCCTCCGGGCGCTGCCTGCGGGCGCTGCCTGCGGGCGCTGCCTGCGCGCTGCGGAAACGCTTCCCGATCGCGATCCGGGGCCGGGCGTGGCCGGCGGCTACTCCGGCGTCCGGGCCGTCGTCTCGGACAGGGCCTGGGCGAAGGCCAGCGCCTGGGCCACCGTCTCCGGGCCGTCGCCCGCCTCGCTGACCCGGAGCGAGAGGTCGTCGGCGGTGGTGGAGCCGGTGTAGCCGTGGTCGGCGTCACAGTTCGGGTCGCCGCAGGCGGCGGGCTCCAGGTCGATCCGGGAGACGGCGCCCCATCCGATGGTCAGCACCACCTCGCGCGGCAGCTGCCCGCGCGTGTACTTCTCGGGGTTGGCCACGACCCGGCTGACCACGACCGACGAGATCCGGCCGATCTTCACGCTCTCCGTCGAGGTCGTCGCGTACGGCACGGGCGAGGTGTCGTCGGCGCCCTGCTCGTCGGTGTGGCTGACGATGAACCGGGTCCCGGTCAGCACCAGCACGGTGACGTGGCGGCGCACCTCGTTGGCGTCGAAGGTGGTCTCCTGGTGGACCAGGAAGGCGTCGACACTCTCGCTGCCCACCGCCGCCTCGACGGCCTCGGACACGAGGGTCGGGTAGTAGCCGCTGCGCTCGATCGCGGAGCGCAGCCCCTGGGTGGTGGTCGTTCCCGTCTTCGCCATAGCTACCATCCTGGCACGATCCGGGGCACTCTCACGCCAGCGCGCGCGGTCCCAGATCGGTCCGTGCGGGCAGCCGGGCCAGCCGGACCTCCGCCCCCAGCACCCGCAGGCCACGCGACGCGACGCTCACCGGGGCGAGGGTGAGGGAGGCCACCTCGGGCAGGTCGTCCACCAGCTGCGAGATCCTGAGCAGCAGTTCCTCCAGGGCGCCCGTGTCGACCGGCTCGGACCCGCGCCAGCCGAACAGCAACGGGGCCGCCTTGATCCCCCTGACCAGGGAGGCGACCTCGGCGTCGGTGGCCGGAATCAGGCGGTGGGCCACGTCGCCCAGCAGTTCGGAGGCGACCCCGGCCAGGCCGAAGGAGAGGATCGCGCCGACGGCCGGGTCGACGCTGGCGGAGATCGTCGTCTCGACCGCACCGTCCTCGGTGACGGGGTACTCCGGCCGATCGGCGGGGTGCGGGGCGGCCGGTGCGTCCAGGCGCACGCCGTAGCAGGCGAGCAGTTCGGCGGTGGTCGCGGCGTCGAGTCGGGCCTCGTGACGGTCGGCGAGTGCGCCGGCGACGATCTCCTCGGCGCGCTGCTCGGCCAGGTCCTCGAAGTCGGGGAAAGTCCGCGGGGCGGTGGCCTCGACGCGCCAGGCCGCGTAGAAGGTGGCGTGCGCGAAGGCGCGCACCGCCCGCTCCGGGCGCGCATAGCCGGGCACGCGCTGCAGATGCGGGAGCACGCCGGTCGCCGCGCCGCTCGCCTCGGCGTCGGCCGTCGGCGACGCCGTCGCCGACTCTTCCGCACCCGCACTTGCACCCGCCTGCGCGTGCGCCTGTGCCCGAACCTCCGCCTGTGCCTGTGCCTGTGCGCGGGCCTGTGCCTGAACCTCCGCCTCCGCCTCCCCTTGCGCCCGTGCCACGGTCAGCGCGTTGACCTCGTCGATCAGTTCCGGCATCGCCAGGTGGACGATCACCATCGGCTTGCCCGCCGCGCGGGCCAGCACGGCGGCGTCGGCGAGGGCGGCCGCGAAGGGGGCCGTGTCGAGCTCCAGGGCGGAACCGTCGCGGTGGCCGTTGGCGAGCAGGCCCGAGCCGGGGAAGCGGGGGAAGCCGCCCACGCCGATAGGCGGGATCACGACGGCGACCACCGCGTCGCTGTCCGGTCGGTCGACCGCCGCGCGCAGGCCGCGGCGGAAGTCGTCCGGCGTGGCGCTGGTGGTGAGGTCGTGCGGCAGCAGCGGTCGCAGCCCGGCGCTGAGCGCGGCGTCGTGGGTGAGCAGGCCGACGGAGTCCGAGTTGCCGACGATGGCGATCCGGTTGCCGGGCGGGATCGGCTGATGGGCCAGCAGATCGGCGGTGTCGTAGAGCTCGGTGATGGTGTCGACCCGGATCACGCCCGCCTGCTGGAAGAGCGTGTCGACGGTGCTGTCGGCCATGCGCGTGACCGCGCCCGCGTGTCCGGCAGGGATGCTGCGGGTGTCCCGGCCGCCCTTGACCACGACCAGCGGCTTGCGGGCGGCGACCCGCCGCGCCAGTCGGCTGAACTTGCGCGGATTGCCGAAGGACTCCAGGTAGAGCAGGGCCACGCCGGTCGCGTCGTCCTCCTCGAAGTACTGGAGCAGGTCGTTGCCCGAGATGTCCGCGCGGTTGCCGACGGAGGCGAAGGAGGAGATGCCGATTCCGCGCCGGTGAGCGGCCTCCAGCAGGGCCGCGCCGATCGCGCCGGACTGGGTGAAGATCCCCAGCGGACCGTGGTCGGGAAGCGCCGGGGCCAGCGAGGCGTCCAGCCGCACCGACGGATCCGTGTTGATCAGCCCGAACGCGTTGGGGCCGAGGACCCGCATACCGGCTGCGCGTGCCTGGCGCACCAGTTCGCGCTGCCGGGCGCGGCCGTCGACGCCGGTCTCCGCGTATCCCGCGGTGATCACCACCAGCCCGCGCACCCCGGCCGCGCCGCAGTCCGCGACGACGTCAGGCACCTGCTCGGCCGGGACCGCGATGACGGCGAGGTCGACGGGCTCGGGCACGTCGGCGATCGAGGCGTGCACGGGCACGCCGTCGAGTTCGATCACGCCGGGCGATCGATTGATCGCATCCAGCCGACCGGTGAAACCGGCGTCGATCAGGTTGCGAAGAACCGTGCGTCCGACGCCGACCGGGTTGCGTCCGGCGCCGATCACGGCGACCGATCGCGGCCTGAGCAGCCGCTGCATCGATCGTGCCTCGGCACGGTGCTCACGAGCGCGCATGACGGCGAGGGAGTCCTCCGTCGGCTCCAGGTCCAGCTTGTAGTGGAGCACTCCGTCGGTGAAGCTGCGGTGCTGGACGTACCCGGCCTCGGTGAAGACCTTCGCCATCTTCCGGTTCTCCGGCAGCACCTCCGCGATGAAGCGCCGGATGCCGCGTTCGCGTGCGGACGCGGCGATGTGCTCCAGCAGCGCGGACGCCACGCCGCGTCCCTGGTGGGCGTCCTGGACCAGGAAGGCGACCTCGGCGTCGGTACCGGAGCCGGAGGGCCGGCCCTGGGCGTCGATCCGGTCGTAGCGGACGGTGGCGATGAACTCGTCGCGCACCAGCGCGGCCAGGCCGACCCGGTCGACGAAGTCGTGGTGGGTGAAGTGCCGCACGTCCCGCGCGGAGAGGCGCGGATACGGGGCGAAGAAGCGGTAGTACTTCGACCGGTCGGAGACGTGCTGGTAGAAGGCGACCAGCCGGTCGGCGTCGGCGGGGACGATAGGCCTGATGCGCGCGGTGCCGCCGTCCCGCAGCACGATGTCGGCCTCCCAGTGGGCCGGGTAACCGGGTCGGTCCTCGGCCAGGGCCTGGTCGGCGTGGATGTCGTGGCCCGGTCCCGCAGCGGCGGGCGCGCTCTCGCTCACCAGGCCAGATTAGCCGTCCGCCGGGCACCCGGCCGGGCGTGCGTCGCACGGATTTCCGAACGTCGGCCCGGCGACGCACGTGGGAGCGTCCCGATGCCGTCGGAGGCCGTGCGAGAATGGTCTAGACAACGCAGGATCAACCCCGCTGAATATCCTGAATTGTCCAGAAAGATCCGCGCACTTCGCGAAAGGCACGCACCATGGCTGAGCGCCGCGTCCCCATCGGCTGGCCCGAGGGCCTGCACGCCCGTCCCGCCTCCGTCTTCGTCCGCGCCGCGGGCTCGGTCGGCGTGCCCGTCACCATCGCCAAGAACGGCGGCGACCCTGTCAACGCCGCGTCCATGCTGGCGCTGCTCGGTCTGGGCGCCCAGGCCGGCGAGGAGGTCGTGCTCGCCTCGGACGCCGACGGCGCCGACGCCGCGCTGGACCGCCTGGCGAAGCTGGTCTCCGAGGGACTGGACGAGCTTCCCCCCGCCTGATCGAACCGCAGTACTTCTCCCCCGGGGCCGCGCCGCTTCCTTCCCCCGAAGCGGCGCGGCCCCCGTGCGTCAGCCGGGCCCCTCCCCCGGCCGGATCCCGGGCCGCACGACCTCTCCGTCCCGGGCCGCGCCACCTCTCCGATCCCGGGCCGCGTCGCCTCTCTCCTCCCGGGCCGCGTCGCCTCCTTGACCAGCTTCAGGACGGCTGGAACGGTGTGGTCCGGACGGGGCACGACCCGTGGAACGTGGAACAACGTGGGGCCCCGGCGAACTGCGGTCCCACCCCGCGCCTTCGTCGTCGGCTGCACCGGATTCACCTTGGATCCCCTTGGAGGAGACCGCGATGGACCAGACAGGCACGCCCGAGAGCCCCGAGCGGGCCTACGCGGAGTTCCGCGCGGCGCGCGACCATCTGCTGCGGCACCGGGGCGACCTTGACGGCGCACGCCGCTTCCCGCGTCCGCAGGCCGAGTACTTCAACTGGGCGCTCGACTGGTTCGACCGTGAGGCCAGGCCCGAGGGCGGCGAGAACCGGTCCGTCGCGCTGCGCGTGGTCGACCTCGCCCCGGACGGCTCGACGGTCGCCGAGACTGCCCTGACGTTCGCTCAACTCAGCGACCGCTCCGACCAGGTGGCCGACTGGCTGCGGGGCCTGGGCGTCCGGCGCGGCGACCGGATCCTGCTGCTGCTCGGCAACCAGGTGGCGCTGTGGGAGGTGATGCTGGCGGCGATCAAGCTCGGCGCGGTCGTCATCCCGGCCAGCACGCTGCTCGCGCCCGAGGACCTCGCGGACCGCGTGGCGCGCGGCGACGTCCGCCATGTCATCGCCGAGTCCGGCCTCACCGGTGGCTTTGCGGGCATCGATGGCGACTGGACCCGGATCGCGGTGGGCGCGCAGGTGCCCGGCTGGCTCCGCTACGCCGAGTCGGCCGACCACCGGCTGCCCACCGAGGGTTTCGTCCCCGACGGCCCCACCCGGGCCGACGACCCGCTGCTGCTCTACTTCACCTCGGGCACCACCAGCCGCCCCAAGCTGGTCCAACACACCCACCGCTCCTACCCCGTGGGCCACCTGTCGACGATGTACTGGATCGGTCTGCGGCCCGGCGACGTCCACCTCAACGTCTCCTCGCCGGGTTGGGCCAAGCACGCCTGGAGCAACTTCTTCGCGCCCTGGAACGCCGGAGCGGAGATCCTGATTGTCAATCAGCCACGCTTCTCCGCGCGGCCGTTGCTGGACACCTTGGTCCGCTGCGAGGTGACCTCGTTCTGCGCCCCGCCGACGGTCTGGCGGATGCTGGTGCTGGAGAAGCTCTCCGACTGGCAGCCGTCACTGCGTGAACTCGTCGGCGCGGGCGAGCCGTTGAACCCGGAGATCATCGAACGGGTGCAGGAGGCCTGGGGGGTGACCCTGCGCGACGGCTTCGGGCAGACCGAGACCACGGCCCAGGTGGGCAACCCGCCGCAGTTCCCGGTCAAGCCCGGCTCGATGGGCGTGCCGCTCCCCGGCTACGAGGTGGCCCTGGTCGACGCCGTCAGCGGCGCGGTGGTCACCGAGCCCGGCGCGGAGGGAGAGCTCTGTCTGCCTCTGGACAGCTCCCCGCTGGGCCTGATGACGGGGTATCAGCAGGACCCCGAGCGCCAGGCGGAGGCGACCGCCGGCGGCTTCTACCACACCGGCGATGTGGCATTCCGGGACGCGGACGGCTACTTGACCTATGTGGGTCGCACGGACGACGTCTTCAAGTCTTCGGACTACCGGATCTCGCCGTTCGAGCTGGAGAGCGTGCTGATCGAGCACCCCAGCGTCGCGGAGGCGGCCGTGGTCCCCTCGCCGGACCCGGTCCGGCTGTCGGTTCCCAAGGCGTTCGTCGTGCTGGTTCCGGGCGCGACCGCGGACCGGGAGACGGCCGGCTCGGTGCTCGCCTTCGCGCGGGAGCGGCTCGCGCCCTACAAGCGGGTCCGCCGCCTGGAGTTCGCCGAACTGCCGAAGACCGTCTCGGGCAAGATCCGCCGCGTCGAACTGCGCGGCCGTGAGGCCGACCTGCACGGCGGCCCGGAGGCACCGGCGCGTGGCGAGCTGGAGTTCTGGGAGGAGGACTTCACGGGCTGAGCCTGCACCCCGACCACACCGCGTGTGCATGGACGCGCGGCTGCGACGGACGGCGCCCGAGCCGCTCCGCCTCAGTCGCGCGCACCTGCGAGCCGGCGCGTGATCGCCTCACGGTTGGCCGTCACATAAGCGGTGTTGAGGACGGCCACGACGGTGTAGACAACCGCGAAAGCGTGCGCCCCGACCGCGTAGGCCGCGACGGCCGACGCCACGAAGACCGTCAGCTTGGCGGCCGACGTCACGCCCACCGGCAAGGGGTGGCTCGCCCGGGGCGCCAGGAACATCCCCCACAGCCAGCCCGTGAGCACCGGCGCGCCGAGCCCGAGCAGCAGGTGCAGCGCCAGCCCGGTGCCGGTGTGGAAACCCCACCAGAGCAACGCCCCGAGCGCGACCAGCTCGACGGCGAAGGCCAGTGCCGCGTTCACCAGGTACAGAGGCTTGGCAAGCATCACGTGCTCCTCACGGACGGAATGTGCGACCTTCGCTCTCTTTCGAGAGCAGCGCTCTCTAACAAGAACAGTGTGCGCAGGCCTCAGGTGCGCCGTCAAGGGCAAGGGTTGTACGGCCGCTCCTCCGAACGCTTCCGGTAAGCGTGTAATGGTGTAATCCTGGATCCATGACAGGCTTCGGCAAGACCGGGGAGTCGGTCGCGGAGTGGTTCGCGGCCCATCTGCCCGAGGGACTGTTCGAGGAGACGCCGGTCGTGGTGGTCGACCGTGAGGAGATCACGGTCGTCGGCCCGATCCCGGCCGATGGCGGTGCCGTTGGAGACGGTGAGGACGGCGGGGACAGTGGGGACGACCTGTCCGACCCGATCAGCGACTACCGCGAGCGCACGCGCGGCGAGCGGATGCGGGTGGCCCGCGCGGCGGAGGAGCGCTTCGGCAAGAAGGTGTCCTGGGGCGCGCTGCACGAGGGCCGGCGGGTGATGTTCACCCACCTCGCCGTCCCCGCGATGACCCGGCTGCGGCAGCCGGAACGGCAGGTGCTGGACACGCTCGTGGCCGGCGGCGTCGCCCGCAGCCGCAGCGAGGCGCTGGCCTGGTGCGTCCGCCAGGTCGGCGAGAACACCGAGACCTGGTTGACGGACCTGCGCGACGCGCTGCGCCACGTCCAGGAGGTCCGCCGCCAGGGACCCGACGAGAAGAAGTAGCGCCAGGCGGACGGGCGTTCAGCCGAGCAGCGCGTAGACGGCGGTGGCCTGGGCTGCCGGACTGTCTGAGGGGGCCCCGTCTGCGGCCATCACGATGTCCGCAAAGGCAAGGGAGCGGCCGAGCTTGGTGATCCGAGCGTGCACGAGCACGTCCGCGCCGACGACCGCGCGCTGGAACGAGGTCGACAACTGGACGGTCGTCATCGGCACGAAGCCGCCGCGCGCCGCCGCGACGGCGACGACCGTGGCGGTGTCGGCGGCAGCCATCAAGGCCTGCCCCGACATCCCACCGCCTTCCCGCGCGAGCCGGTCCGACCACGGCAGTCGCAGCACCGCCTCGCGCCCACCGACGCTCTCCACGCGCAGGCCCAGATCCAGCACCCACGGCGCGAAGTTGTCGGCGAGCAGTTTCTCGGCGAGGTCGAGGGAGAGCGATGCGGACGGCTGAGGCTCGGACGGATGCTGCTTGGACAGCTGAGGCTCGGACGACTGCTGCTCAGACGACTGTGACGTGATCGACATGGCATCAGGATGCCGTCGACGCACCCCTGCCGGAAGGACTCGAGGCCGCCAGCGCCAGTGCGTCGGCTGTGGCCAGGCCCGCGGCGAAGGCGTGCCCCTCCTGGACCGGGCGGCATCGGCCCAACTCCGGGACGAACTCGGTCATCACCACACCCGCGTGGTCGGTCTCGGTCTCGGCGTAGGCGACCGGCCAGGCGTGCCGCTCCAACGCGGCATGGAACGCACGTGCGTTGCGAACGCCCACGACGGGGTCCGCGCGTCCGTGGACGAGGTGGACCGGTAGTGCGGGCTGCGTGGTGGTCTCCAGATCCTCGACGGCGGGCGGGCCCATCCGGGGGTCGTGCGAGGTCAGGTAGTTGCCGGCGATCCCGACGACGGCGGCGGGACGCCACCCGTCAAAGGCGTCGGCGGGCCGAAGGACGGTCGCCATCGCGGCGCGGGCGCCCAGCGACCAACCCGCCAGTACCGCGTGCTCCGGATCGCCGCCCCACTCGCCCGCCCGCTGCCGCAGGAAAGCGGCCGACGCGCGCAGGTCGGACCAGCCCGCGTCCTCCGCGTCCGGACGCCAGTCCGGTACCAGGACCAGCAGCCCGCGCGCGGCGGCCTGCTGGGCCAACGCTCCGAGCACGTCGCGCTCCTGTGCACCGCTCCCGTGCCAGAGCAGCACGGTCCCGGTCGGCGCCGCGTTCGGCCGGTGGACGTCGAGCAGCAGATCCCCAGCCCCGTACGGCAGAGCCTTCAGTACCTCTGGCATCACTTACCTGCTCATCTCAGTCGCTCAGTCGATCCCACTGATCAGCATGCTAACGACGGCTCACGCCAGCGGCGGGCGTTCCCCTGAGCCGCGGGGGATGAGGCGGGTGAGCAGGACGACCGAGCGTGGTGCGGAGCGGTCCCCCTCGATGCGGGCGAAGAGCAGGGCCGCGCCCGTGCCGCCGATCGCGGCGGGGTCCTGGTTGACCACGGTGAGCGGTTGATCGAGTCGATCAGCAAACGGAAGGTCGTCGAAGCCGACGATCGCCGGGTCGTCACCTGCGCCCGGAGCGCCGTCGCCTGCGCTCCCGCCTGCGCCTGCGCCCGCTCCAGCTCCCGCGCGGACGGCGTCCAGCGCGCCCGCGCTGATCAGACCGTTTGTTGCGAAGATCGCCGTCGGCGGACCGTCCGCCGCGAGCATCGCCGCCACCGCCGACGCCGCCTCCGTGCGGGAGCGCAGGCCGTGGCGGAGGAGTTCGGGGACGGCCGCGACGCCGCGTGCGGCCAGCGCCTCGCGGTAGCCGAGATGGCGCTCCCGCTGGGTCCAGATGTCAAGGCGGTCGCCGAGGTAGGCGATCCGGCGGTGACCGTGGTCGAGCAGGTGCTCCACCGCGCCGCGGGCGCCCGCGCGGTTGTCCACCGTCACGGTGTCCACGTCGAGCCCGCGCGCGGGCCGGTCGAGGCAGACCACCCGGGTGCCGGTCTCGGTCCAGGGCCGGAGGAAGCCGTGGCTGCCGCAGGTGGGGACCAGGATCAGGCCGTCCACCTGGCGGGAGCAGAAGGCGGCGATCACCTCGCGCTCCCGCCTGCGGTCGTCGTTGGTGCTGCCGACCAGCACCACATAACCCTGCCGGTAGGCCGCGTCCTCGACCGAACGGGCCATCAACGCGTAGAAGGGGTTGGCCAGATCGTCGACGACCAGCCCGATGGTGCGGCTGCCCGCGCCCTTGCGGCGCAGCATCCGGGCGAGGTCGTTACGGCGGTAACCGAGCCGCCGCACCGCCCGCTCCACGCTTGCCGCCTTCTCGGCCGAGACGCCCGGCTCGGCCGAGAGGACCCGGGAGACGGTCATCGGGCTGACGCCCGCCTCCCGGGCGACGTCCCGCATCGTCGGGCGCCGCCCGGGTGCCTGCGTCATGGATGTCCCTCTCCTTCAGGGCCGACGACATCCGGTGAGCGAACGAGCAAGTGAGCGGGAAAAGCGAGCGGGAAGCGCCCGTCAGCATGCCGACTTGTAGAAGTACTTGCTGGACGAAGGATCGTTCATGGTGGCTCGGGTGATCGCCACCATGGTCGTGGCGATCGACGACTGGACCGGCTTTCCTTCGATCGCCGCCAGCGCCTGGTCGACGCCCTGGGTGCCGATCTGTGCCGGGTTCTGCGCGACCAGTACGTCGAGTGTGCCGTTCTTCAGCGCGGTGACCTCGTCCGGCTCGGCGTCGAAGGCGGCGACCTTGACCTTCCCCTGCTTGCCCGCGGCCTGGAGACCAGTGGAGATCCCCTGCGCGGTGTTGGTGTTCCCGGCGAAGACGCCGCCGAGGTCCGGGTGGGCCGCGAGCGTCGACTGGATCTGCGAGGCCGCGGTGGCCGGCAGGTCGTTGTCGTAGAGCACCGGAAGCAGCGTGATCTGCGGGTGCTTGGCCTGCATCTCCTCGGTGAAGCCCTTGATCCGGGCATCGGTGGTGGAGACGCCCGGCTTGACGCTGATCACGATCGCCGATCCCTTGTTCCCCATCAACTGGGCCAGCGCGTCGGCGGCCTGACGCCCGCCCGCCTCGTTGTCGGAGGAGATCCGGGAGACGCCGACGGACGGGTCGGTCACCGAGGTGTCGACCAGCACCACCTTGGTGCCCGAGCCCTGGATCTGCTGCAGGGACGGGGTCAGCGCGGTGCTGTCGACCGGCGAGATCAGCAGGCCGTCGGGGTGGGTCGCGGCGACGGAGTCCAGGATCGGCCGCTGGACCGAGACGTCCCACTGGGCGGAGCCGTCCACGGTCAGCTTCACGCCGAGCCTGGTGGCCTCCTGCTGGGCGGCACAGGACATGGTGATGTAGAAGGGGTCGCTCTTGACCCCGGTGATCAGCTCCATGGTCTTTCCCGCGCCGGAGTTGGCACCGGTGCCACCCGAACTCCCTCCGGACGACGAGCCGGACGACGACCCGGAGCTGCTGCAGGCGGCGGTCGCGGTGACCAGAGCCAGCACGGCACCACAGCCGATCAGTTTCGCGGACGGTCTGCGCATGAGGAACCTCCCGTGGGCGTTTCTCTTTCACTCGCCGGTGTTGAGGGTGATGGTGGTTGTGGTCGAGCGTCCGATCAGTCGAGTGGCCGAGTGATCAAGTGATCGATCAGGTGTGTTCGCGTCGACGACGGCGCAGCTGGTCCAGATAGACGGCCAGGACCAGCACCGCGCCGATGGTGACGTCCTGCCAGTACTGCTGCACGCCGATGATGATCAGCCCGGTGGTGAGCACCGCCGGGATGAAGACGCCGATCACCGTGCCCAGCACGGAGCCGCGCCCGCCGAAGAGGCTGGCGCCGCCCAGCACGACCGCCGTGATCACGGTGAGGTTGTCGGTCGCGTGCCCGGCGATGCTGGTGGTGCCGAAGTAGGCCAGCCACATCACCGCGCCCAGACCGCAGAGCAGACCTGTGAGCGCGTAGACCGTGATCAGCTGCCGGTCGACGGCGACACCGGCCCGCCGCGCCGCTTCAGGGTTCGAGCCGATGGCGTAGGTGTGCAGCCCGAACCGGGTCCGGGCCAGGATCAGGGCGAACACCAGCGTGGTGACGAAGGCGATCACGACCAGCCAGGGGATCTGCCCGAAGAGCTTGCCGAAGCCGATCGACTCCTGGAGCTTGGACGAGACCGCGCCGGTCGGGTCCTCCCCCTTGGTGACGATCTCGGCGATGCCGAGCGCCGCACCGAACCCGCCGAGCGTGACGATGAGCGGCGGCACCTTCGCCTTGGCGACCAGCCAGCCTTGGAGCGCTCCCCAGAGCAGTCCGGTCACCAGCGCGATCAGCGAGCTGATCGCGACCGCGCCCCAACCGGAGTTCGCTCCGCCGTGGTGGACCGTGTACTCGGCGGAGAGCACTGCGGAGAGCACGAGTATCGAGCCGACGGAGAGGTCGATGCCCGCCGTGATGATGACGAAGGTCATGCCGACGCCGAGGACCAGGTAGATGGCGGCGTTGGTGGCGATCTGGGTCAGGTCGTAGGTGGTGAGGAACTTACCCGGTGCCGCCAGGGTGAAGTAGAGGACCAGGACGGCCAGGATCAGGAAGGTCCAGGTCTCGTTGAAGGCCCCGAGCCGGGACAGGCCGGTCCTACGGGCCACCGTCGTCAACGGCTCCCGTAACCGCCGCAGTTGCAGCCAGAGGTTCACGATCCGTCCTCCCCCGTCTCCCCCGGCGTCGGCCTCATGGGCTTCCTCAGGTCGGTCGGCCCTGTCGGCCCCACGTCCGTCGACCCCACCGCCGTCGACCCCACGTCCGTGGAGTCCGGTCTGAGTTCCAACGCGCCGGTCATCGCGCCGACGAGTTCCTCGACGGACGTGCCCGCGGCGTCGAAACGTGCCACGCGCCTGCCGAGGCGCAGCACCTCGATCCGGTCGGAGACGCTGAGCACCTCCGGCATGTTGTGGCTGATCAGCACGACGGTGATGCCCCGGTCCCTGACCCGGCGGATGGTGTCCAGCACGCGCCCGCGCTGCACCACGCCGAGCGCTGCGGTCGGCTCGTCCATGAAGATGATCCGGTGGGCGAACGCCACCGCCCGCGCCACCGCGACGGACTGCCGTTGGCCGCCGGAGAGCGTGGCGACGGACACCGACACGTCCGGCAGCTCCACGCCCAGCTCGGCGAAGGCGGTGACGGCCGCCCGCCGCATCGCGGCCCGGTCGAGCACGCCGAGCCGACCCAGCAGACCGCCGCGTCGCAGTTCCCGGCCGAGGTGCAGGTTGACCGACGCGTCCAGGTCCGGGGCGAGGGCCAGGTCCTGATAGACCGTCTCGATGCCGACACGGCGCGCGTCCTGGGGCGAGTGGAGCTGCACCTCCCGGCCGTCGACCACGATCGACCCGCCGTCCGGGCGCATTGCGCCGGACAGGGTCTTCACCAGGCTGCTCTTGCCGGCGCCGTTGTCGCCGATCAAGGCGACGACCTCACCGGGGTACGCGGTGAAGTCCGCTCCGTCCAGGGCCTGCACCTGCCCGAAGCGCTTGGTCACACCGCGCGCCTCCAGCAGCGGCACGGTTTCCGTCATGACTGACCTCCCGGGATGGGGGGGGTTGTCGAGCCTGTCGGTTGCTGATCACTGATCTGATCGTTGAGCACGGATGGCTGATCGACTGATCACTTGTCGATGATCACTGGTGGCGCTTGGTAACGTTCCCAGCGACTGTGCGAGTGTGGATCTGTCCCTGACATGTCGTCAAGACCTGCTGCGGAAACAATCGGACCGCCCACCCATGCCGGGTCGGCGGCACGCGTTTTGGTACCGATCCCGTGAAGTCGCGGTTCCACGACAACGGGTTGTTTCCGGACCGTTGGCCGGAAACACCTCCGCCCGTGACGCAGGACACGACACCGGGCTCAACGTGCCGTGTCTGAACGTTCCGTGAACGCAGTGTCACCCGCCGCGTCATGTGATGGGGTGTGAGGCGAAGATACGTTGGGCAGTCAATTCGGGTGAGAGTTCGACGACGTCCGGCATTTGTCCGTGCCCCTGGGGAGGAACGTTGAGCGTGTGCGTGATAGGCGCGGGTCTGTCAGGACTGGCAGCCGCACACGCGCTCAGACGGAGGGGCGTCGACTTCGTCTGCGTGGAGAAGGCGGCGGACGTCGGCGGCATCTGGCGCATGCCGGGAGCCGGTGAGCCGGGTCCGGGGTACCAGGCGCTGCACCTCAACACCGCCAAGCAGCTCACCTGCTACGCCGACTTCCCGATGGCGGACGAGCTGCCGCACTATCCCCGGCACCACGAAGTCGCCGCCTACCTGCGGTCCTTCGCCGACTGGGCCGGTCTGACGCCCCATGTCGAGCTGCGCACCGAGGTGGTCGCCGTCGAGCAGGAGCCCGACGGGCGATGGACGGTCACGAGTCGGAACGCCGAAGGGGTGGAAACACGGCGGAGCTTCGACCATGTGGTCGTCGCCTCCGGACACCACTCGCTGCCCGCGCTGCCGAACCCGTTACCCCCGGGCGCCGAGTCGTTTGCAGGAACAATTCTCCACTCCATGGACTACATGGACGGCCAGGACTTCGCCGGAAAGCGGGTCGTGGTGGTGGGCCTGGGCGCGTCCGCGGTGGACATCGCCGCCGACCTCTCCCGACACACCGAGCAGACGGTGCTCTCCGTGCGCCGGGCCCTGCACATCGTGCCCAAACAGCTCTACGGCACACCCGTGGACCTCATCGCCGACGCGCCCCTGTTCACCGACATGTCCCTCGCCGAGCAGGTCCACTTCATCGAGCAGTCGCTGCTGGTGGCGCGCGGCAAACTGTCCGACTACGGGCTGCCCGAGCCCGACCACCCGATCTTCTCCTCGGCCATCACGATCTCGGACGAGATCCTCAGCCGGATCCGCCACGGCGCGGTGACGCCGAAGCCCGCCATCGCGTCGCTGGACGGCGACCGGGTCGTCTTCACCGACGGCACCTCGGTGGCGGCGGACGCGATCGTCTACTGCACCGGCTTCCGCATGGACTTCCCGTTCCTGCCCGACAACTGCCCGTTGAGCCCGGAGGGGCCGGTCCGGCTCTACCGCCGGATCGCCTCGCCGGACCTGCCCGGGCTGCTCTTCGTGGGCCTGATCCGCCCCGTGGGCTCGATCACCCGCCTCGTGGAGGCCCAGGCCGAGTGGGTGGCCGGAATCGTCGAGGGCGAGTTCGAGCTTCCTCCGGCGGAGGAGATGCGCCGGGAGATCGACGCGTACCTGGGCAGCATCGCGGAGCGCTACGGGCTCTCCGAAGGCAGCTCGGTCCAGGTCGACTTCGGTGGGTACCTGGCCCAACTCGGCGCAGCGGCCAGGACCAGTCCGACGAGCGAACTGAGCGCCCTGCGTGCGCTGAGCGAACTGGTCGAACTGACGCAGCTGCAGAACGTCTGAGCCCAGGACGGGCGCAGCCCACCCGGCGGCCCGGAGAAGCACCGAGCCCCCGCGGATCACCAGGATCCGCGGGGGTTTCTCTACTCTCGGCTTTCTGCCCTCGACTCACTGCCCTCGACTCGCTGCTCGCTGCTTTCTGCCCTCCGCAGATCAGCAGCGCCGGAGGCGGGTCACCCCTTCAGCCAGCCGAGGAACTGGCTCCAACGACCGCCCTTTTCGCCCTTGCCGGCCTCCGGCACGCTCCGCCCGACCCGGGCCGACGGCTCCGAACGCTGCGTCTGCGCGCCGGGCCGATGAGTGATCTCGGCTGGGGTGAACCGTGCAGGCAGGGAGTTCAGCCCGCGACTGAAGCTGCCGGGACGCCATGTCAGGCCCCGCTCAGGGACGGCGAGTTCGAGGTCCGGGAGCTGGTTGAGCAGGTTCTCGACGGCCGTCACCGTGATCTGACGGGCCGGTTCCTTGGACGGGCAGGCGTGCGGGCCTGCGCTCCAGGCCAGGTGGGCCCGGCTGTTGGCCGCGCGCGCCGCGGAGAGCTCCGGGCTGGTGTTGGCGGCGGCGAGGCTGACCAGCATCAGCTCCCCGGCCCGCACCAGCTGGCCGGCGAACTCCATGTCGGTCACCGGATAGTGCGCCGCGAAGTTCGCCATGGGCGGGTTCTCCCACAGCGTGTCGTCCAGCGCGTCGTCGATCGGCCCGCCCTTGTGCGCGTAGCCGTCGTCGGTGAGCACCCGGTGCAGCACGTTTCCGACGAGGTTGCGCAGCGGCTCCACGCCGGCGCCCAGCAGCAGCGCCAGCTGGTGGAGCAGCTCCTCGTCGTTCAGCTGCGAGTGATGCTGCATCAGCCACGAGGCGACGTCGTCGCCGGGCCGACTGCGCTTGAGCGCGACCAGTTCCCCGACTGCGCCGAAGAGCACACCGGCCGCCTGCTCGGCGTTGATGCCGTCGAATATCCCGGTGATGCCGAACATCACGCGGTCGCCGATGTCGGCGGGGCAACCGAAGAGCTCGTTGAAGACGAAGAGCGGCAGCTGCTTGGCGTAGTCGCCGAGCAGGTCGACCGAACCCCGGTTGCTGAACTGGGAGATGAGGTAGTTGGAGGCCTGCTCGGTGATGCGGGTCACGCGTCGCTGCTCGACCCGGGCCATGCTGTCGGTCACCGCCTGACGGAGCCTCAAATGCTCGGCGCCGTCGGTGAACATGCAGTTGGACCGGTACGCGAGCAGCGGCAGCACCGGGCTGTCTGCCGGAACCGTGCCCTCGTTCAACTCCCGCCAGCGGCGTGAGTCCTTGCGGAAGGACGCCGAGTCCTGCAGCAGACGCAACGCGGCCTGGTAGTCGGTGACCAGGGTGGCCTCGACACCCGGGGCGAGCTCGACCGGGGCGGTCGGCCCGTAACCGCGCAGGTAGGAGTAGTACGCCTGCGGGTCGGCCGCGAACTCCGGCCCGTACAGCGGCACTCGGCCGCCCACGGCGTGCGCCGGGCACCCGGGCGGGGGAACCGGGGTGGAAGAGCGAGCGTCCATGTCTGCGTGTGGCTCCTAGCCCGCGCGGGCCAGCAAATAGCTGACGAGGGTGGTCAGTGCGGCGGCCGACGACTGCTCGTCGCGCGCGTCGCAGGTGACGACGGGGGTGTCGTCGAGGAGGTCCAGCGCCTCCCGCAGCGAGGCTTCGGCGCGCTCCGGATTGCCGTCGAAGTGGTTGACGGCGATCGCGTAGTCGAGTCCGTACTGCTCGATCAGGTCGATCACGGCGAACGAGTCGGCGAGCCGCTCCGGGTCGACGAGGACCAGCGCGCCGAGAGCGCCCCGGGCCATGTCCTCCCACATCTGCACGAACCGCATCTGGCCGGGCGTGCCGAAGAGGTAGAGCACCACGCGTTCGCTGATGGTGAGTCGGCCGAAGTCCATGGCGACCGTGGTGGTCGTCTTCCCCCGGACTCCCTTGAGGTCGTCGATGGCCTCGGCTGCCCGGGTCATCGTCTCCTCGGTGGACAAAGGCTCGATCTCGGAGATCGACCCGATGAACGTGGTCTTGCCCACCGCGAAGTGCCCGACGACGAGGATCTTCACCGCCGTCTGGGTGGCCCCGGCGGAGACGTAGTCGCCCTCGCCCAGGTTCCGGCGTGCGTCAAGACGCGGGCGTTCATCCAAACTTGGCTCGGAGGCCATTGAGCACCTCCTCCAGGAGCTCCTTGTCGGCAAGACGGGCGCGGGCCACCGGCGGGCGGGTGAGCACGTAGCCACCGTCCTTGAGGGCCGCCAGCACGATCCGGACCACGCCCAACGGCAGCCGGGTGTGCCCCGCTATCTCGGCCACCGAGAGGTAGCCGGCGGAGCAGAGGTCCAGCAGCCGCAGCTCCTCCGGCGACAGCCGGGTGGGCCGCTGCCCCTGGTCGGGAGCCGCCGTGACCAGCGTGATCAGGGAGAGATCGCCGTCGTCCGGCAGACCGCGTCCCTTGGTGATGACGTACGGCCGAACTAAGGCGGCGGACTCCGGCTCCCACTCCTCGGGGCGGGTCATGAATGCGCCCCGAGGTTCTCGCGCGGCGGAGCGGCGAGGAACTTGCCCAGCTGGCCGACGAGTTGCTGCATGCGGAAGGTGATGTCCTGCATGTCGACCTCCGGCGTGGCGGAGACGGCGAGGTAGGCGCCCTCACCGGCGGAGATCAGGAACACCCAGCCGCCGTCGAACTCGACCAGGGTCTGCCGCCACTGCTGACTCGAGTCCTCACAGAAGAACCCGAGCGATCGACTGAGCGACTGCACACCGCTCATGGCGGCGGCGACCCGGTCCGCGTTGTCCTTGTGGAAGTCCTGCGTCCGGGCCATCAGCAGACCGTCGGCGGAGATCAGGACCGCGTGCAGGGCCCCGGGAATCTCCAGGGCGCTGTCGAGCATCCAAGACAGATCGTTGTTCACGAGAAGTCATGCCCTTCACTGCTTGCACCACGCAGGGTGCTCGTCTGGTCCGCACCGTCCGGTTGCACAGCCCGGCCCGACCGGGTGCCCCGCTGGAAGGCGCCCATGATCGCGGCGGTCTGCGCGCCGGAACGCGGCGCGGAAGCCGGGCCCTGCTCGCCCGTGGGCACGATCGCCATCGGCCGCTTGCGCCGACGCATCGGCAGGCCGTCCGCGGTCGCACCGACCGGCAGACCGGGCTCGGGGAGCATGGCAGGCGGCGGGACCGGGGCCGCGGCGGGCGCGGCCGGGGCGGGTGTCTTCTTCTCGGGCATGCTGGTCAGCAGTTCGTGCGGCAGCAGGACCACCGCCCGCACGCCTCCGTAGGGGGACGAGGAGTCGACCGACACCTCGAAGCCGAAGCGCTCGCAGAGCACTCCGATGACCGCCAGGCCGAACTGCGGCGGATTGCCGAGACCCGCGACACCCGAGACCCGATCGGTGTTGAGCAGTCGGTCGGCGCGGGCCCGCTCCTCGTCGTTCATGCCGACACCGGCGTCGTCCACGACGATGACCACGCCCTTGGGCACGGTGCGGATGTTGATCTCGACGACGGTGTCCGGGCTGGAGTAGCTGGTCGAGTTGTCGAGCAGCTCGGCCAGGGCGAGCGCCACCGGCTCGACGGCCCGGCTGGAGATGCCGAAGTCCACCTGGGAGAGGATCTCCACCCGGCGGAAGTGACGCACCCGGCCCTGGGCGCTGCGGACCACGTCGTAGACCGAGGCCACGTCGCGGTGACGCCCCAACCAGCCGTCGCAGAGCACCGCGATGGACTGCGCGCGCCGGGCGAACTGGGAGTTGGTGTGGTCGATCTCCATCAGGTCCTGGAGGATGACCGACTCGCCGTACTTGCTCTGCAGCCGGGAGAGGATCAACTGCTGCTCGGCGGCGAGGCCCTGCAGGGTCCGCATGGCGGACTTGAGTACGGTCTTCGTCGCTTCCTCGGCCTGCTCCTGGGCCGCGGCGACGGACTGCGCGTAGTGGTGCTCCAGATCGGAGTAGTGCTCTCTGAGCCCGTGGATCTGCTGCCGCAACGCGTCGGCCGACGTGCGTTGGCGGACGACGAGCACGACCGCGACGAGCAGGGCGACGACGAGAGCCCAGAGCACCGGGTTCTCCAAGTAATCCGTCATAAGACTCTCTTCAGGCAACTGACGGCCGGCTGCCGAATCCCCCGCACCCGCAGGGTGGACCCGTCCGCTCCGCAAAGCGAGGTGATCGTATCATCGGCTCGGCATGCACCCGACGAAACGTCCCGCGCCCTTGAGGATCCGTCTCATTCAGTTCACACAGCCGTAATTGACGGTCCGACGGACTGCGGATGTGTGCGGCGGAAACCCTTGGCAGCGCGGCCCTGGCCACTGCGGCGCGGCGCCTCCGTCGACGCATCCGGACCACCTGGCTCCAGCTGTATGTGTCCGGGGAAGTCGTGCCCCCCCACACACGGGATCTGCACATGCGGACGGTCCTGGTTCACCCGTCCCCCTGTCGACGGATGAACCAGGACCGCTGGCGAGCGATCAGCGGAGCCCACCTCGTCGCCCCGGTCCGTTCCGGCGCGAGGTTCGAGAACGGCATCCGGGGTGAGCGCGGCAAAGTGACGGCATGACTTGTACTCATCCCGACTCCGCATTCGCCCACCGCCTGGCCGATGCCGCCGACGCGATCGCACTGCGGAGCTTCCGCTCTGGCGGCACCGCGTGGCGCGCCAAGAGCGATGGGAGCCCCGTCAGCGTCGCCGACGAGCAGATCGAACACACCCTGCGCAACTTGATCCAGCGAGAACGCCCCGGCGATGCCGTGCTCGGCGAGGAATTCGGCGCCGCAGGGTGCGGGCAACGTCGCTGGGTCATCGACGCCATCGACGGCACCGCCAGCTTCCTGGCCGGCGAGCCGGAATGGAGCACCCTGATCGCACTCGAAGAAGACGGCACCGTTGTGCTGGGGTTGGTCACCGCACCGGCCCTGCGCCGCCGCTGGTGGGCAGCTCGAGGAACCGGCGCATGGACACAAGCCACGGATCCCGCCGCCTCCGCACCCGTTGAGCGTGTGACCATCACCGGCGCGAGCAACCTCGGCGACGCTGCCATCGGCATCTGGCCCCCGCCCGCGCGCTTGAGTCCAGCCGATCTGACCGTCGCCGCCCGCATCGCCGCCGCCGTCCGTAGCACCAGACCAGAGGCGGACTGGACCGACCCCACACGTTCATCCGGCCCGATCCGCAAGCCCTCCACCGGAACCGGAACCTGCCACGGCGCCCTGCTGGTCGCCACGGGACAACTCGACGCGTTCCTCCTGCTCGGAGCCGGCCCCTGGGACATCGCAGCGCTCGTCCCCATCGTCGAGGAAGCGGGCGGCACCTACGCCGGACTCACCGACGCCCCGTCCACCGACACCACTGCATCCGCTCTGTTCACCAACCCCAGCCTCCGCCAGGAGATCATCAACATTGCAAACCACACGTTTTGACAATTGCTCAGCCCAGCCCCACAGCCAAGATGCCGTTCCCGGCCGCCCTCGGGTTCGTCATCTTGCTCAGACGGCGCCCTCACAGCTTGAGGAATTGCCATCCCTCAAGGCGTGGATGACATATCAGCGGCTACGCCTCCGAGTGAGAGCGGATCTGGCGGTGTTCCGGACCCGTCGGGTGCGGCCGGTCTCAGCCAGGACGGCGAGAGCATCGGAGGAGTCCAGGCTCTCGGCGATCTTGCGCTGCAGCCAGTCCGACGAGTCGGTCAGCGCACTAGGAATCCACGGCTGCGCCAGCGCAACAGCCCTGAACAGCGACCACTCGTGAAGCCGCTGGACCAGGAAGGGGCGCGGTTCGACGATCCCGGCCATGGCCTGTGCCCAGGATGCGTACTCCGGGCTTTCCAGCAGGGCGCTTGCCCGCCTGTCGAGGTGCCGGACGATCGCGGACTGCGCCATCACCAGGTCCGGGTCCGTGAGAACCGTGGTCACCAGGCCGGGCTCGTCCTCGTCCCGCACCTCTGCAAGTGCTCGCAGGTGGTCGGCGAAATCGGAGGTGCTCGGGCGGCTCCTCCTCGCCGATGACCCGGGTGCCCATGCCTCCTGGTCCTGACGCCGACCAGGAGGATGCGGACGCGAACCTTCACGGCTCGCGCCCGCACCCGTACTCGTGCCACCCATCAGCCCTTGACGCAGACGACCTGCTTCAACTCGGCCACGACCTCGACCAGGTCGGTCTGTTGGGCCATGACCTTCTCGATCGACTTGTACGCGCCCGGGATCTCGTCGACCACGCCGGAGTCCTTGCGGCACTCCACCCCCCGGGTCTGCTCCTCCAGGTCGCGGACGCCGAAGCGCTTCTTCGCCGCCGTCCGGGACATCTTCCGACCCGCGCCGTGCGAGGCCGAGTTGAACGCGTCCGCGTTTCCCAGGCCACGCACGATGTAGGAGCCGGTGCCCATCGAGCCCGGGATGATGCCGTGGTCTCCCGCGCCCGCGCGGATCGCGCCCTTGCGGGTGACGAGCAGGTCCTCGCCGTCATAGCGCTCCTCCGCCACGTAGTTGTGGTGGCAGCTGATCACTTCTTCGAATCCGACCCTGGCCTTGGGGAACTCGCTCCGGACGGCGTCCTGGAACAGCGCCATCATCACTGCGCGGTTGCGCTGCGCGTACTCCTGCGCCCAGAACAGGTCGGACCGGTAGGCCTCCATCTGCGGCGTGGCCGCGATGAAGACCGCCAGGTCGCGGTCGACCAGGCCCTGGTTGTGCGAGAGCGAGCGGGCGACGCCCATGTGGTGCTCGGCGAGCTCCTTGCCGATGTTGCGGGAACCGGAGTGCAGCATCAGCCACACCGAGCCGGACTTGTCGAGGCAGACCTCGACGAAGTGGTTGCCCGAGCCGAGTGACCCCATCTGCTGCAGGGCACGCTCACGCCGCGCCTTGACCGCCGGGGTCAACTCGTCGAACCGGGACCAGAAGTCGTCCCAGCCGCCCGAGGTGAAGCCGTGGATCCGGGTCGGGTCGACCGGGTCGGAGTGCAGACCACGACCGACCGGGATGACCCGCTCGATGCGCGAACGCAGCCGGGAGAGGTTGTCGGGCAGGTCGCGGGCGGTGAGCGTGGTCTTCACCGCGCTCATCCCGCAGCCGATGTCGACGCCGACCGCGGCTGGGCAGACGGCGCCCTTCATGGCGATCACGGAACCGACCGTGGCGCCCTTGCCCAGATGGACGTCGGGCATGACCGCGAGACCGTGGATCCACGGCAGCGAGGAGATGTTGCGCAGCTGCTGCAGCGCCTGACCCTCGACCGTCGCGGGGTCGGTCCACATGCGGATGGGCACGTTGATGCCCGGGAACTCGGTGTACGACATGGAAGTGTTCTCCTGGGAACAGGCTACAAGTCTGAGGACGGCAGGGCCCGTTCCCGCAGATCCCGTTCGTGGGGTGCGGTAGGAACGGCCGGTGCCGTGGAACCGGGCGCGTCAGCCCGGCAAGCCGCAGGCGGTGGAGGAGGGGCGTCGCCGCAGGGAGGCGGCGGCGCTGATGTGGCGCCTGCGTCGCAACTCGACCCGCATCGGGACTGCCTCCTCTCCACCACCTCGGGGACCGGCCTGTCACGTCCGGTCGCTGTGCCTATCAAGCCATGTTCCGACCATGGTCCGCAACGGAAATACGCGGGCGGCGGAGGAGATCCGGGGCGCACAACGGCCCCTGCACGCCACCGAAGTGGTGTGCAGGGGCCGTGGTCGTCCGTACGCCGCCGGGGACGGGGTCGGGTCAGTGCATGACCACCGGGACCGCGTCGGCGCCCTCCTCGGCACCCGCGCCGCCGCCGGCGACCGCGTGGGTGGCCGGGCGACCGGCGTTGACCAGGACGAAGACCAGGGCCGAGGCGACGAGCATGAGGCCCACCGCCCACCAGATCGCCACCGTGTAGCCGTGCACCTGCGCGAGCGGGTTGCGCGGGTCGGCGACATGGTGGGCGACCAGCCAGCTGGTGGTGGCGCTGGCGGCGATGGTGTTCAGCAGCGCGGTGCCGATCGAACCGCCGACCTGCTGCGAGGTGTTGATCATCGCCGAGGCCACGCCCGCGTCCTGCGGCCGGATGCCGAGGGTCGACAGGCTCATGGCCGGCATGAACGAGGTACCCATGCCCAGTCCGAGCAGGAACTCGGCGGGGAGGATCAGCGTCCAGTAGTTGCTGTCCACCTTCATCTGAGTGAGCATCAGCATGCCCAGCGAGGCGACCAGCAGACCCGGACCCATCAGCCAGCGGGCGGGGATGCGGGTCATCAGCCGGGTGCCGATCTGGGTCGAGCCGGTGATCATGCCGACCACCATCGGCAGGAACGCCACGCCGGTCATGACCGGCGAGTACTGCTTGATGCCCTGCAGGTAGTAGGTCATGAAGAGGAACAGACCGAACATCCCGATGATCGCCAGGCCCAGGCCCAGGTAGGCGCCACCGCGGTTGCGGTCGAGCACCACGCGCAGCGGCAGCAGCGGTGCCTTGGTCCGCGACTCGACCAGGACGAACAGGGCCAGCAGCACCACGGAGGCCACGAAGAGACCGATGGTGGTGGCCGAACCCCAGCCGGACTCCTCCGCCTTGGTGAAGCCGTAGACCAGGGCGACCAGGCCGGACGTGGCCAGCAGCACGCCGGGGATGTCCAGACGGCTGCGGTTGCGCTGGTCGTCGCGCTCCTCGATGAAGACCGTCGCGCCGATCACGGCGATGATGGCGAAGATGATGTTGACGTAGAGCGCCCAGCGCCAGTTGAAGTACTCGGTCAGCGCACCGCCGAGCAGCAGGCCGACGGCGCCGCCGGCACCGGCGATCGCGCCGAAGATGCCGAAGGCGGTGGCTCGCTCCTTGGCCTCGGTGAAGGTCACCGCCAGCAGCGAGAGCGCGGCGGGCGCGAGCAGGGCGCCGAAGACACCCTGGAGGGCGCGAGCGCCGAGCAGCATGGTGGCGTTGACCGCGGCGCCGCCGAGGGCGGAGGCGAGCGCGAAGCCGATCAGGCCGACGATGAAGGCCTTCCTACGCCCCCAGAGGTCCGCCACGCGACCGCCGAAGAGCAGCAGACCGCCGAAGGCCAGGCTGTAGGCGGTGATCACCCATTGCCGGTTGGCGTCGGAGATGTGCAGACTCTGCTGCGCGTGCGGCAGCGCGATGTTCACGACAGTGGCGTCCAGCACCACCATCAGCTGGGCGATGGCGATGAAGACCAGGGCCTTCCATCGCTTTGGGTCGAGGTGTGGCGTCGCCTGAGCGGCTGACGTGGATACTGCGGATTCAGACATGAGGGTATCCCCGGAGAAGGTGCGGCGGACGGTGCCGCCCTCGTCGCATTGCGGGCGCATGCGGGCATAAGAGGGCGTGCAAAGGTTGGGTGCTGACGGACCATGACGGTCGGTCAAGTGAAATGTCGCGAGATTTCGCGGTATCAGATCGTTCGGTCGATCAGCCGATCACTCGGTCATTCAGTCGGTCGATTCGAGGCGGAGAAGCCGCCGCGCAGGTCTGGCGTCATTGCCGACCACCGCGCTGCGAGGCCGAGAGAATGCACTCCCGACGCACGTCCTCCAAGGTCAGGGGGCTGCCTGGCAGCGGCGTGTGCGCCGGGGCGCGCAGGCCGTCGAGCAGCAACTGCAGGTGGCGGTGGACGAAGGGCTGCAGGCTGTTGTAGCCCGCGCCCGGGAACGGCCGGGCCAGCTGGGCCACGGCCATCATCACGTCCGGACTTGTCACGTCGTCACGCAGGGTGCCGGCCGCCTGAGCCGCGTCGAGGATGCGCTGGACTGCCGCGTCCAGCCGCTCCTTCGTCGCGAAGATCGCGGCCTCCTCCAGGTCCGTCCACTCGGAGAGCATCGGACACAGGGCGCCGATCTTCCAGTTGACGGAGTCGTGGACGAGGCGGCTCAACGCGTCGAACGCGTCCGCCTCCTCGGCGAAGGCCTGTTCCGCGACGGCGATCGCCCGTTCCATCACTTCCAGCACCACGCCGTGCACGAGGCTGCGGCGGTCCGGGAAGTGGCGGTAGATGGTGGCGTTGCCGACGCCCGCCCGACGGGCGATCTCGTCGAGCGGCACGTCCGCGCCGAACTCGACGAAGGCGTCCTGCGCCGCGTCCAGGATCCGGGCCCGGTTCCGCGCCGCGTCAGCGCGGCGCCGGAGGCCCACGGCAGGCTTGACGCCACTCGACGGGCCACCGATGGGCGGGTCGCTGAGCTTGACCATGAGCGCTCCTTCCAGGTCTCGAGAAACGGGGACGCGTTCCCCGGTTCCAATGTCACCCAGCTAAACGGGGACTCGCTCCCCGGAAATCCCGTATTCGAGTGTGACCTGGGTCACAATTCTCTGCGTGAGGAAGACGCACGCGGAGTAGGCGCGGCGTAAGCGTGCAGGCGCGCGGGGTGCAGCGGGGTGCAGCGGGGTGCAGCGGGGTGCAGCGGGCGGCACAACTCCGCAGCCCCCGCCGGGCCGGAGCTCGACGGGGGCTGGAGGAGCCGCGAAGGAGCGGCTGTACCGCAGAACCGCGAAGGGGGCCTCAGGCCGGAATGACGGTGACCTCGCCGATCCCCAGGTCCTTCAGCGGGCCGGCGATCGTCGCAGCGTCGCCCACCAGCACGGTGACCAGCCGCTCCGGCGGGAAGCCGGCGACGACCGCGGCCGTCGCCGCCGCCGTCGTCGTCTCCGCGAGGCGGCGGTAGACCTCGGCCTGGTAGGCGTCGGGCAGCTCCTGCTCCACCTGGTCGGCCAGGGTGGCGCAGACCGCCGACGCGGTCTCGTAGCGGAGCGGTGCGACCCCGACCAGGTTCTGCACGGCGATGTCGCGCTCCTCGTCGGTCAGCCCCTCCGCGACCAGGGTGCGCAGGATCTGCCAGGTGTCGGCGAGCGCAGGGGCCGTGGACTCGGTGTCGACCGAGCCGGAGATGGCCAGCAGCGCCCGGCCCTCCCCGTCCGCGCCGGAGCGCAGCGGCTGGGCGAAGGCCCGCACGCCGTAGGTGTAGCCCTTCTCCTCGCGCAGCACCTTGTCCAGACGGGAGGTCAGCGTGCCGCCCAGGCAGTAGGTGCCGAGGATCTGCGCCGCCCAGCTGTCGTCGTGGCGGTCGGGGCCGATCCGCCCGATCAGCAGCTGCGTCTGCACCGAGCCGGGACGGTCGACCACGACCACGCGGCCCGCGTCGTCGCCGCGCACCGGCGCGGGGCGACGACGCTCACCGGGCTCCCCGGTCCACTGCCCGACGGTCTCGGCCAGCACCGCGTCCAGGTCCACGCCGGAGAAGTCGCCTACGACGACGAGCGTGGCGGTCGACGGGCGAACATGCTCGGCGTAGAACGAAGAAACGGCCGATCGATCGATCGTCTTGACCGTTTCCGCCGTGCCCGAGCGCGGACGCGACAGTCGGTCGCTCGCGTCGAACATCTCGCCGTAGAAGGCGATCGCGGCGCGGCGGGCCGGGTTGGCCAGCTCGTGGACGATCTCGTCGAGGCGGTTGGCGACCAGCCGCTCGATCTCGTGCTCGGGGAAGGCCGGCACCCGGACCGCGTCCGCGAGCAGGCCGAGCCCGCGGTCCAGCCGGGAGGCCGGGACCTCGAGCGAGACCCGCAGCACCGTGTGGTCGGCGTGGGCGTCCAACGTCGCACCCGCGCGCTCCAGTTCGGCGGCGAACTGCTCCGCGGTGAGGGACTCGGTGCCCTCGGAGAAGGCGCGCGCCAGGATGGTCGACACGCCCTCCTGCGTCTTCGGCTCGGCGTCCAGCGGCACGTCGAGGACCAGTTCGGCCGCGACCAGCGCCTGGCCGGGACGGTCGCAGCGCAGCACGGTCAGGCCGTTGGGCAGCGTGAACCGGGTCGGGGCCGGGAAGTTCCACGGCGTCGGCTGCCCCGGCTCGGGACGCGGGTGGAACGTCATGGTGGAGGCGATGGTCATGCCTGCACCTCCTCGTCATCGGCGGAGTCGGCGTCGGCCTCGTCGGTCCCGGAGACCGGCTCGTAGGTCAGCACCGCGCGGTTGTCGGGCGTCAGGTACTTCTGCGCGACGGCCTGGACCTCGGCCGCGGTCACGTCCAACACCCGTGCCAGCGCGGTGTCCAGCAACTTCGGATCGCCGAACAGGACGGAGTAGCGGCACAGTTCGTCGGCACGCCCGCTGACCGTGTCCAGCCGATCCAGCCACTCGCGCTCGATCTGCGCCTGCGCGCGCTCCAGCTCCTCCGCCGTCGGGCCCTCGGCCGCGAAACGGGCCAACTCGTCGTCGATCGCGGCCTCGACGGCCTCGACCGTCGCCTCGCCGGAGGTCTTGGCGTCCAGCCAGCCCAGCGAGGGCGCGCCGGAGAGCCGCAGCAGGCCGAAGCCCGCGGTCACGGCCGACCGGTCGTGCCGGACCAGCCGGTTGTAGAGGCGGCTGGACTCGCCCGAGCCCAGCACCGTCAGCGCGAGGTCGGCCACGTCGGCCTCACGGGTGCCGTCGAGCGGCAGCAGGTACGCCTGCATGACCGCGCGTGAGGGGACTTCGGCGACGACGTGGTCGCGCAGCGGCACGGAGCCGTCGCGGACCACGGTGGTGCCGTCCCGCGGCGGGCGCTTGCCGTCGTGCGCCGGGATGGAGCCGAAGTACTTCTCCACCCAGGCCAGCGTCTGCTCCAGGTCGATGTCGCCGACCACCGACAGCACCGCGTTGTTGGGCGCGTAGTAGGTGCGGAAGAAGTCCTGGGCGTCCGTCAGGGTGGCGGCGTCCAGGTCCTCCATCGAACCGATGGGGGTGTGGTGGTACGGGTGGCCGTCCGGGAACGCCATCGCGGTCAGCCGCTCGAAGGCGGTGCCGTAGGGGACGTTGTCGTAGCGCTGACGGCGCTCGTTCTTGACCACGGCACGCTGGTTGTCCAGGCTCTCCTGGTCGAGCGCGGCGAGCAGGCTGCCCATCCGGTCGGCCTCCAGCCAGAGTGCCAGCTCCAACTGGTGGGCGGGCATGGTCTCGAAGTAGTTGGTGCGCTCGAAGCTGGTGGTGCCGTTGAGCGAACCGCCCGCGCCCTGGACCAGCTCGAAGTGGCCGTTGCCGGGGACCTGCGCCGAGCCCTGGAACATCAGGTGCTCGAAGAGGTGTGCCAGACCCGTACGTCCGGGCACCTCGTGACGAGAACCCACGTCGTACCAGAGGCACACGGCGGCGACCGGTGTCAGGTGGTCCTCGGAGAGCACCACCCGCAGGCCGTTGGCCAACGTGTGCTCGCTGATGGTGAATCCTTGGGCCATCCGCGTCGTTCCTTCCGGTTGCTGCGCTGTTGCGGAACTGGTTGCGGCACTGCTGCCGCACAGTCGGTCTGCTGCACTACTGTCCGTCGGGCCGGGGCCTGCCGTCCGTGCGGAAAACACCGCACCAAAACACCGCACAGGTCCCGGGAAACCCCATTGTGCTGCACCGGCAGGGGACGCGGTGGCCGGGTTTGTCAGCAGCCTGGTCCAGAATGGTCCCGACCGTGCCAGCCCCATGCCACCCCCGGGAACCTCCAGGGGGCCCGCATGCCGTCCGAGGGAGCGCCGCCGCGATGGCCCGCCGCAGTTCGCCGACCCCACCACCCGAGGATTTCGAGGAGCGCATCCTCGACATCGACGTGGTGGACGAGATGCAGAGCTCCTACCTGGAGTACGCCTACTCGGTCATCTACTCCCGGGCGATCCCCGACGCGCGGGACGGCCTCAAGCCGGTGCACCGGCGCGTCCTCTACCAGGCCAACGAAATGGGCCTGCGTCCCGAACGCGCCCACGTCAAGAGCGCCCGCATCGTCGGCGAGGTGATGGGCCGGCTGCACCCGCACGGTGACAGCGCCATCTACGACACGCTGGTGCGCATGGCGCAGCCGTTCTCCATGCGGCTGCCGCTGATCGACGGCCACGGCAACTTCGGTTCGCTCGGCAACGACGACCCGCCGGCCGCCATGCGTTACACCGAGGCCCGGCTCACCAGCGCCGCGATGTCGATGGTCGAGTCCATCGACGAGGACACCGTCGACTTCGCGCCCAACTACGACGGCAGCGAGCAGGAGCCGCAGGTCCTGCCGGCGGCCTTCCCGAACCTGCTGGTCAACGGCGTCTCCGGGATCGCGGTCGGCATGGCCACCAACATGCCGCCGCACAACCTGGGCGAGGTCGTGGCCGCCGCGCGCCACCTGATCCGGCATCCGGGCGCCGATCTCGACGCGCTGATGCGCTTCATCCCCGGCCCCGACCTGCCGACCGGCGGCCTGGTGGTCGGCCTCGGCGGCATCCGCGACGCCTACGAGACGGGACGCGGCACCTTCAAGATCCGCGCCAGGGTCTCGGTCGAGGACGTCACCCCGCGCCGCAAGGGCCTGGTCGTCACCGAGCTGCCGTTCACGGTCGGCCCGGAGAAGGTCATCGCCAAGATCAAGGACCTGGTCAACGCCAAGAAGATCCAGGGCATCGCCGACGTCAAGGACCTGACGGACCGCAACCACGGCCTGCGCCTGGTCATCGAGGTCAAGAACGGCTTCGTGCCGGAGGCGCTGCTGGAGCAGCTCTACAAGCTGACGCCGATGGAGGAGACCTTCGGCATCAACAACGTCGCCCTGGTCGACGGCCAGCCGCTGACGCTGGGTCTGAAGGAGCTGCTCGAGGTCTACGTCGACCACCGCTTCGAGGTGGTCCGGCGACGCTCCGACTTCCGTCGCCGCAAGCGGCAGGACCGGCTGCACCTGGTCGAGGGTCTGCTGATCGCGCTGATCGACATCGACGAGGTCATCGCGATCATTCGATCGAGCGACAACGCCACACAGGCGAAGGATCGACTGATCGAGCGTTTCGGTCTGAGCGACACGCAGACCGCGTACATCCTCGACACCCCGCTGCGCCGCCTCACCCGCTTCGACCGCGTCGAGCTGGAGGCCGAGCAGGACAAGCTGCACGCCGAGATCGCCGAGCTGACCGAGATCCTGGAGTCGGACTCGGTGCTGCGCAAGCTCGTCTCCGACGAACTGGCCGCAGTGGCCAAGAAGTTCGGCACCGAGCGCCGGACGGTGCTGCTGGAGGCCGGGTCGGTCGCCTCCGTCGCCGTCCCGCTGGAGGTCGCGGACGACCCGTGCCGGGTGCTGCTCTCCTCGACGGGCCTGCTGGCCCGCACGGCCGACACCGGCGCGGACGCAGCCTCACCCGAACCCGAACCGGCCGCGGACGACGGCGGCAAGCGCGCCCGTCACGACGTGATCGTCTCCGCCGTCCCGGCCACGGCGCGTGGCCACATCGGCGTGGTCACCAGCGCGGGCCGGGTGCTGCGGCTGCCCGTCATCGACCTGCCGCAACTGCCGCCGAGCGCCCACGCGCCGGTCCTGGCGGGCGGCGCCAAGGCCGGCGAGTTCCTCAAGCTCGACGCGGGCGAGCTCGTCCTGGCGCTGACCACGCTGGACGAGTCCTCCCCCGGCATCGCCCTCGGCACCGAGCAGGGCGTGGTCAAGCGCGTCGTGCCGGACTGGCCGGAGAACAAGGACGAGTTCGAGGTCGTCGCGCTCAAGGACGGCGACCGCGTCGTCGGAGCCGTCGAGCTGCGCACCGGCGAGGAGGACCTGGTCTTCATCACCACCGACGCGCAACTGCTCCGCTACCCGGCCTCCCAGGTCCGTCCGCAGGGCCGCCCGGCGGGCGGCATGGCCGGCGTCAAGCTCGCCGACGGCGTGAAGGTCCTCTCCTTCACGGCGGTCGACCCGGCCGCCGACGCCCTCGTGGTCACGGTCTCGGGCGCGTCGGACGCGCTCGACGGCCTGGGCCAGGGCACCGCCAAGGCCACGCCGTTCGAGCAGTACCCGCGCAAGGGACGCGCCACCGGCGGCGTGCGCTGCCAGCGCTTCCTCAAGGGCGAGGACCGCCTCGTCTTCGCCTGGGCCGGTCCGACGCCCGCGCGCGCCGCGACCGCCAACGGCTCCCCGGCCGAACTCCCGGGCCGCGACCCGCGGCGCGACGGTTCGGGCGTGCCGCTGGCCAAGGAGATCGCCGCGGTGGCCGGTCCAGTGTGACCGGCTGAGGAGTGACCCGGCTGAGGAATGACCCGGTGGGGTGTCGACGGCGGACTGCCGACGGCACCCCCACCGGCGTCCCATGCCTCAGCGCAGGTCAGCTCAGCAGCACAGCTCAGCTCAGCTCAGCGCAGGTCATGGGCTTCGGTCGGCAGCGACAGGTAGAGGCGGGTCCCCTGCGGCCGGAACCCCACCCGCTCGTAGACGCGCCGGGAGCCCTCGCCGGAGAACTCCAGCCAGGCCGACGCGGCGCCCCGCGCGAAGGCGGCCCGCGCCAAGGCTTCGGTCACGGCCTGCGCGATCCCCCGACCCCGGAAAGCGGGTCGCGTACCCACACCCGCCAGTTCGGCGGTCCCCACGGCCGGGGCGGAGCAGAGCGCGCCACCGGCGCAACTGCCGTCCGGGGCACGGACGAAGCGGACCGCACCGCCGTTCTCCTGGGTGCGGCGGAGCCGGGCCGCGCCTTCCGGCGACGGCTCGAACTCCCTGCCGAACGCCTCGGCGAGGGCGGAGTCGAGGGCGGCGAAGTCCGTGTCCGAGACGGGCGTCTCGACCGCCGGTCGGGGGCTCTCCGACGCCAGCAGGGTCCCCGGCGTGCAGACCAGGTAGACGTGTTCCTGCTCGGTGGTGAACCCGACAGCGCGCAGCGCAGGCTCGACGGCGGGCGCCGCATCCGGGGCGAACTCCAGGCGCGGCAGCAGCCCGCGCTCGCGGAACGCGGCGACCAGCTGTCGCACATCCGCGCCCGTCGGATCGGAACCGGGCAGCGGGGTGGCGTAGTTGACGTAGGGACTGGTGGTGGCCGGGTCGATCCCGATCACGAACCCGCCCGTCTCCACGACTTCGGGACGGCGGCGGAGATGGGCGACGGCAAAGCTCTGGACATCGATGTCCATGGGTGATGACGACCTCACGTGAATACGCGCACGACCGCGCGACACAGGGCATGGTGTGGTGTCGTGGAACCGCAGGACGGGGCAGGTCGCACGGGCGCGCGGAAGGTGCACGGGTGCTCAGCCCCGACGGCGGCCGCTGCGGGTCGCCGGGATCATTGGCGTCAGTCCTCTGTCGTCGCTCTGCTGTGCCCTGCACAGGCGGCGTCACTCTGGCATCCACCTGCACCGTCGTGCAAGGCATTTCGGTTCCGGTGCTACCGCCCGGGCCGGGCAAGCGGGTTGGGCAGCGGGATGTAGGTGGAGTCGCCGCCGTCCGCGTCGAGCCAGCGCAGCAGCAGGTTGGTCTTGGCCGGGATGTGCGGGACCGCGACGAGGTCTTCGTACTCGGACAGGAGCTGACGGGCCGTCGGCCACAGCTCGGGGGCGAGCTGCGGGTGGCGCGAGGCGATCGCTCCGGCCATCTCCGTCAGGTTGTTGACGACCAGGCAGTACAGCAGCCGGTCCCTGCCGTACTCGGGGCTCACCCCCGGGTCGGGGACCTCGGGACCGAAGCGGGTCAGCCGGGAGGCGTGGCGGTCGGTGGTGAGCTTGACGCCTTCATGGTCCCGGAACAGCACCTGTCCAGGGAGCCCGGCCGCGTCGACGGCGACCAGGACGTTCTGCAGATGGCACTCCAGCACGACGCCATGGTCACGCAGCGCGTCCAGCGCGGGCGGGGCCAGGAGTTCGACGTAGCGGCACCACCAGGCGAGCGCCTGGTCGGCGGGGAGCCGGTCGAGCGGGTTGCCGTCGAAGCCCTCGCTCACGCCCGCCGCGAGCAGCGGCGTCAGTCCGGGTGCGACGCGGCGCGCGAAGCCCTCTCGTTGCAGGACCGCGTAGGCCTCCCAGCCCTCCTCGCCGTGCCCGGCGAGGGTGCGGTAGCCCTGGTCGGCGAAGACCAGCGAGGAGAGAGCGGGCGGCAGCGCCGCCAACACCTCCTCCACAGGCTGCAACCAGCGCAGGTCGCGCAGCCAGAGGCGGCGGATGTCGTTGGTGATCCGCACCTCCAGGCTGAACTTCAGCGACAGGTCGGCGTCGGGCAGGTAGACCGTGCGGAGCGAGGAGGTCGCCCAGGCCTTCTCCTCGGTCCGGCCAAGGTCGCGGATTCGGCCGTCGGCAAGGGCGGTGAGCGTCTCCGGGGCCAGCGTCGGGTGGCTGCACAGGAGTTCGAGCTGCCACGGATGGGCGGGCAGCACCCGGTAGCCGGGGGGTGCGGCGTCGCCCCAGAGCGCGTCGATCGCGCCGGTCGCGCCCTCTCCGCCGAGAAGGTCCTCGCGCACCCCGAGCAGGGTCAGCGGGTACCGGGCGCCCGCCTCGGCCGCGTACGGCAGCCAGCTCTCCGGCACCGCGCCGCCGCGCGTCTTGGGCGCGGGGTGGTAGCGGTGCCCGGCCAACAGCGCCTGCTCGGAGCGGAGGTAGAGATCGGCGACGACCTTCTCGTCCCTGGCGGCGGCCTCCGCGCGGGCAGCGAGCAGCGCCGCGACGACGTCCCGGCTGTCGCGCATCTCCGCGCCGAGGGTGGCGTTGTCCACGCCGGTCCGGGCGCGCGCCTCCTCCTCGGCCAGCTCGACCAGGGCGTCGAACCCGTCGAGGGTCAGTCCGTCCACGGCGAGCGGCGGCTGCGGCCAACGTCCGGCGCCCGTGGTGAGGGTGCGACCGGTCCCGGTCAGGCGGTAGCCGGACGCGGCACCGGGGCGGGGCTCGGTCAGCTCCCTGACGAGGCAGTTGAGCAGCGCCGTGGCCGCCGTCGCCTCCTCCGGGCGCCAACCCGCCCAGCCGTCGCCGCCGTGGTCACCGGCGTCGACACTCTGGCCGGCCGCGTCGCGTCGGTGCTGCACGACCGCTTCCGTCCCGGAGATCCCGTCCATGCCCGCCTCCGCACCCGTACCCCGCCCGTTGGGACGGTTTGTCCCATCGGTGACGGCAGAGAATGATCTGTCCAGACGCATCCTCTCCCAGTCCGGGGTACCTCAACGTCATGCGCGCAACAGACAGTCCGGGGCCGCGTCCCGCGGAGGCCGCGTTCGCGGCCGAGCTGCACCGGGTCCGCCCGGAGTTGGACGCGGGCTTCGCCGCCGAGCTCCCGGGTGCCCGCGCGGCCGTGCTCGCCCGGCTGTGGCGGGCGCTGCATCTGGAACCGCTGCCGCTCTCCCCCGTCGACCGGCCACGGCTGTCCGGTCCCGACCGCCGCGCGTACGACATCGGCGCGCCGGATCCCGGCTACGCGGTCCGTCTGGGCACCACCGCGTACACGCACCCGGCTGCCCTGCTGGAGGCAGTACGGCTGCCCGGGGCGGACGCGCTTCTCGGCGAGATCGAGCACAGCGTGGTCTCGCTGGCGCTCTCCCGCGCAGGCGCGCGGGCGCACAGCGAACGAAAGCCGATCAGTTCGACCAATTCGATCGGACCGATCGGACCGATCGGACCGATCGATTCCGCGGGCGCCGGACTGATCGCTGCCGAGCGTTCGATCGTCGACGGTCATCCGTACCATCCGTGCTGCCGCAGCAGGCCCGGCTTCTCCGTCGCGGACCAGCTCGCCTACGCGCCGGAGCACGGTGCCGACGTCGAGTTGGAGCTGATCGCTGTGCCGGAGCAGGACGCTCTGCTGGTCGGGGCCTGGCCCGAAGCCCTGCGCGATCGCCCCTCCGGCACGCTGCTGCTTCCGGCCCACCCGTGGCAGGCCAGGACGGTGCTGCACCCGCTCGGCTTCGCCCCGAGCGGTCGCCGCCTGACCGCCGCGCCGCTGATGTCGGTGCGCACCCTCGCGCCGCTCGCCGCAGGCCCGCACCTCAAGACCTCGCTGTCACTGCGCATGACCTCCTCGATCCGCGACATCTCCGGCGGGTCGGTACGCAACGCGCTCGCCGTGTCCGGTCTGCTCGACGCCGTGGTCGGCCGACTCGGCGGCAGCCTGCGGATCACCCGCAACCTGGCGTCCTGCGCCGCTCTGCTGGACGCCGAGCCCGCCCCCGAGCTGGCGGTGATCGTCCGTCAGTCCCCGGCTGAAGGCCTGCGCGACGGCGAGCGGGTGCTGCCGCTGGCCGCGTTGGCGGAGCGTCCGCCGGCGGACGTCGATCCGGCCGAGTGGCTGGCCGCCTTCGCCCGGCTCACCTGGCCCGCGCTGCTCCGCCTGCTGGACTGGGGCGTCGCCCTTGAGGCGCACGGCCAGAACCTGCTCGTGGTGCTGGACCGGTCCGACCGGCCACGGCGTCTGGTCTACCGGGACCTCGCCGACATCCGGGTCAGCCCGGCCCGCCTCGCCCGCGCCGGGATCGACCACCCGCCCGTCACCGGGCACGTGGTCAGCGACGATCCGGTGGAGCTGCGGCGCAAGCTGTTCGGCTCACTGGTCGGCGGGGCCTTCGGCGGCCTGGTGTCCGGCTTCGGGGGCGGAGACCGGTCGGTGGAGGCCCGGCTCTGGCACACGGTCGCCGCCGAGGCACGGGCAGCCGCGACGCAGGTACTGCACGACCCCGCCGACCGCCGCGCCCTGCTGCACGAGCCACTGCCGCTCAAGGCACTCACGCTGATGCGGCTCGACGGGGCGACCCCGGGCGACCGATGGACCACCGCGGACAACCCGCTCGCCCCCTCCGGTGGACAGCCGCAGAGCTGGTAAGGCTACCCTTGCCTCCGTGAGCATGTGTACGACCGCGTCCAGGGAGCTGACTGAGCCCCTCGCCGGCACCGCGCCCCGGGCCACCACCTGGCTGCTGATCGAGCAGTCGGGCCCGTGGGGACCCCGCGCGCTCACCGAGAGCCACTTCCACCCGGAGCTCGGCCACGAGCTGCTGCAGTTGACGAAGGGCACCGGCGTCGAGATCGCCCTGATCCGCCGCCCGGGACGCCACGCGGACTGCCCGCCGTCCAAGGCCCACACGGTTTTCCTCGCCCACACCGCCCCCGGTGGCTCCTGGGTCCGCGAGGCGAACCTGGACGACCCGCACGTGCTGCGCGCGCTCGACTTCGCCGCGGTGGGCGCGGGCGAGCACGGCGGTTTCGGCACCGCGTACGAGGGCGACCCGCTCGCTCTCGTCTGCACCAACGGCCGCCGTGACCGCTGCTGCGCCCTCCTCGGCCGCCCGCTCGCGGCGGAGCTGGCCGCCTCCGGCCACGCGCAGGTCTGGGAGGTCACCCACCTGGGCGGCCACCGCTTCTCCCCCACCATGCTGGTGCTGCCCTACGGCTACACCTACGGCCGCCTCTCCACTCACACCGCCAAGGAGGTGCTGGAGGCGACCCGCTCCGGCTCGGTCGTCGCGGAGTGGTGCCGCGGCCGTTCCTTCTGGGAACGCCCGGGCCAGGCAGCGGAGCTGACTGTTCGTCAGAACTACGGCGTGGAGGACGCGGACGCGCTGACGGTCGTTCAGCAGCCGGTCTCCGACGGCACGACGAAGGACGCAGACCTGGACGCCTGGACCGTCCGCGTCAGCCACACCGACGGCCGCGCCTGGGACGCTCTCGTCCACCGCGTGGCCTCCGAGCCGGCCCGGCCGGAGAGCTGCCTGAAGGCCCCGACGAACCCCGACCGCTACGACGTGGTCAACCTCACACCTGTGCGCTGACCGGTAGTTGCACCTTCAGGGGCGCGAGGCTCTGCTTGATCAACTGCGCGCGCGAACAACCATCGTGCGCGAATGGCCCTGGACGCTCGGTGCTCTACCTGCGTGGGTGGCTCGGCGCGCCCAGGCGGCGGAGCCGCGCATCAGCAGAGCCCCGCGCCCCCCAGGTAGTGCAACCGACTCCCTCGTGGAACAGCCTCACGCCGTCGCGCGGTAGCGGTGTTCCGGGCGGCCCGTCGTGCCGTAGCGCAGCTCCAGGCGGGCCTGGCCCTCCTTGACCAGGTACGACAGGTACCGCTGCGCCGTCGCCCGGGACACCCCGGTCAGCTCCGCGACCTCCGCCGCGGAAAGGTCGCGGCGCGCGGTCCGCATCGCGTCGCGGACCAGCGCGAGGGTCGGCGCGGAATGGCCCTTGGCCGGGACCGAAGGGAGCGGTGCCGAACGGCCGACGCTGAAGAGGGCGTCCACGTCCGCCTGGTCCGTCTCACCGGCGTCGCCCAGCGCGGCCATCCGCTGCCGCAGCTCGGCATACGCCCCCAGCCGCTGCTCGAGCGCGGCGAAGCCGAACGGCTTGACCAGGTAGCCGACCGCGCCGAGCTGCATTGCCTCACGCACCGAGCTGACGTCGCGAGCCGCCGTGATCATGATCGCGTCCGGACGCCCGTACCCCGCGTCCGCCTCAGCCCCCTCCGCCCCGAGGTCCCCGAGGTCCCCCGTGCGCGCCATGCCCGCGGCGCCCCCGACGCCCGCCACGCCCGCGACACCCGCCGCCGCAGCAGGAGCCGCCGTCGCCGCCAGGCGGCGCAGCACGTCGAGACCGGTGCCGTCCGGCAGGTAGACGTCGAGCAGCAGCAGGTCCGGGCGCAGGCCGCGGACCGCGTCCAGCGCCGCCGCGACCGTGGCGACCTGGCCGACCACCTCGAAGCCCGGCACCTTGGCGACATATGCGGCGTGGATGCCGCTCACCCGGAAGTCGTCGTCAACGACGAGGGTTCTGATCACCAGCGCTTCCCTCCTCCGTCGAGCGGGTCGAACGCGAGCACCGGCGGTGCCGCGGTGAAGACGGCCCCGAGTGGGGCCGGGTCGTTGTCGGGCAACGGCAGCACGACGGTGAAGACCGCGCCCGGACCGTGGCTCACGTCGATCGTCCCACCATGCCGGGTGACCAGGCGATGCACCATCGCCAGGCCGAGGCCGCGTCGGGCGGTGCCCCGGTCGGGGCGGGTCGAGAAGCCGTCCTCGAAGATGTGCGCCACGGCCTCCTCCGGCACACCGGGACCGGAGTCGGCGACCCGGACCTTGATCGCCTTCTCCGTCTCCGCGATCAGCAGCCGGACCTCTGCCGGGTGGCTGGCAGCCGTCGCGTCGACCGCGTTGTCGAGCAGGTTGCCGACGACCGTCAGCAGTCGGCGCAGATGGCCGGGCTCGGCGCCCAGCTTGGAGGCCGGGTCGAGGACGATCTCGACGCCGCGTTCGGCGGCGACCGTGCACTTGGCCACGAGCAGGCCGACCATCAGCGAGTTGCCGATCCGCTCGCGCACCTCCTCGGCCCGGGAGCGGTCGGCCGAGGCCAGCTCGACGGCGTAGTCGAGCGCCTCCTGCTGCTCGCCGAGCTCCAGCAGCCCGGCGAGGGTGTGCATCCGGTTGGCGAACTCGTGCTGCTGGGCGCGGAGCGCGTCGGTCAGGCCGCGGACCGAGTCGAGCTCGCGCAGCATGCCGACTAGCTCCGTGCGGTCCCGGACCGTCACCACCGCGCCGAGCGCGCGGCCGTGCAGCACCACCGGCATCCGATTGACGGCCAGGCAGTGGCTGTCGGTGAGGACGTGGATCTCGTCCGGCCCGAGGTCCCCGGCCAGCGCCCGGCGCAGTCTGCCGTCGGGCAGCAGGTCCTCCAGCCGCGAACCCAGGGCGGTGCCGAGGCCCAGCAGCCGTCGGGCCTCGTCGTTGACGACGCTGACCCGCCCGCTCGGGTCGAAGGCGAGCACGCCCTCGCGGATGCCGTGCAGCATCGCCTCCCGGTCCTGGAGCAGCCCGGCGATCTCCTCCAGCTCCAGCCCGAAGGTGCTGCGCTTGAGTCGCCAGGCCAGGACGTAGGAGGCCAGCACGCCGACGCCCAGCGCGGCACCGATGTAGAGGGCGAAGATCGAGAGCTCACCGATCAGCTGCTTGACGACCTGGTTGTCGGCGATGCCGACGGAGACCTCGCCGATGATGTGGCGGCCGGTGCTGTCCTTGAGGGGCACGCGCGCGTTGGCGGACCGGCCGGTGGAACCGGGGTCGATCCGGAAGTGGGTCTGCCCGTCCAGAGCGACGATGGGCTCGGTGACCCGCTGCCCGATCAGCGACGGGAACGGGTGCGAGTGGCGCACGCCCCTGCTGTCGATCACGACGACGAAGCTGGCGCCGGAGGCGAGCGCGATCCGCTGGGCGACCTGCTGGACCACACCGCCCGGTCCCCCGTGCGGGTCGCCCGCGGTCATCGCCGCCACGATCTGCGGATCCGTGGCTGCGATGTCGGCGATCGACGCGGCCCGATGCTCGCTCAGTGAGTCGATCTCGTCACGCTGCGCGAAGCCCAGCAGCACGAAACCGATCACGCTGGTCACGGCCAGGATCAGCAACGAGCCCACCAGGATGCGGGTGGAGAGCCTGCGTCGTGAGAACAAGTCGGCCTCCACCGGGTGATCCAGGGGCGAAAGCCCCGTTGCCACGCCCGCGTCCCGGCGATTGTGCCTGGTGAGGACGGCTTTGCCTACCCCTGTCTCGCTGCGCAGAATGAGCAGAACGCCAAGAAATGCGGGAAATGGCGAAGAACCCTCCCACGCCCCGCCCGAGGACTACGCTGGTAATCAGCCCCCGGGCGCGCCTCCCCCGTCGCGCCCGGGGGTCCTGTGTTTTCTCACCCGGGCCACCCCCGCTACGCCGCTCCCGCGCCGGTGAGCGCGCGCACCTCCAGCTCGGCGTAGGCGTCGGGGTCGGCATGCCTCCGCGAGGTGACCGTGCCGAGCCAGCCGAAGAGGAAGCCGCACGGCACCGAGACCAGGCCGGGGTTCTGCAGCGGGAACCAGTCGAAGTGCGCGGTGGGGAAGATCGCCGCCGCGTTACCCGAGACCACCGGCGAGATGACCACCAGCGCCAGGCACGGGATCAGCCCGCCGTAGATCGCCCAGGTCGCGCCGCGCGTGGTGAACCGGTGCCAGAAGAGGTTGAAGATCAGCGCCGGCAGGTTGGCCGAGGCGGCGACCGCGAAGGCGATGCCGACCAGCACCGCCACGTTCAGCTTCTGTGCGTACAGGCTGAGGACGATGGCGAGCGCGCCGATCACGACGGCGGCGATCCGGGCGACGACGACCTCCTGGTGCTCGCTCGGCTGTGGCTCCCCGGGGTGACGGAAGGCGCGCGCCCACAGGTCATGGGCGAAGGACGTCGAGGACGCCAGGGTCAGCCCGGCGACCACCGCGAGGATCGTCGCGAAGGCGACGGCCGAGGTCAGCGCGAGGAGAACCGTTCCTCCCATGGCGCCGGCCAGCTGCGGCACCGCCGTGTTCCCGGCGGCGTTCGCGGCGCGCAGCGCGGGACCACCGATCACCGCGGCAGCGCCGAGGCCGAGCACGATGGTCATCAGGTAGAAGCTGCCGACCAGGCCGATCGCCCAGATCGCCGAGCGCCTGGCGGCGCGTGCCGTCGGGACCGTGTAGAACCGGGCCAGGATGTGCGGCAGCCCGCCCGTGCCCAGGACCAGGGCCAGGCCGAGACTGATGAAGTCGAGCTGGTCGGTGAGGCTGTGCCCGAAGTGCAGCCCCGGCAGGAGGTACGCGCTGCCCTGGCCGCTGTCGTGCGCGGCGGAGCGCATCAGCGTACCGAGGTCGCCGTGGAAGCGGACCAGCACCAGCACCGTCAGCAGAAGCGTTCCGCCAAGCAGCAGCACACACTTGACGATCTGGATCCAGGTGGTGGCCTTCATCCCGCCGACGGTCACGTAGACCACCATCAGGACCCCGATCCCGACGATCGACCAGTCCCGGGACGCCGCGGAGTGCAGGTGCAGCAGCAGCGCGACCAGGCTGCCCGCCCCGACCATCTGTCCGAGCAGGTAGAAGAGCGAGACCACGATCGACGAGATCCCCGCCGCCGCCCGGACCGGCCGCTGCCGCATCCGCAGCGAGAGCACGTCCGCCAGCGTGTACCGGCCGCAGTTCCGGACCAGCTCGGCCACCAGCATCAGCACCAGGAGCCAGCCGACCAGGAACCCGATCGTGTAGAGCAGGCCGTCGTAGCCGTAGAGCGCGATCAGGCCGGTCACGCCGAGGAAGGAGGCCGCCGACATGTAGTCACCGCTGATGGCGAAACCGTTCTGCAGAGGGCTGAACTCCCGTCCCCCGGCGTAGAAGTCCTCCGCGGCGCGGCTGCGGCGACCGGCCCAGAGGGTGATGCCCAACGTCACCAGGACGACGAGCACGAAGAGGCTTGCGGCCATGGTCAATCCCCCTTCGGAGGACGCGCGCACGCCGTGGGGGCGGTAGACCCGGTGGGCGGCGTCACCGGAGTCGGTCCTGGGTCTCCCAGCGGAGGCCGAGCGCGGCACGATCACGGTGGTTGCGGGCGTGCCGGGCGTAGAGCCAGGTGAGCAGGAAGGTGCTGACGAACTGGAGCAGGCCCAGCAACCAGGCGGTGTTGAGCGGCCCGGCGATCGGACGCGCCATCAGCTGCGGTGCGGTGACGGCCAGCACGACGTAGAGCAGGTACCAGAGCAGGAACGCGAGCGTCGCGGGGAAGACGAAGCGGCGGTACCGGGTGCGGATCGCCCGGAACTCGGCGCTGTCGTGGGCCGCGCGGTAGACGGCGGCGGCCTCGGCCCGGCCCGGAACGTCCCCCTCGGCAGGCTCGGCGAGGGCGACGGGCTCGACGGGTTCGACGGGTTCGGCCCAGGCAGCACGTTCGGCGCGGGCGTCGTGCGCCTGCCGCGCCTGCTGCTTCCCCCGGGCCTCGGGCGTCGCCGCCCACCAGTCGAAACCTCCCCCGCGGTGCTCCGGCTCGGACTCGTCCGGCGGCTCCTCGGGAGGGACGGGCTCCTCGGGAGGGGCGGGCTCCTGCGCGAGGTCAGGCGGGACGCGCTCGGCGTCATCAGTGGAGGCAGCCGGATCGGCGCGATCGGCTTGTGCGGCCGACTCACGTTCGGCCAGTTCTTGAGGACTCACGCCACAAGAATGGGCAGCCGAACGCGGTTGCGTGGTCCGGTGTACGGACGTTCACCCCATCAGGTGATGAAGCCCGTGTTCGTATGCGTAACCCACCGCCTGGGCCCGGTCGCGCACGCCGGTCTTGGCGAAGAGGTTGTTGATATGGGTCTTCACCGTCGCCATGCTGACGAACAGTCGGGCCGCGATCTCGGCGTTGGAGAGCCCGGCCGCGATCAGTCCCAGGACCTCCGCCTCACGCGCCGTCAGCCCGTCGGGGAGCGAGGCCGGTTGGGTGCCGCGCTGAGTCTGCGGCTGTGTTGACGCTGCGTCAGGAGCGGACGCCGGGCCCGTCGTCGACGAACCCGTCGTCGGCGAACCCGTCGTCGGCGGGCCCATGGGGGCGGCAGTCGCAGCGTCGTCCGGTGTGGAGAGCCGCTCCAGCAGCCGCGCCTGGATCTGCGGCGAGAGACCCGCCGCCCCCGAGCGGACGTCCTTGATCGCGCGGGCGATCTCCTCGCTGCCCGCGTCCTTCGTCAGATAGCCCCGCGCACCCGCCTGGAGAGCCGGGAAGAGCGAGTCGTCGTCCGCGTACGTGGTCAGCACGATCACCGCGGTCTGCGGGTGCTCGGCCCGGATCCGGCGGGTGGCCTCGACCCCGTCCATCCGCGGCATCCGCAGGTCCATCAGCACGACCTCGGGGGTGTGCTCCGCCACCAGGGCGACCGCCTCCTCGCCGTCGGCCGCCGCTGCCACGACGTCGATCCCGGGCAGCAACCCCAGCAGCATGACGATGCCCTCGCGCACGACCTGTTGGTCGTCCGCGACCACGACCCTGACCGGCTGACTCTCCATCTGCCCCATCGTAAACGGACCGTGTGAACGAATCGCGTGAACAGCCGCTGAAGGCAGCGGTCAGCACGGAACCCGCAGCAGGACCCGGAACCCGCCCGGAACAGGCCCTGCCTCCAGCTCCCCGCCCAGCAGTTCCGCGCGTTCGCGCATGCCCAGCAGCCCCAGCCCGCTGCCGGACCCCGCCAGCTCCGACGCAAGCTCGGAGCTCATCACCCCGTCGACCGTCCCACCGGCCGCGAACTCCCCGCGCCCCGGACGGCGCAGGTTCACCACCTCGAGTTCGACCATATCCTCCAGGTACGACAACCGGACCGAGCAGCGTGAACCGGGCGCGTGCTTCCGCACGTTGGTCAGCGCCTCCTGCGCGGTGCGCCGCACGGCGACGCCGGCCTCGGCGGTGAGCGGTCGCGGCGTGCCGACCACCTCCAGCTGGGCGGACTCCTCCTTGGTCAGCTTGGCCAGGAACTCGCCCACGGGGGTGAACTCACCGCGCAGCGCGGAGAGCGAGGCCCGGGTCTCCAGCAGGCCGTCCTGGGCCATCCGCCGTGCGGCGACGATCCGTTCACGCACCTGGTCGCGCTCCGCGCCGCTGTCCAGCATCAGCCGTGCCGCCTCCAGGTGCACCAGCTGGGCTGAGAGACTGTGTGCCAGCACGTCGTGGATCTCGCGGGCGATCCTGCTCCGTTCGGCCAGTGCCGCCGACTCCGCCTCGACGGTGCGCAGCGCGCGCTCCTGGGCGAGCGTGCGCTGGGTCTGCGCCCGGGCCTCCCAGTCCTGCCGGGTGACGTAACCGAGCACGCCGAGGCCGAAGACGGTGATCAGGTTGCCCCAGCTCGAGTACCCGAGAGGGGCGACCACGACGAAGATCGACCCGCCCAGGATCACGATCGGCGCGGCGAAGATCAACGGCAGCTGCTGCACCGACCGGATCGCGATGATGCACATCGTCACCAGCCCCAGAACGGGCGCCCCGTCGACGGAGAGGACGATCGCCTGTGCCAAGGTGACGGCGAGACAGATCAGCGTCCCCGCCGCGTTCCTGCGCTTGGCGAACTGGACCGCGCCCCAGAAGCCCAGGCCACCGGCCAGTATCACCAGGACGATGGTGACGACCCTGGCGGCCGTCATCGGCTCGACCGGGTTCCGGAAGGTGAACCAGAGCGCGAACCCGAAACCCAGGAGGCGCGCGCCGACCCCCACTGTGCGGCGACCCGTGGCGAGGCCCTCGCGGGAGATCGCCTCCCGTGAGGGCCAGTCGGTCCAGCTTTCCACGTCAGGTGTCCTGTTCTCCGTGGCGTCGGCGGTCCGGGCTCGGGGAGTCCGGGCCTCGACGGTCCGGCCGTCGGCGGTCCGGGCGTCGAGGGGCCGGGCCTTGGACGTCCGGACTGCGGACGCCCACCGGGATCCCCAGGCCCGTGCCGCGACCGGGGCGGTCACAGCGCCGCGACGGGGCTACCGTACGCCGCGCCGAACTCCCGGGACCGCCAGGTCACCACCATGCCACGGACCAGCAGCAGCGCAGCCAGCGACAGCAGGATCCCGGCCTGTCCCTGCGAGACGCCGAACGCGGCGGCCCCGGCGAAGAGGGCGATCCGGACGACCACCATGCCGATCCAGGCGAAGAAGCTGGCCTTGGTGCCCTTGGCCCAGATCGACCCGTCGGCGTCGCGCCAGATCCGGGTGGTGAAGCCCCAGGCGGCGCCCATACCGATCTCCAGCACCACGCCGACGATCAGGAAGCCCGCCGACAGCGCCCGGTGGTGGGGGTCGAGCAGGTGCGGGTCCCGCAGGGCCATGTAGGCCAGGACGGCCGGGATGATCAGCAGCTTGCGCGGGTTGCTGTTCACCAGCCGGGGCTGGAACTGGCGGAACAGCACGAAGCCGACCACCGCGATGATCACGACAACGTTCGCAAGGGCGGGCATCTCACGTCTCCTGTCCGGCGGCTGCGGGTGGGTCCCGCTGACACCTCCGAAACTACGGATCACCGGCCCGTCGGACCTCGGCGCAGGGATGGAGACGGGGGTGGAGAAGCGGCGTCGGCCGCCTCTCCACCCCCGGGTGGACGTGGGATCGCGTCCCCACCCGCTCCTGCTCAGACGTCGATGCGGGAGCGGTCCAGCAGCGCGGCGGAGTCGACGATGAACTCCTTGCGGGGCGCGACGTCGTTGCCCATGAGCAGGTCGAAGGTCTTCTCCGCCGCGTCCAGGTCGCCGAGGTTGATCCGGCGCAGGATGCGGTGGCGCGGGTCCATGGTCGTCTCGGCCAGCTGGTCGGCGTCCATCTCGCCCAGACCCTTGTAGCGCTGGATCGGCTCCTTCCAGCGCTGACCCTTGCGCTGCAGCTCCAGCGAGGTGTTCCGCAGCTCGTTGTCGGAGTACGTGTAGACGTACTTCTCCTGGCCCTTGCGCGGGTTGATCAGTTCGAGCCGGTGCAGCGGCGGCACCGCCGCGAACACCCGCCCGGCCTCGACCATCGGCCGCATGTAACGGTGCATCAGGGTGAGCAGCAGCGTGCGGATGTGCGAGCCGTCGACGTCGGCGTCGGCCATCATGATGACCTTGCCGTAGCGCGCCTGGTCGATGTCGAAGGTGCGGCCCGAGCCGGCCCCTATGACCTGGATGATCGCCGCACACTCGGCGTTCTTGAGCATGTCGGAGACGGACGCCTTCTGCACGTTCAGGATCTTGCCGCGGATCGGCAGCAGCGCCTGGAACTCCGAGTTCCGGGCGACCTTCGCGGTGCCGAGCGCCGAGTCCCCCTCGACGATGAACAGCTCGCTGCGGTCCACGTCGTCGCTGCGGCAGTCCGCCAGCTTGGCGGGCAGCGACGAGGTCTCCAGCGCCGTCTTCCGGCGCTGCGCGTCCTTGTGCTGACGCGCCGCCACACGCGTCCGCGCTGCGGCAACGACCTTCTCCATCACCGTGCGGGCCTGGGCCTTGGCGTCCCGCTTGGTGGAGGTCAGGAACTCCTTCAGCTCCTTGGCCACCACGGCGGCGACGATCCGCTGCGCGGCAGAGGTGCCGAGCACCTCCTTGGTCTGCCCCTCGAACTGCGGCTCCGCCAGCCGCACGGTGACCACGGTGGTCAGGCCCTCGAGGACGTCGTCCTTGACGACGTCGTCCTCGGCGACACGCAGCAGCTTGGCGGCCCGGAGCGCCTCGTTGAACGTCTTGGTGATCGACCGCTCGAACCCGGCCACGTGGGTGCCGCCCTTGGGGGTGGCGATGATGTTCACGAACGAGCGCATGGTGGTGTCGTAACCCGTGCCCCAGCGCAGCGCGATCTCGACGCCGAGCTCGCGCACGACCTCCGTCGGGGTCATGTGGCCCAGGTCGTCCAGGACCGGCACGGTCTCCTTGAACGTACCGTGACCACTCAGCCGCAGCGTGTCACAGACCGGCTTGTCCGGAGCCAGGAACTCGCAGAACTCCGTGATGCCGCCCTCGAAGTGGAACACCTGCTCGTCGACCGGCGCACCGTCGACCGCCCGGTCGTCCCGGACCACGATGGTCAGCCCGGGCACCAGGAAGGCCGTCTGCCGCGCCCGGCTGTACAGGTTCTCCAGCGAGAGCTTGGCGTCCTTGAGGAAGATCTGCCGGTCCGCCCAGTAGCGGATCCGCGTGCCGGTGCGACCGCGCGGCACCTTCTTGGCCTTGGTCAGACCGTTGGCCGGGGTGAAGTCGACGTCGGGGCCGTCGCCCTTGAACTCGCCCGGGGTGCCCCGCCGGAAGCTGATCGCATGGGTGTGGCCACCGCGGTCCACCTCGACGTCCAGGCGCGCCGACAGCGCGTTCACCACGGAGGCGCCGACGCCGTGCAGACCACCGGAGGCGGCGTACGAGCCGCCGCCGAACTTGCCGCCGGCATGCAGCTTGGTCATCACGACCTCGACGCCGGACAGCCCCGTCTTGGGCTCGATGTCGACCGGGATGCCTCGACCATTGTCACGGACCTCGACCGAACCGTCGGCGTGCAGCAGCACCTCGATCCGGTCACAGACACCGGCCAGCGCCTCGTCGACCGAGTTGTCGATGATCTCCCACAGGCAGTGCATCAGGCCCCGGCTGTCGGTCGACCCGATGTACATGCCGGGGCGCTTCCGGACCGCCTCCAGGCCCTCGAGAACGAGGAGGTGCCGCGCGGTGTAGTTGGACCCGTCCTTCTGAGCGCTGGCGGGCAAGGTGGGTTCGGCGGTCACGCGCGTGGTGCTCCTCTACTCTGCGTCTTCTTTTTTCGACTTCTGCTGGCTGCGAACAAAGACACATTCCCTGGCTTCCACCGGGTGTGCCAAGGCACCATGGCAACAATGCTGCCGGAGTGCAGGCTACCGGTGCGTGGGCTGGGGCTATTGCGTCCCACTCGTCGTGGCTTATGCTACGCGCACCTCGCACGAGCGTTCGATAACACGTTCGAGTGAAGCAAAGGTCACTGACGGCGGCAGGCATGAACCGTTCGCGCTCCGGGCACGTCCTCCACTACAACAACGCAACACGAGACAGCATCACCACCGACGACCGCCGTCTCCACCCGCCAAGCCCCGGAACCACCGCTCGCGAAAAAGAAAGACCGAGCGGGAACGAATCCAGACTGGTTGGATGTTGACCCTGGTAAGACAGCTCGTCGAGCTAGAGAAGAGGCGACGTGACTACTAACGTTCTCACCCCCGTGACCCCGCTGACCGCTGCCGACCGCTGCGACCGCTGCGGCGCCCAGGCGTACCTCCGGGTCGTGCTGGCATCCGGCGGCGAGCTGCTCTTCTGCGCTCACCACGGCCGTAAGTTCGAGCCGGAGCTGAAGAAGATCGCCGCTGAGATACAGGACGAGAGCGGTCGCCTCACGTCCACCCCGGCGACTGCAGGAGCCGACGAGCACTGAGGTGATCCCGGTCACCTGACGACGAGCTGAACAGAGCTGTCCGAAACAGTGGGGGGGGGGGCCCCCGCCCCCCCCCCCCCGGGGGGGGGCCCCCCCCCCCCCCGCCCCCCCCCCCCCCCCCGGGCGGGCCCGACCCCCCCCACCCCCACCGACGACCCCGGGGGCGGGTTGGGAACGCGCGCCG